>CAVAUD010000033.1:0-18801 GCA_963591565.1 bacterium
ACGGCGACGACCTGTGACGGCATTCTCGTCGCACTCTTTAGCGAGAAGGCATTTGACCTTGGGGCCTGCGAGCGCCTGGTCACGAGTGTGGCGAACCGCGCGAACTTAGCCGAGAAGCTCCCCTCCCTTGGGCTGTCCGCAGCCCCCTCAACCGGAGACGCGCCGGCCCCGCGCCACGCCAAGCTCTGGGACGGGCGGGCCTGGCACGACATCGCCCTCGGTGACGCGCAGCGGCTCACAAGCGATTCTCGCCTGCTGCAGGACAAGGTTCTCGCCCCGGCCCTGGGCATCAAAGACCCAACGACAGACCCGCGCCTCAGCTGCCTGCCGGCCTGCGAAGACCCGCGCCAGCTCGAGCAGGCGGCCACCGTTGACGATGCCGTCGCCTTGCGCCTCTCCCCCGCCAAGCTGCAGCTTGTTTGGGACATGGCAAACCAGGCCCAGCTCATGCCCCCAAAGACCACCTGGTTCACGCCCAAGCCCCTGCTGGGAATCGTTGCCACACGCGTCTAGCCACGCCATAAAAAACCGGCCCGGGACGTGCCCGGGCCGGTGAGCATATCATGCCTTTAACCTGCGCTTTATTTACCCAGCGGGTGCGGGCCGGCAGCGCGAACCTCGTCGGACATCGACTGCAGGCGCTTCTCGGCGTTGTCCACGAACATGGCCGCGAGGCTCTCGGCGCACACGTCGTAGTCCTCGGGGCTGGCCCAGGTGCTCTTGGGGTCCAGAAGCTGCGTCGGCACCGAAGGGCAGGCCGTGGGAACATCCAGGTTGAAGCGGTCGTCGTGGACGAACTCGCAGTCGTCGATGATGCCGGATTGGGCCGCCTCGACCATCTTGCGGGTGTACTTGAGCTTGATGCGCTCGCCCACACCGTAGGGGCCGCCGGTCCAGCCGGTGTTGATGAGGTAGACGCGGGTACCGCCGTGCTCGATCTTCTCGCCGAGCATCTGGCCGTAGACCATCGGGTCAAGCGGCATGAACGGCTCGCCAAAGAGGCTCGAGAACGTGGGCTGGGGCTCCTTGACGCCGCGCTCGGTACCGGCGACCTTAGAGGTGAAGCCGGTCATGAAGTGGTACATCGCGGCGTTCTTGTCGAGCTTGGAGATCGGGGGCAGCACGCCAAAGGCATCGGCGGTAAGGAAGATCACGACGTCGGGCGTGCGCTTTGCGCTGCCCTTGAGCACAGCGTTGTCGATGAACTCGACGGGATAGGCCACGCGGCCGTTCTCGGTCAAGGAGACGTCGAAGTAATCGGCCTCGCGGGTCTTGGGGTCGATGACCACGTTCTCGCAGATGGAGCCGAAGCGGATGGCGTTCCAGATCTGGGGCTCGTTCTCCTCGGTGATGTTGATGGTCTTGGCGTAGCAGCCGCCCTCGATGTTGAAGACGGAGTCCTCGGCCCAGCCGTGCTCGTCGTCGCCGATGAGCTCGCGGTTGTGCGCGGCGGAAAGCGTGGTCTTGCCGGTGCCGGACAGGCCGAAGAAGACCGTGGTGCCGTGCGAGGCCGGGTTCATGTTGCACGAGCAGTGCATGGGCAGCACGCCGTCCTCGACGGGCAGCAGGTAGTTCATGGTCGAGAAGATCGCCTTCTTGATCTCGCCGGAGTACTGGGTGCCCACGACGAGAATGACCTTCTCGGTGAAGTTGATGATGACGGCGGCCTCGGAGTTGGTGTGGTGGGTCGCCGGGTCGAGCTTGAGCTTGGGGGCGGCCATGACGACGAAATCGGCCAGGCCGTACTCGGCGAGCTCTTTCTTCGTCGGGCGCACGAGCATCTGGTGGGCAAAGAGCGCCTGGCTCGCGAGCTCGGTGATGACGCAGAACTTGCGGGAGTAGCGGCGGTCGGCGCCGGCGATGCCGTGCACGACGAAGAGGCGCCTCTCAGAGAAGTGGGCGATGACCTCGGACTTGATACGGGCGTAGTCCTCGGGCGCCATGGGGACGTTGACCTCGCCCCACGCGATCTTGGCGTGGACCTCGGGCGTGTCGACGACGAAGCGGTCCTTGGGCGAGCGACCGGTGTACTGGCCGGTCGTGACGCACAGGGCGCCGGTACTGGCGAGGGTGCCCTCACCGCGCTCGACTGCCTTCTCGATCAAAACGGCGGGCGAGACGTCGATCCAGGTCATGTCGTCGGTGTGTGCGATTCCGTAGTGCGAGAGCTCCTCGATGATCATGCGAAAACCTCCTGTTGGCGCATGGTGTGCAACGCGAGTCTTACGAATGGGGCCGCCTGTTGCGCCGGTCGCCGTTTTGGGCAGGCGCCGGGCCGCGCAAGCGTTAGAGTAATGGGGTACTCATGGCCCACGTTGACTACGGTACCGCCTGCGCACCCAAAAGGCCCGCTCGCGTCCGCAAGTGGTGTTAACCAGTACTCAAGTGGCAGAAAACCAGCCCAACGGCGCGTTAGAAACGGGAGAAGCACATGGCGAAACTCACAACGATCACCGACGGCAGCGTGAGCGCGAGCATCGACTCTTTGGGCGCCCAGCTCATGAACCTTGGGCTTGGCGGCAACGAGTACCTGTGGCAGGGCGACCCCGCCTTTTGGAACCGCCGCTCGCCGGTGCTCTTCCCCATCGTGGGCGTCTTAAAGGACGGCCGCGCCACGAGCGCCCAGGGCGAGGTTGTCCTTCCCCGCCACGGCTGCGCCCGCGACTACGAGCACGAGATCGTCGAGCTCGACGAGGCGCACGTCGTCTACCAGCTTGACGCAAACGAGAAGACCCGCGCGGCCTATCCCTTCGATTTTCGCCTGAACATGGGCTATGAGGTGCGCGAGGGCGCCCTCTACCAGAGCTACACCGTGACCAACACCGGCGAGGTCGACCTGCCCTTCACCTTTGGCGCGCACCCCGCCTTCAACGTGCCCCTCTGCGGCGCCGACGAGTCCTTCGGCGACTACGAGCTGCGCTTCGCCGAGCCATGGACGGCCGTTGTCCCGACGATCCTCGAGAACGGCCTGCACGACTTCTCAAAGACCCACACCCTGTTCACCGACGCCGACACCTGGACCCTCTCGCACGAGAAGATCGACGAGCTTCTCACCATCGTGATGAAGGACGTGCCCGGCGAGAAGGTCACGCTCGCCAGCACCAAATCGGGCCACGGCGTCGAGGTCTCGTTCCCCGGCTTCGACTACCTGGGCATCTGGACCGCCTCCTCTGACGCGCCCTTCATCGCCATCGAGCCCTGGCACGGCTGCGCCGACGCCCTGGACGAGAGCGGCGTCTTTGAGGAGAAGCGCGACACGATCGTCCTTGCCCCCGGCGAGAAGTGCGCCTACGCCTTTAGCATGAGGCCGTTCTAGCCGCGCGAGACCCGCACAGCACCGCACGCAAACGGCGCCGCTGCCAACCAGGCACGCGGCGCCGTTACTTATGCGCATTGAGTTTCGCTGGAGCTGCCCTACCGGCACGCGTCCACGAACGAGCGCCAGATGCTCATGTCGGGCTCGGAGTAGTACCAGGTGTACTCCGGGTGCCACTGCAGGCCCAGCAAAAAGCGCGAGCCCGGTCGCTCGATGCACTCGGGGATGCCGTCGTCCGAGTGGGCCGTGAGCACAAATCCCGGCGCGAGCTTCTCGACGCAGCAATGGTGCGCCGAGTTCACGTCGTAGTGCAGCACGCCCCCGCAGGACTTGGCGAGAAGAGAGCCCGGCTCGACGTCGATCGGGTGGCTCACCTCGTGCAGCGAGTTCGTGTGGTCGTGCACCGTGGCGCCCGGGGTGCGCGGAATCGAGGGCACGTCCATGTTGAGCGTGCCGCCCATGGCGACGTTCAAGGCCTGCGTGCCGCGGCAGATGGTGAGAAGGGGCTTGTCCATCTCGACGGCAAGGCGAAGAAGCGGCAGCTCAAAGGCATCGCGCTCAGGGCAGAAGGTGCAGCCTTCGTGGCAGGAGTCGTCTCCCCAGCAGGTGGGGCTGACGTCGGGGCCGCCGGGCAGGCAGATGCCGTCGGCGCGCTCGACGTAGTCGCGGATGAGGCCCTCGTCCTCGGTGAGGTTCATCATCACGGGCAGGCCGCCCGCCTCGAAGATGGCGTCGACGTAGCACTTGGTCGTTGCCTCGTTGGGCGAGAGCGTCTCGTCTCGGTAAATCTTGCCCGGCTCGAAGCGCGGGGCGACGAAGATCAAAGGGCGGGCATCAACAGAACTGGCATGTGGCATAAATCGGGCTACTCCTTGTAGGTCATATAAAAAAGCGAACCAGTTATACCACTAATGACCCTTGATGGAGTTCAGGAAGTCGCGGGCGCGCTCGGTCTTGGGGTTGTCGAAGAACTCGTCGGGCGTGCCGGTCTCGACGATCTGGCCGTCTGCCATGAAGATCACGCGGTCGGCGACGCGGCGGGCGAAGTTCATCTCGTGCGTGACGACGATCATCGTCATGCCGTTCTTGGCAAGGCTCACCATGACGTCGAGGACCTCGTTGATCATCTCGGGGTCGAGGGCGCTCGTGGGCTCGTCGAAGAGCATCGCCTTGGGGCTCATGGCAAGAGAGCGGGCAATGGCCACGCGCTGCTGCTGGCCGCCGGAGAGCTGGGCCGGGACCTTCTTGGCCTGCTCGGCCACGCCGACGCGGGCGAGAAGGTCCATCGCGAGCTTCTCGGCCTCAGCTTTCTTCATGCCCAGGACCTCGATCGGGCCCAGGGTCACGTTCTCGAGGATCGTGAGATGCGCGAAGAGGTTGAAGCTCTGAAAGACCATGCCCAGCTCGGCGCGCATGCGGGTGAGCTCGGCGCCCTCCTGCGGCAACGGCTCGCCCTCGATCAAGATCTCACCGGAGTCGATGGTCTCGAGGCGGTTGATGGTGCGGCACATCGTGGACTTGCCCGAGCCCGAGGGCCCGATGACGACAACGACCTCGCCGCGGCCGACAGAAAGGTTGACGTCCTTCAAGACGTGCAGGTCGCCGTAGTGCTTGTCGACGTGGCGCAGCTCGATGATGGCCTTGGCGTCAGTGGAAGCGGTGGTATCGCTCATGGTTCTCCAATCAAAGGTGCGCTAGCGGATGATCTTGGCGCCGGTGCGGTGCGAGACGTAGACAGAGATCTTGTTGATCGCGTAGTTGATCAGGATGTAGATGACGGCAACGACCAGGTAGGTAGGGATAAGCGCGTCGTAGTTGGTGCGCAGGACCTGGGCGTTTTGCATGAGGTCGGGATAGGTGACGACGTAGGCCAAGGCCGTGTCCTTGACCACGACGACCAGCTGGCTGATCAGCGACGGGATGACGAAGCGGATAGCCTGGGGAAGGATGATCTTCTGCTTAACCTTCCACGGAGACAGGCCAATGGAGAGGCCCGCCTCGGTCTGGCCCTTGGGCACCGCGTTCACTCCGGCGCGGAAGACCTCCGCAAGCACTCCCGAGGCAGCCAGCGCAATGGGCACGGTGAGCATCCAAAACGAGCTCATCTTGAGGCCCATCGAGGGGATGACGAAGAAGAACGCGTAGATGAACAACAGGCTCGGAACGCCGCGGAAGAAGTTCGTGATGACGGCGCAGATGCCGCGCAGAACCTTGATGTTGGAGATGCGGCCCAGCATCAAGACCATGCCCAGGACAAGCGCGATCGCGCCGGCCGTGATGGCGACCTCAAAGGTGCCGATAAGGCCCTGTCCAAGGTAAGCCCAGGTGCTTCTCCAGCTAAAGACCTTCCAGTAGCGGTAGGACAGCTGGCCCTTTACCCAAAAACGGTAGACGACCCAGGCAAAGAAGGCGACGACGGCGATAAGCGAGACGACCGTGCCCGCGAGCATCTTCT
Organism: bacterium; assembly: GCA_963591565.1. Classification (GTDB taxonomy): domain Bacteria; phylum Actinomycetota; class Coriobacteriia; order Coriobacteriales; family Atopobiaceae; genus Paratractidigestivibacter. The sequence continues at coordinate 5,772 of CAVAUD010000033.1, forward strand.
TCTTGGTCTTGGGGCCGGGCGCCTCGTAGAGGGCGTCTCGCATGGAAGTGACGTGAGCGCTCATCGAACCACCCTGACCTTCTCGTCGATCTTATTGCCGATAAGGCCGGCGACGAGCGCCGTGCCGATGTAGCCGCAGGCAGAAAGCGCAAAGGTGAGAATGCCCGCAGACTCGCGCGTGTTGATGTACGAGACGACGCCGGTGAGCTCCTGCGGGCTCATGGGGACCTGCGAGCCCAAGGCCGTGGTGAGCATGACCGCGATGAAGAGGTTGGTCATGGGAAGCACCGTCGAGCGAAGGGCCTGCGGAATCACGATCTTACGCAGGATCTGCGTGAACGAAAGGCCGATGGAGCGCGCGGCCTCGATCTGGCCCACGCCGATGGTGTTGATGCCGCTCATGAAGTTCTCGGACCCAAAGGCGGCGCCCAGCATCACCGTGACGACAACGACGCTCGGCTCGTAATCCAAGACCAGGCCCAAGAGCGGCAGCGCGTAGACCACGATGAGCAGGAAAACCGCGCCGGGGATGTTGCGGAAAATCTGGATGTAGAGGTCGCCGAACAAGCGCAGGGGCTTGAACGGGCAGACGCGCATGACCGTGATCAAAACCGAGAGAACCATCACGAGCGCAAACGACAAGAACGTGATGCGCCACGTGGTGAGAAGGGCAGTCAGGTAGTTCTGCCCATACGTGGAGAGAAGCTCAGGGAGCCCCATTGCGCCTCCTTTGCCAAAAACAATTGGGGTCTTCCGCGAACAAAATCGCGGGAGACCCCATTTTAAAAGTCACTCATTTCGCCGCTGTTACACGACTATGCATAAACTTTGGAACTAAGCACCAATCGCGGGAGGCTCAGCAACTGCAGAAACGCCGGTGCGGTCGGCAATAGCGATCTTGTAGAGCTCGCCCCACTTGCCGTCGTCCTCGAACTTCTTGAGGAAGGCGTTGACGAAGTCGACGCCGTCGGAGCCGAGCTTGATGCCGATGCCGTAGTTGTCCTCGGGGCCAAAAGCGTCGCCGGCGATGCGGTACTTGCCGGGGTTCTTGACGACGTTGCCCATGTGGAGGGTCATGTCGACCACGTAGGCGTCGACGCGGCCCTGCTCAAGGGCGGCGCGGCACTCGTCGTCCTTGGAGAACTCCTGGGCCTCGGCCTCGGGGGCGTACTCAGCGAGGACGGACGGGCCGGTGGAGCCGGACTGGACGGCGACCTTCTTGCCCTTGAGGTCGTCGACGGAGTTGATGTCGGTGTTGCTGGCGGCAACGAGGATGCCCTGCTTGGTGGTGAAGTAAGGGCCGGCGAAGGAGATGACGGCCTTGCGCTTCTCGGTGATGGAGTAGGTCGCGAAGACGGCGTCGACGTTGTCGTTCTGCAGGACGGACTCGCGGGTGTCGGAGGTCACCTGGGTGTACTCGTACTTGGTCTCGTCGCCCAGGATGTAGCGGATGAGCGACAGGTAGACGCCGGCGTCGAAGCCGCGGGCGACGCCGTCCTGCTCGTTGAGCTGCGAGAAGAGGACGGAGGTGCGGGTGGCGCCCAGACGGAAGGTGCCGGCCTCCTTGATGGCCTTGGCCCAGGCGTTGGCCTCGATGGTGGCGTCGTCGGCCTGCTCGACGGAGGCGACGAGCTTGTCGAAGGCGTCCTTGTCGATGTCGGTGTTGGTCTCGGTGGCGTCGGTCTTCTGGCCCTCAGCGGTGGTGCTGGAGCTGGAGTCGGACGCGGACGGGCCGTCGGAGCAGGCGGCGAGGCCCAGGGTCGCGGCGGCGGAAAGGCCAAGGCCCAGGGCCTGGCGGCGATCGAGCATGAACTTCTGCATTGGGATGGTTTCCTTTCTCCCCTACTTTGTCCCCTGTTGTCTGGACGGGACGTGAGATATTACTCTACCCAACTAAAGACGGTCTTAAAATCCCACCCCACAGGTATGAAATAAAACATTCACATAGCAAAAAGGCCCCGCTCACAAGAGCAGGGCCTTGAGCTGCGCGTTATTGAGAAATCGCGCGAGAAAGCAAGCGAGATGCGCCTTACTTGGAGAGAAGCTCGGCGACGTCGAGGGCGATCATGTACTCCTCGTTGGTGGGGACGACGAGCACCTTGACCTTGGAGTCAGCGGTGGAAATCACGCGCGGGTCGTCGGAGCGGATGGCGTTGAGCTCGGGGTCGAGCTTGACGCCCATCCAGGCGAGACGGTCGGCCACGCCCTGGCGCATGGTGGCGGAGTTCTCGCCGATGCCGGCGGTGAAGGCCATGGTGTCGACGCCCTCCATCGAGCACACCATCTCGGCGGTGAGCTGGGCGGTGCGGTAATAGAACATGTCGAGGGCCATCTGGCACTTCTCGTCGCCGGCGTTGGCGCCCTCCTCCACGTCGCGGGAGTCGTTGGACTTGGCCGAGACGGCGAGAAGACCGGACTGCTTGTTCATCATGTTGTCGATCTCGTCGATCGAGTAGCCGCCCTCACGGGAGAGGAAGAAGACGGTGGCGGGGTCGATGGTGCCGCAGCGGGTGCCCATGACCAGGCCGTCGAGCGGGGTGAGGCCCATGGTGGTGTCCATGGAGCGGCCGTCCTGAATGGCGCACAGGGAGGCGCCGGAGCCGAGGTGCAGGCTCACGAGCTTGTGGCACTCGTCGCCCAAAAACTGCTTGGTCGCGCGCCAGATGTAGCGGTGAGAGGTGCCGTGGGCGCCGTACTTGCGGATGTGGAGCTTCTCGACCACGTCGCGGGGAAGGGCGTAGCGCCAGGCGTGCTCGGGCATGTTGTAGTGGAAGGCGGTGTCGGGGACGATGACGTTGCCCAGCTCGGGGAACATGTCGCGGCAGATCTCCACGACGTCGGCCTCGGGGTAGTTGTGCAGCGGGGCGAGAGGGGCGACCTCGCGGATCTTGGCCAGGACGTCGTCGTCGACCACGGCGGACTCGGGGAAGTACCAGCCGCCCTGGACAACACGGTGGCCGATGCCGTCGACCTGCTGGGGAACGTTCTTCAAGATCTCGAAGACGTGGCTGACGGCGGTCTTGTGGTCGGGAAGGGCGACCTCGAGCTTCTGCTTGCCGGAGCCGTTCTCCTCGTGGCCGATGAAGGAGCCGTCGATGCCGATGCGCTCGCAGTTGCCCTTGGCGTAGACCTCGCGGGTGTCGACGTCGAGCAGCTGATACTTCAGCGAAGAGCTGCCGGCATTGATGACCAGGACGTTCATTTCTCTCCTCTCATGCGCAAGGGAACACCCCTTGGCGCCAAAAATTTACAGCTAGACAAGGATAGCCCCAACCGGGGCTATCACAGGTAATTCATTAATCGATTTCATTGAGCTAGAGGCGCCGGCGAGAAGGCCGCGCGACCAGCGGGCGCAAGGCCCTACTTGTCCGCGAAGAGCACTTCCTCGACGAGACGCGCGGCGTTCTCGATGCACTGCGGGCAGCTGCAAAGGACGGTGCCCGTCTCGATGCCCTTGAGGTCGGCGCAGCGCGTGGCGCCCGACATCTCCTCGAAGCGCGAGACCAGCTCGCGGGAGACCTTGTAGGTCTGGGCCTTGCTCGTGGGCGCGTCGAGGTCGGCGCAGCTGCCGGCGAGACCCGCCAGGACGCAGGCGCCGGAAAGCGCGCCGCAGGTGCCCTTCATGCCGCCCATGCCAAGGCCCAGGCCCTCGGTCGCGGCGAAGGCGGTCTTCTCGTCGATGCCCACCAGGTCGGCGTAGGTGCAGGCGATGGCCTGGGCGCAGTTGAAGCCGCGCGCGTGGCGCTCGGCGCAGTCGTTGATGCGAGACTCCATGGCTTAGGCCTCCTTAGGGAGAAGGCCCTCGCCGAGCTTGGTGCCGCCCAGGACGTGCATGTGCAGGTGCATGACCGTCTGGCCGGCGTCGGCGCCGGTGTTCATGATGCAGCGGAAGCCCGTCTTGTCGAGGCCGTTGTCCTCGGCGATCTTCTTGGCCGCGAGGCTCATGGACTCGAGGGTCGCGGCGGGCACGCCGTCGATGATGTTGGCGTGGTGCTTCTTGGGGACGACGAGCACGTGGACGGGAGCCTGGGGGCTCAGGTCCTTGAAGGCGACGACGTTGTCGTCCTCATAGACGAAGTCGCTGGGGATCTCGCCGTTGGCGATCTTGCAGAAAATGCAGTCGGACATGGTTTCCTCTCCTTATGTACGACGACAGGCCAAGGTGGCCGGCTAGCGCAGGCGCGCCTTACTCATCAATATAAGCCGTGGAGGGCGCAGAGGTCGTGTCGACGACCACGTTGTTCTCGTCAGCGGCATCCATGAGAACGCGAACCTTCTGCTCGGCGGCCGAGAGGCGCTCGCGCAGGCTCTGGAGCAGCTGCACGCCGCGGCTGTACTTCTCGAGCGACTCCTCGAGCTCCAGGTCTCCGGCCTCGAGCGCGCGCACGATGAGCTCGAGCTCGACGGAGGCCTCCTTGAACGTCATCTGGTCGATAGCCTTGTCTGCCATGATGTTCCTTTCGATGAAGGTGGATTAGCGAGAAACGAGCGGTGAAATCAAACGAGCCGCAGCTCCTACGGGGTGGTCGAGACGACCTGCGTGCGCACCGAGCCCTGGCCGAGCTGCACCGTGAGGTCCTGCCCCACCTCGACGTCGGCCGCGGACTTCACGACGTGGCCGGCCTCGTCCTTGGCGATGGCGTAGCCGCGCGAGAGGACCTTCAAGGGGCTCAGCGCGTCGAGCGAGGCCGCGTAGCGGGAGAGCTGCGCCTGCCCGCGGTCGGTGAGGTGCGCCCCCAGGTTCTCGAGGCGCGCGGCATGGCGGGCGCAGTCCTCCCGGCGGCGCTCAAGCGTCTTGGGCATCGCGGCCTCGAAGCGCGAGCGCAGCTGCGCCACGTCGGCCTCGCGCGCCTTGAGGCTCGCCGTCGGGTCCTGCAGGCACTTGCGCGAGGCGTAGCCGCCGACAAGCACCCCCAAACGGGACAGCGCGGCCCCCATGCTGGAGTCCTGCCGGCGAGAATACCCGTCGAGCTGCACCTCGGCCGCGTCAAGCGTGGCCTGCATGGCCTGGCCCAGGCGCCGCTGGCGCTGGATCATCTGGCGCTGGATGTCGTCGATGCCGGGCGCCACGGACTCCGCCGCCGCCGTGGGCGTCGAGGTCCTGCGATCGGCCACCATGTCGGCGATCGAGGTGTCGGGCTCGTGGCCGATGCCCGTGATGACGGGCACGGGGCTCGCCACGATTGCGCGGGCCACGGACTCGTCGTTGAAGCACATGAGGTCCTCGAAGGAGCCGCCGCCGCGCACGAGCAGGATGGCGTCGGGCCGGGCCGATGCCGCGACCCCAAGCGCACGCACGATCGTGGGAGGCGCCTGCTTGCCCTGGACGCCGCAGCCAACGACGTCGATCTCTACCAGCGGGTTTCTTCTCGCCAAAGTGCGCTTGACGTCCTCGATGACGCTGCCGGAAAGCGAGGTGACCACGCAGACGCGGGTGCAGAAGGCAGGGATCGGCCGCTTGCGGGCCGGGTCCATGAGGCCCTCGGCCTCAAGGCGCCGGGCAAGCTCGGCCACCTGTTGGCGCAGGTAGCCCTCGCCGTAGAGCTCGACGTGCATGCCCTTGAAAGACAGGCGCCCCGAGGTCTTCCACAGGTCGAAGTAGCCAAAGAGCAGGATCTGCAGGCCGTCCCTAAAGACGATGCCCTCGCGCTTCAAAGGCTCGTAGACGCCCTTGGGGACCATGACCTCCATGGAGGCGTGCTCGTCCTTGAGCTGGAAATAGCAGTGGCCGCTGCGGGCGTTCTGCCCGCGGAAGCCCGAGATCTCTCCCAGCACGCAGATGTTTCTCGGCAGGCTCTTGACCTTGGCGTCGACGACGGAGAGCGCGTCGCTCACCGAGATGGCGAATGTCTCTTGATCTGCCATGTCCCTCCCCTAGCGATCGTCCCTGCCGCCATAGCGAAGCAGCAGGTAGACAAGCTGGATGATGGAGGTCAAGGCACCCGCGACGTAGGTCAGCGCCGCCGCGATAAGCACGCTTCTGGCGCCTGCGTAGTCGAGGTTGGAGCCGTGGGCCTTGAGATAGGCGATGCCGCGCTTGGAAGCGTCGATCTCTACCGGCAGGGTCACCAGCGAGAACACGACCGTTGCCGCGTACAAGACGATGGCCAGCTGCACCAGCCCAAACGTGTTTAAGAACAACCCGGCGAGAAGAACGAGCGACCAGTAGTTCTGCGCGAAGTTCACGACCGGCACGAGCGCCGTGCGCACGCGGTACATCCCGTAGCCCTTGGCGCGCTGGACGGCGTGGCCCGCCTCGTGGCAGGCGACGGCGAGCGAGGCCACCGAGGCCCCGCGGTAGTTGTCGTCAGAGAGGTGAAGCATCTCGTCTCGCGGGTCGAAGTAATCGGTCAAGGTGCCGCCGACGCGCGTGATGCCGATGTTTGAGGCCCCGCCCTCGTCGAGCATGCGCCGGGCGACGTCGCGCCCGGTCCCGTTGATCGTGGCAGCCACGCCCGACCATTTGCGGTAGGTCTTCTTGATGTAGGCCTGGGCCGCGAAACCGATCAGCGCCGAGAGGACCAGGGCGATGATGTAGCCCGAGTCCATCCCGTAGCCGTAACCGTAGCCATAGCCGTAGTATCCGTAACCCATGCGGGTCTCCAATCCTTATCCGCCGCGCCCGGCGCCGAAAGCACGCGTGGGGTTTCTTATACCCAAGGCACCGGACATTAATTGCGCGGCCCCCGCGTCCCGCGCCCCGCGCCCCAGGCCCGTCGCCTACAGAAGCTCGACGCGGCCGTTCACGACGGTCAGGCCCACCTCGCCAGAGAGCAGGGCAGACAGGCTCTTGCCCGCGAGCTCCCAGCGCCAGCCGCGCGAGAGCCGGCTCTTCTCGCGGTTCGAGATGAACTCGAGAAGGTCGTCCTTGGTGGCGATGAGCTGCGGAGCCACGCCGGACTTCTCGGATACGACGCGAAGCATCGCGTACATGAGGTCGCAGACGCCGTCGGTCTCGACGGAGGCGCGGGCATGCTTCTGGGCGCGGGGCAGCTGATCTGCGGGGCATGCGACACCGGCCTTCACGGCGGCCACGACACCCGCTGCGTCGGCCTCGGAAAGGCCCTGCGTCCCGCGGATGCGGCGCAGGCGCTCGACCGAGCCCGGGGCGCGGCGGCAGATCTCGACGACGACCTCGTCGGGGCAGATCCACTTGCGCGGGATGTCGCGGGAAGCCGCCAGGTCCTCTCGCCAGGCGCAGACCTCGCGCGCGATCGCGGTCTGCTTGCGCGTGAGCGAGCCGGCCTTCTTAAGCCGCAGGTAGGCCTCGCGCGAGTCGCGGTGGAAGTGCGCCGGGTCCGCGACCTCGTCCATCTCGGGCAAGACCCAGGCCAGGCGGTCGGCGCGGGTGAGCTCCTCCATCATCTTGTCGTAGATGCCCGGCAGGTAGCGCACGTCGTCCTCGGCGTACTTGAGCTGCTCTTGGTCAAGCGGGCGGCGCGACCAATCGGTCAAGGACTCGGCCTTGGGCAGGTGGACGTCGCAGTAGGTCTCGACCAGGCTGCCGTAGCTCAGCTGCTGGCGCAGGCCCAAGAAGGCCGCGGCCACCTGCGTGTCGAAGACCGGGGCGCAGTCGATGCCCATGTGGTCGTAGATGACCTCGAGGTCCTGGCCGCAGGCGTGGAAGACCTTCGTGACCTCGGGGTCGGTGAAGATCTTGGCCAAAGGCGAGAGGTCCTCGATCGCCAAGGGGTCGATCGCGGCGATCTGGCCGCCGGCGTTGACCTGGATGAGGCACAGCTTGGGGAAGTAGGTCTTCTCGCGTATGAACTCGGTGTCGACCGCGACGACCTTCGCGCTCGCGGCCTTCTCGCAATAAGCCAAAAGCTCACTGGAATCGCAAATGTACACTGCTCTCGATTCTGTCGTGTCCCTAAGACGGGTACCATCGTATGACGTATGCATTGTTGTGAGGCGCCTAAACGCCCCGTACATGATATGGGATTGCGCGCCGACAGGTATATCACGCGGGAAAGGTAGCGCATGCGCACGCTTATTGTTCATAACCCGAAGTCGGGCTTCGGCTCCGACGCGGTCTTCCAGTTCGAGCGTTCGCTCGTGCACGCGGGCGATGAGTGCGTCCTGCGCATGCTCGCGCCCAGCGACTCCGGCGAGCAGATCCTGGCCGACGCCGAGCAGTTCGACGTCGTCGTGGTCTCGGGCGGCGACGGCACGGTGGCCTCGCTTCTCTACGAGCTGCGCGGCCGCAAGGTTCCCACCTGCGTCTTTCCCTCCGGAACGGCCAACCTGCTGTGCGCAAACATCGGCAACGGGGCGGAGCCCGCGGCCTTGGCGCGCGCCTGCCGCCAGAACACCTACGCCGACCTCGACATGGGAGAGATGCGCTGGGTGGACGAGAAGGGCGAGAGCCACTGCGCGGGCTTCTCGCTTATGTCGGGAACGGGCTTCGACGCCCAGCTCATGCAGGCGGCGCTTCCCAACAAGGCGTCCATGGGGCAGGCGGCCTACTTCGCCGCGGTTCTCGAGAACACCCACCCCGACGTCATCCAGTTCAAGATCACCGTCGACGGCAAGGTGTACGAGCGCGAGGGCATCACCTGCATGGTCGCCAACAACGCCATGATGCAGGGCGACATCCAGATCGTGCCCAACTGCCGCATGGACGACGGCAAGCTCGACGTGATCGTGGTCGAGACGAGCCGCGCCACGCAGCTCCTTCGACCTTTGATCTTTGGGCTGGTAGATCCTTCCGGCAACGCAATTGGTCGGCCCAAGCTCGAGAGCTTCAGCGGGCGCCACATCAAGGTCGAGGCCTCCAAGCCCGTTCCCATCGAGATCGACGGCGAGGTCGTGGACGGCAAGACCCTGGCCTACGAGGCCGTGTGCCTGCCCGGCGTCTCGCGCGTGATCGTCGACAGCATGAGCCCCTACAAGGGCGATGCCGAAGCCGAGAAGCCCGCGGCCGCGTCCTTTGGCGAGACCGCCGAGATCGCCTACCCGGAGTAGCGCTCGGGGTCTTCTCCCCGTGGCAAATTCAGAGGTTTTCCGCGCATGATGCGGCACTTGAGAGGGATTTACGCACGTAAAAGCCCCTCAAGTGCCGCATTTTTAGCTGAGACGTGCGGAAAAGCCCTGCAGGTGCCACCGGGACTTGGGCTCCTACGCGTTATCCGCGGGGAAGGCGATGCCCATCTGGCGGCGGGCCTCGTCCATGACGTGGAGCATGTCGAGGGTGACCTGCTCGGACGCGGCCACCTCGGCCAGGGCCTCGGCCTCACCGGCGACGGCTCGCGCGAACAGAGCGATCTCGCAGGCCATGTCGCGCTCCGGCGGCTCCTCGCAGTCGAGCGCGCGGGCCTCGCCGGCCTGGACCCTAAAGACCATGCCCTTGTCCTCGTGGTCATAGACGCGCGGGCGAGAAGGGCACGACACCTGGTCGAACACCAAGGTACCGGCGTCGCCCGCGATCTCGCACGAGAGCTTGTCGTCTGCGGTCTTGCCCCAGAAAAGCGTCACGACCTTGTCGCCGTAGCCAAGCAGCATGCTGCCGGAAAGGTCGATGCGCCCGTAAGGGTCGCCGGCCGCGGCGCCGGGAACAGCGACCGTGCGTCCCATGGCGCGCACCTCGCTGGGCCGGCCAAAGAGCGCGACCGCGGGCGCCACGGTGTAGCAGCCCATGTCCATGAGGGCGCCCGCAGACATCGCGGGGTCGAAGATGTTGATCTTCTCGCCGGCCTTGAGCTGCGCGATGCGCGAGGTCACCTTGGCAAACGAGAAGGACGCGAAGCTTACCTCGCCCAGGCGCGAGGCCTCTTCGCGGATGGCCGCAAAGGTCGGGACATGAAGGTTGCGCATGGCCTCCAGGGCAACGACGCCCTGCTCACGGGCCGCGTTAAAGACCCGGGCCGCCTCGGCCTCGTTGGAGGCGAAGGACTTCTCGACCAGGACGTGCTTGCCGGCCGCGATCAGCTGCTCGGCCTGCGGCGCGTGCAGCGCGTTGGGAGACGCGACGTAGACGGCGTCGACCTCGTCGCACGCAGCCAGCTCATCCAGCGACGAGAAGGCCAGCTTTGCCCCGTGCTTCTCGGCAAAAACGCGGGCCTTCTGCCCATCGCGGGAGTAACAGCCCACAAGCTCACAGCCGTCCACGTCGCCCAAGGCGGCGATGAACTGCTCGCAGATACCGCTCGTGCCGATAGTTGCAAATCTGATATCGCTCATGGCGCTCCCCCATCTTTGAAGACATTGGCCAAAAGTAATTCTAACGGCCCCGCGCGCCCCCGCAAGCTGGTAAGGTCAAAGGCATCAGAAAGGTTTGGTGCAACATGTACTCATTCGAAAGCCGCGTGCGCTACAGCGAGTGCGACGAGACGGGGCGCTTATCCCTCGTCTCCATGATGGATTACCTGCAGGACTGCTCCACGTTCCAATGCGAGGACCTGGGAGAAGGCATCGCCGCCCTCAAGGATCAGGGCTTTGGCTGGATCCTTGCCTCCTGGCGCATCGAGATATCCCGCCTTCCCCTCTTTGGCGAGAAGATCCGCATCTCCACCTGGTGCTACGGCTTGAGGCGCCTGCAGGCGCAGCGCTGCTTCCAGATCTGCGACGAGGCCGGAAACCCCCTGGTCACGGCCGATTCCCAGTGGCTTCTCTTTGACCTTAGGAACCTCAAGGTCGCCCATATCCCAGAGTCGCAGCTCTTCTACCTCGAGGACACCCCGCGCGCCGAGATGGGCGCCATGGAGAAGAAGCTCACCCACGCGGGCGAGGCCCGCGCCGCCAGCCCCATCACCGTGGGCCCGCAGCACCTCGACTCCAACGAGCACGTCAACAACGCCCAGTACGTCCTCTTCGCGATCCGCGCCCTGGCCGAGCTCGGCATCGAGGGCGCCGCGGACGTCATGAGCATCCAGTACCGCAGCATGGCGCGCCTCGGCGACACCGTGACGCCGGCCGTCTACGACTGCGAGGGCGGCCACGTCGTCGAGCTTCTCGGCGCAGATTCGGCCGTTTACGCCATCGTCAAGCTTCAAGGAAAGTAGGGTCCCATGAAAACCATCCACGTGGCGGCAGCCGCGATCGAGAAGGACAAGTGCCTGTTGGCGGCCAAGCGCGCCGACGTCGAGGGCGAGGCCGCCTGGGAGTATCCCGGCGGCAAGGTCGAGGAGGGCGAGACGCCCGAGGAGGCCCTGCGCCGCGAGATCGACGAGGAGCTGGGCTGCGGCCTGCAGATGATCCTGCCCTTCGACACCATCGAGTTCGACTACCCCGACTTCCACCTGTCGATGGACCTCTTCATCTGCACCCTGGCGCCCGGCGCCGAGCCCGCCGCCCGCGAGCACGCAGAGCTTCGCTGGCTCTCCAAGAACGACCTCTTGAGCGTCGAGTGGCTGCCCGCCGACCACGAGGCCACCATGCGCCTGGGCCTTTTCTGGGACCAGTTCTTCGAGGAAGAGCATCTCTAGGCCCTTCTCGGCAACAAAACCCGCCTGCGACAAAAGGAAACCGCAATGAGCAAGGCAGACGACATCTTCTGCGCGATGTGCCAGGACATCATCGACAACGGCACCACGACCGAGGGCCAGAAGGTCCGCCCGCGCTGGGAGGACGGGACCCCCGCCTACACGATCAAGCGCTTTGGCGTGTGCAACCGCTACAACCTCAAAGAGGAGTTCCCGGCCCTCACCCTGCGCCGCACGGCCCTGAAGTCGGCCATGGACGAGGTCTTGTGGATCTACCAGAAGAAGTCCAACAACATCGCCGACCTCAAGAGCCACATCTGGGACGAGTGGGCAGACGAGACGGGCTCGATCGGCAAGGCCTACGGCTACCAGATCGGCGTCAAGAGCCACTACCCCCAGGGCGACTTCGACCAGATGGACAAGGTGCTCTTCGACCTTAAGGAGACGCCCTACTCCCGCCGCATCATGACCAACACCTACGTCTTCGCCGATTTGGCCGAGATGAACCTCTACCCCTGCGCCTACTCGGTCACGTACAACGTTACACAAGAGCCCGGCGAGGAGCGCCCCACGCTTAACATGCTGCTCAACCAGCGCAGCCAGGACGTGCTTGCCGCCAACAACTGGAACGTCTGCCAGTACGCGATCCTGCTCATGATGGTCGCGCAGGTCGTCGACATGAACGCCGGCGAGCTCGTCCACATGATCGCCGACGCCCACATCTACGACCGCCACGTCGACGTCATCCGCGAGCTCATCTCGCGCCCGCGCCTGGCCGCCCCCAAGGTGAGCCTCAACCCCGACGTCCACGACTTCTACGACTTCACCACGGCCGACCTTCTCGTCGAGAACTACGAGCACGGCCCGCAGGTGACCGACATCCCCATCGCCGTCTAGCGCCAAGGAGAGAAGATGACCCAGGAAATCGCAGCCACGGGCGTTGTGCCCAACCTCTATGCCATCGTCGCCGTCTGCGACGACTGGGGGATCGGCCGCGGCGGAGACATGCTGGTGCGAAACCGCGAGGACATGAGGTCGTTCGTGGCCCACACCAAGGGCCACACCGTTCTGATGGGCAGGAAGACCCTCGAGAGCTTCCCCGACGCGAAGCCGCTGGTAGACCGCAGGAACATCGTCGTCTCTCGCCAGCCGGGCTACGCGCCCGAGGGCGTCGAGATGGCCGCCGGCCTCGACGAGGCCCTCGAGCTTTGCCGCGATGACGACGAGGTCTGGGTCATCGGCGGCGGCCAGGTCTACCAGGCCCTTCTCCCCCGCTGCGCCAAGGCCGTCGTCACCAAGAACCACTGCGTGCGCGAGGCCGACACGTTCTTCCCCAACCTTGACGCCGACCCCACGTGGAAGGTCGCGGACGTCAGCGGCGAGGCGACCACCAAATCCGGCATCGCCTTCGAGTTCGTCACCTACGTGCGCGCCTAGCGTACATCGCCTTTAAAGCACGCATATTCCCACTCGACCCACGCTAACCTGCGCTGAGTGATTTCCGCCTTTGTCTATGGCGCAGTTCCGCATGAGCCGGAGGCCACTTAATGTGGCCTCCGTGCGAACAGGACTGTTTGAGCACAGAGACAAAGGCGGGAAGCGCTCAG
>CAVAUD010000034.1:0-18630 GCA_963591565.1 bacterium
GACGATGCCGATGTTGTGGGCCGGGTCGCCGGCGACGTTGCGCATGTACTTGCCGGATCCGGTGGACACAAAGTACTGGCCGGCGAGGTTCTCGCCGCAGACACCCATCTTGACCCACTCGCGGGGCTCGGCGTCAAAGAAAGGACGGGCCTCGGCCACCTCGGCGTCGGTCATGCGATAGGTCAGGTTGCCGCCGTTGCGCTCGTGCCAGCCCTGGTTGAAGCCGTCGTCGCACATGCGGGTAAAGCCCTTGATGAACTGCAGGTCTTCCATTGCCATGGTTTTGATTTCCTTTCTCGGCAATTTCTGGAAAAAGTTTTTCTGCCTCTATTTAAGCGGTTCGAAGCAGCGAATGTCAAAACTTTTCGAAATACATCCGCGAGCGGTAGCTAAATCGGGGAAAACGTCGTCCGCGATCATTTGGACCACGAAGTTGCCGATGCACGTGCCCTCGATCGGCCCGGCAAAAACGGGCAGGCCGCAGGCGTCGGCGGTCATCTGGTTGAGGTAGTCGTCCTGGCAGCCGCCGCCCACGATGTTGATGCTCGTGTACTCGCGGCCGGTCAGCGCCCCAAGGTTGGCGACCGCGCGGGCGTACGAGGCGGTCAGGCTGCAGTAGACCGTGCGCATGACCTCGCCGATCGTGGCCGGCACGGGCTGGCCGGCATCGGCACACGCCGCCCGCACCTCCTCGTACATCGAATCCGGCGAGAGGAACCTCTCGTCGTCGACGTCGACATAGGCGGAGAAGGGCTCGGCCGCGCGCGTGAGCTCGATGAGCTCGCCGAAGCCGATCTGGTGGTCGAGCATCGCCTTGTGGCTCGTCTTGCCCTCCACGTAGTCGACGCCGTTGACCTCGCGGCGCACCGACTGGTTCATCCACAGGCCCATGATGTTCTTCAAGAAGCGATAACGGCGCTGGTAGCCGCCCTCGTTCGTGAAGTTCTGCTCGCGGGCGGCCGCGTCGCACACGGGCTCGGCCAGCTCGCAGCCCAAAAGGCTCCACGTGCCGGAGCTCAGGTAGGCCGCCTGGTCGTCGCGCGCCGGGACCGAGAGGTAGGCGCTGCCCGTGTCGTGGCTCGCGCACAGGATGACCGGCGCGTCGTAGCCGACCTTCTCCGCCACCTCGGGGAGAAGCCCGCCGGCCACCGTGCCCGGCATCGAGGGCTCAAGGAAAATCCCCGCCGGGATGCCAAAGGCGGCGAGAAGCTCCTGGTCCCAGTCGCAGGTGCGCGCGTCCAGCATGCCCGTGGTCGAGGCGTTGGTGTACTCGTTGGTCTTCTCGCCGGTGAGACGCCACACCAGGTAGTCGGGGATCATGAGGAAGGTGCGGGCGGCCTCAAGCTGCTCGGGGTGCTCGCGGCCAAGGGCCAGCAGCTGGTAGAGGGTGTTGAACGGCTGGCGCTGGATGCCCGTGCGGGCATAGACCTCGGCCGGGTCCATGATCTTGTCGGCCACCTCGAAGATGCCGTCGGTGCGGCCGTCGCGGTAGGCCACGGCGTCGCCCAGGATGCGGTCTTCGGCGTCGAGAAGGACGAAGTCGACGCCCCAGGTGTCGATCGAGATCGAGACGGGCGCGTGGCCTTCCTTCTCGCCGGCCGCGGCCAGGCCCTCGACGACGTACTCGTAGAGGCCCTCGATGTCCCAGCAGCTGTGACCGTCGCTCAAGACCTGCGTGTTGTCGAAGCGAAAGACCTCGTCGTAGGACATGAGGCCGTCCGTCACGCGGCCGGTCAGGACGCGGCCGCTCGAGGCGCCGATGTCAACGGCGACGTAGTACTTCTCGGCTGCGCGGGCACCGGCCTCGGCCTCGCCGCCGGTGCGCTTCTCGGCTGTATCGCTCATCGGCACACGACCTCGCACTCGACGTTCAGGATCTTGGCGACCTTGAGGATCGTGTCGGTGTGGCTGCCCAGCGCGGCGGCCATGTGGTGGGTCGGGCCGGTCTCGTTCCAGCGGTTCATGAACTCGCGGGCGCCGCAGGAGAACTTCATGCGCATGTTGGTGTCGCCGAAGGTGAAGATCGGGCCCTCGACGTTCTCGCCCTCGGCCACGACGAACTTGAACTTGCCGTTGCCGTCCTGGGTAATGCCCAGGTAGGTGACGGTGCCGAGGCCGGGATAGAACTGCGTGAGGTAGCCGCCGCCGGTCTTGCCGTGGAAGACGGGGACGACCTTGAGCGTGGGCTTCTTGGCGGTCGAGATGTCCGCGTCGCCCGAGCCGGAGTGGCCGATGATGACGACGTCCTCGGGGAAGTCGATGGAGTACATCTCGGAGAGCTGGCCGGTGCCGGCGATGGTCTTCAGGATGCTCATGGCCACGGCGACCTTCATGTCGCCCTCGACGGCGCACGCGGTGCCCTGCTTGATGAGCATCGAGAAGGCCGGGATCAGCATGGAGTCGAGGACGCCCGCCTGGCCCTGGGCATAGCCGTCGTAGTGGCTGGCGACCAGGCCGATCTGCTCGTCGCGGACCCACTGCTCGAAGGCCAGGACGTACTTGGCCATCTCCTGGATGGGCTCGTCCGAGACCTCGGCGCCGCCCTCGACGTCGAAGGTGTCCAGGATCTCGGCGGCCTTGGCGTCAACGGAGGCCTGGTCATCGATGTTGTCTGCGATGGCCCACATCTTCTCCCAGTCGAACTGCTTGGTGTAGAGGCCCAGGCGGTTGTAGAGGTTGGTCTCGTCGATGTAGAGGTCCATCATGCCGGGGTAGGGGCGGCCGATCTGCGCGATGTTGGTGCGGCGCAGGCGACGGCGGACGTTGGCGGCGCGGCACCACTCGTCGAGCTGGCGGGCCACCTCGGGGTCGCCGCCCTCGACGACGCCGGTCACCACGGCGTGGCGCTTACCTGCGCGGTTGAGATCGGCCACGACCTCGCCGGGGGCGCCGCAGGCATAGAGCTCGCCCAACCAGGTGGGGATGTCGGTGGCCGCGTAGTCGGGCTGGGCCTTCTTCTGGACGTTCACCACAACGACGGGGACGTCCAGGTCGCGCACGGCGGGCAGCACGTTGTAGCTGGTGGCGTAGGTGAGCATCTGCAGGATGACCAGGTCGACGTCGGCGGCGCGGAAGAGGTCGCCGGCCTCCTGGGCGGCCTCCTTGGTGGTCACCATGCCGCCGTCGACGATCTCGACCGTGGCGGGGATGGTCTGCTTGAACGCGGCGTACTGGGACTCGAACTCCGGCACGAGCTGCGGGAACTGCGGCAGGTACGCGCCGAGGGCGATCGAGAAGACGCCCACTTTGGCTTTGGTGTCGACGAGCATGTTGGCCTCCTGGTCTTTTGGGTGCGCTCCGCGGATTGAAGCGTTTCAATTCCGTTGTATCGTAGTATGGATTGAAGCGTTTCAAATGTAAAGGGGAATCACGGATTTCGCTGGGTTTTCCCGCCGGCGGCGCCCCCTTCCCCGGCAACGGCACTCGCGCCCCTTTCAACGGCCAAATCCTTCCCCACCGACCGGGCTGGGTCGACCCGGCAGCTCAAAATACACGAAAGTTGGAGCCTATATTGAGGTTCGCTAGGTAGCCAAAGGCTTCTAGCGGCAAAACCGCAGGTCGCGGAAAGGCAAAACGGAGGGCTACTCGGCGGGTCGCAGAACAGGCTCCAACTTTCGCGATTATTGAAAACGCGAGCCCTGCCCCTGGGCGTTTGCTATTATTCCAAGTGTTGTAATAATTGGCGGCGAAAGGAACCCGTGGCTACGACGAGCGAGGTCAGGCGAGAGAACGTCGCCCAGATCAGGCGCCTGCTTTGGCGCGGCGACCCCCTCAGCAAGAAGGACATAGCCTCCGAGCTGGGCCTTAGCGTCGCCACCTGCAACACGCTGCTCAACGAGATGGCCGCCGCGGGCGAGGTGGTCGCCAAGCCCCACAAAACCGGCGCGGCCGGCCGCGACGGCCTGAGCTACCGCGCGGCCGAGGACTGCGCAAGCATCGTGACCGCCCTCATCGACCTGCGAGGATCCGAGCGCGTCGTCACCGCCCGGATCCGTTCGCTGACCGGCGCCGTCCTCGTGTCGTTCGAGCACACCCTCCCCCATCTTGACGCCGCGGCCCTGCTCTCGCTGCTCGAGGCCGCCTGCAACTCGCGCGGCAACGTGCGTCAGATCGTCCTTGGCGTCCCCGGCACCGTCCGCGACGGCGTCATCGACCACTGCGACGTCGGCGAGCTCAACGACACAAACATCGCGGCGCAGGTAGCCGCCCGCATCGGCATCCCCGTCCATATCGAGAACGACATGCACCTCAAGGCAGTCGGCTACTGCCACAAACACAGCAACCGCGACCAGGTCACCACCCTCGCCTACTTCCCCGAGCACATCCTGCCCGGCACGGCGACCGTCCACGCGGGCGAGCCGATCCGCGGAGCCAACGGTTTCGCGGGCATGGTCGGGTTTCTCCCCTACGAAGAAGCGGGCAAGCCTCTGACCAGGCAACGGTTGCTCGATCTCCTCGCGCCCGAGACCTGCCGCCCGCTCGTCGCCCACGCGGTCGCCACCCTTTGCGCGGTTCTCAACCCCAACGTCATCGTGCTCACCGGGGCGCTCCTCGACGAGACCTGCACCACATGGCTGCGCGACGACTGCGCCCGCAGCCTACCCGCAGAGTTCCTGCCCGAGCTTCGCTTCGAGCCAAACTTCGACGCCTACTACCAGATCGGCATGCACCAAACGGCGCTCCGCTACCTAGAAAGGACCCTCTAATGAGCGAGAAGACCCAGCCTGCAACCAACGAACCCCAGGTCAAACCCACCACCGCCCGCGAGCGCATGGACGCCGGCCTGTGGTACGACGCCAACAACGACGCCGAGCTCGCCGCCGAGCGCCTGCGCGTGAAGGACCTCTGCCTCGAGTTCAACACGACCCGCCCCTCAAACGTCGAGCGCCTGGCGGCCCTCAAGGCCCAGATTCTCCCCCACGCCGCCGCAGACGCCGAGGTCCTGGCCCCGCTGCAGGTCGACTACGGCTACAACTGCGTCATTGGCGAGGGCAGCTTCATCAACCACGGCGCCTACCTCATGGACGGCGCGAAGATCACCATCGGCGCGCACTGCTACATCGGCCCGTCCTGCGGCTTCTACACGGCCAGCCACCCCAAGCTGCCCCGCGACCGCAACCGCGGCTTTGAGCTCGCGAGCCCCATCACCATCGGCGACGACTGCTGGTTTGGCGGCGACGTGGTGGTCCTGCCCGGCGTGAGCATCGGAGCGGGCACGATCATCGGCGCCGGCTCCGTCGTCACGCGCGACATCCCGGCGGGCTGCATCGCCGCCGGCAACCCCTGCCGCGTCATCCGCGAGCTCACGGAAAAAGACGGCCTGACAAACGACCAACTCGGCCTCTAGCTGCGCTTTATTTGAATCCGCCATTCAACAGAAGGACTAATGCCATGAAGCGGAGAATCCTCAACGAGCGCCTCGCCGCAATCGTCGCCAGCCTTCGCCACGGAGAGATGCTCTTCATCGCCGACGCGGGCAGCGGCACCTCGGCCAAGGCGCTGTACCCCCTCGACCCGAGCGTCGAGTACCTCGACCTCGAGGCCGTCACCGGCTCCCCCAGCTTCCAGGACATCGCGGGCACGCTCTTCGAGGTCGGCGACTTCGAATCGGCCATCGTGACCGACGTGATGCCCGAGGTCAACCCCAAGGACTACGCCTTTGTCACCGGCCTCTTTGGTGAGGACAAGGTGACCCGCATGAACTACATCCCCGACTACTACGAGCTGCGCGATCGCTGCCGCGCCGTGATCCAGACCGGCGACTACGGCATCCACGCGCAGGCGATCCTGGTCGCGGGCTACCCCAGCGACGACATCCCCATGGACTGGCTCTGGAACGGGATTCGCCGCCGCGAAGGCCAGGACTAGGCGAGAAGACCGCGAGGCCAGATGCGCGTGGCCGGGCCGCGCCGGCCGCCGGGCCGCGCCGCCCGCCCGGCCACCTAACCCGCTACCTAACCCCCACCGCGCGAAGGATCGCCTGCTGCATAACGTCGGCGGCCAACGTCCCGGCCACGTTGACGTCGGCCGCCACCTCGCCCACCGAGGCGGCGTAGATCGTGTCGCCGTCGGCCAGGGTCCCCACCGGGCAGATGCAGCGCGCGTAGGCGTTTCTCGTCATCGAGGCGATCTTGCTCATCTCGGCCTTCGAGAAGGCGCCGTTGGTCACGACGGCGCCGATCGTGGTGTTGCCGGTGAACATGTCGGTGCGCCGCGCGATGCGGTAAAGCTCGGCGCGCGTGTCGGCAAAACCGCGGCCGTCGGCCGCGCGCAAGCCCGCTACCTGGGCTCCGTTTGATGGATCGTAGACGTCGCCCAGGGCGTTCACGGCCACCACGGCCGCCATCTCGAGCTCGCCCAGCCGCGCGGCGAAGATCCCCAGCCCCGTCTTGGTCGAGCGCTCCATCCCGCAGATCTTGCCCACCGCGCAGCCGCAGCCAGCTCCTACGTTTCCGCAGCTAGGCGCGTTTTTCTCGGCGGCGAGACAAGCCTCGCGCCCCATCGCCGCCCCGGGGCGCACGTCGGCGCGGCCGCAGGCAAGGTCGTAGAGGCACGAGCCGCACACCAGCGGCACGCGCGCGAAGCCCGTGTCGTAGCCCACGCCGCGCTCCTCCAGGTAGGCCATGATGCCGTCGGCCGCGGCCAGGCCAAACGCCGAGCCGCCGGCCAGCATGATGGCGTTAACGGGGTTGTCGGCGGTCGTCGGGTCGGCCAGGTGGGTCTCGCGCGAGGCCGGGCCTCCGCCCGAGACGTCGATGCCCACACGGGCGCCGCCCTCGAACAACAGCACCGTCACGCCGGTCATCGCCTCGCTGTCCTGCGCGTTTCCTATGCGCAGGCCCGCGATATCCGTGACCGGGATCTCCTCGAAAAGCCCCTTGGCGTCCATTTGTCCCCCTATCCGCACGGCCCGAGCCGAGCGCGGCCCGGGCCGCCCGCCCGGCGCGCCCCGTAGCGCCCGTCGCCTACTCGCCGGCCGCCCGCTCCGCACGCGCCGCGGCGACGCAGCGCGCGATCGTCTTGAGGACCCGCCCGCTATCCAGCGGCTTGGCCAGGTGCTCGTTCATGCCGGCCTCGCGGGCAGCGATGCGGTCCTCGGCAAACGCGCTGGCGGTCGTCGCGATGATGGGGACCGTCGCGGCGTCGGGACGGTCCAGCGCTCGAATCGCGCGGGCGGCCGCGAGGCCGCCCATCTCGGGCATCATGACGTCCATGAGAATCGCATCGATTTCAAAAGGTCTGCTCGCCTCAAAGGCCTCGACCGCCTCGCGGCCATTCGTGACCGAGATTCCCCGCGCACCGCCCTCTTCCAGCAGAAACTCGGCGATTTCGCGGTTGAGGGAGTTGTCCTCGGCGAGAAGGATCACCATGCCCTTGATGCTCGCGCGCGCCGAGGCCGCGCCGCCATCCTCGCCGTCCGCGCCATCCGCGTCCGTCTCCGTCAAATCCAGCTCGAACGGCAACACCACGTCAAACGTCGACCCGGCGCCCTTCTCGCTTTCAACCAAAATCGTGCCGCCCATCTTGTCGACCAGGCTCTTCGTAATCGCCATGCCCAGGCCCGTCCCGCCGTACTCCGAGCGCGCCGTCTCGCTCTCCTGCGTAAACGGCTCGAACAGGCGTTTCATAAACTCGGACGACATGCCCACGCCGGTGTCGCGACACTTGATCTCAAGCCGCACCGAGCGCCCCTCGTAAGCAACCTCTCGGCAGCTGAGATAGATCTTGCCGCCGTCGACGTTGTACTTGACCGCGTTGCTCAAGATGTTCGCGATGATGCGCTTGAGGTGCACGGGGCTTCCCACAAAACGGTGGTGCGGGATGTAAAAATCTTCCTGCACGACCTCGATTCCGCGCTCCTCGACCTGTCGCTCGATGACGCTATAGACGCTGCGCAACAGCTCGATCAGGTCAAAGGGCACGTGCTCGAGGACAACCTTGCCGCTCTCGAGCTTGTTCATATCCAGGACCTCGTTGATGAGCTCGAGCAAAAGCTGCGCCGAGTCGCGGATCTTGCGGTGACAGTAGTCGCGGCGCTCGATGTCGTCACGGGCATGCTCCACGATGTCGAGCATGCCCATGATGCCGTTGAGCGGCGTGCGGATATCATGGCTCATACGCAAAAGGAAGTCGGTCTTTGCCCTGTTGGCGCGCTCGGCGTCCTGCTTTGCCGCGATCAGACGGCGCTGGTAGGCCTCCTCGCGCTCGCGGCGCTCACGCTCCAGCGCCAGGTGCTCCTCGATGATCGAGTCGATGATCTGGAAACCCACCAGGACATTTCCCGCCTCGTCCATCTTGATGACGGAATACTGCCAGTTGCGCATCTCGCCGTTGTGCAGGGCTCGATAGGTTCCCTCGCACTCGGTCTGGCCGCTGGCCAGGACCTGGCGGATGGCCTCGGTGCTCACCTGCGAGGTGATGCGCTCGCGGTCCTCGGGATGGACGTAACTCTCTATCCAAAGGCCCAAGATCTTCTCGTAGGGAAAGACCTGATTGCGCAGGTCGACGACGGCCTTGAAGTCGTAATCGTCGTCGATCTTCAGGACCTTCGCCGTCCCGCCGTTGACGTTTGCCAGGTAGATATTGCGATAGTTGCGAGAAAGGATGTCGAAGACGGCCAGCTGCTCCTCGAGCTCGCGGCGGTGAGCCTCGTCCTTCTCGCGCTGCTTTTTCTCCTCGTCCATGTGGCGCAAGACGATGTCGTCGACGTTCTGGAAACCGGCGACGATATGCTGCAGGTCGCCCGCCATGCTAAGGGAAAACTGGTAATGGACGACCTTGCCGTCCACCAGCATGCGGTAGTTTCCCACGTACTCGTCCTGGCGAGAAAAGACCTCGCGCAGGTGGGCCGGGCTGAGCGCCAGCGCCAGGAGCTCGCGGTCATCGGGATGCACCGCCTCGCCGATCCAGTCGTTAAGGTACTTCTCGTAAGGAAACACCTGGTCAATGACGTCGTCAAGACGGTCGTCGCCATTCTCGTCCTCGAACTTGAGGACCTTCGCCGTGCCCCTCTCGACATCCACCATGTAGACGTTCTTGAAGTTGCGGGCCAGGCAATTGAAGACCAGCAGCTGCTCGGCGCGCTCGTCGTTGTCTTGTAGAGGGATGTCCATACTGCGTCCTGACGTTCAAGGCCGCATGCGGCACGGCCCGGGTTTATCTCCTCATTGTATTCCAGCCCCAAGCCGAGGAATCCGACACCGCGGCAAGCGGTATCCCCGTTTACGCCGGGCTTACGAAAGGACGCTCGCCCAGTCGTCGCCGAACTTGCGGCGCAGGTCGAGGATGGCCTCGCAAAAGACGTAGCCGTGAGGGGTCGAGGTGCGCACCAGGCGGCCGTTGCGGTAGGCGATCAGGCGGTTCTTGGGCACCGGCTTCCACAGGTCGGCCTCGGCCTCGCCGCCCAGCGGCTGCGTGCTAAAGACGATGGCGTCGTCGGCCAGCTGGCGAAAGTGCAGCGTGTCGACGTCGGTGTTGGTGTGGACGTAGGTGTACTCGCCGTCGCTGATGATGAGGTTCAGGCGGTTGAGGTTGCTGATCTGCGAGACCGCGCCCGAGAGGGCCTGGAAGCGCACCGGGAAGTCGAGAAGCCCGCCGGAGCGCACGGCCGCCTCGTCGATGACGTCCAGCAAGAAGAGCAGGGCGCGCTCAGAGTCGGTCTGGCCGGCCTCCTTGAGGTCGTAGGTCGCCAGCAGCAGCTCGTTGAAGAGGATGCCGTTGTGGATGAGGGTCCACTCACGGCCCGAGACGTCGGTCCCATAGAAGGGGTGGCAGTTCTCGCGCACCGTGTTTCCGCAGGTAGACAGGCGGATATGAGCCTCCAGCATCGAGGAGGCCAGCGGCTCTTCCAACAAGCGCGGGATGTATTCGCTGGTCCAGGCGGGCACCGGCTCGTGGTGGAGAAAGACATCGGTGTCCTCCTCCTCGACCTCGCTTGCCCCGGCCGCCGCGGAGTGCGCCGCGCGGTCTTCTCGCCAGCTGATGCCCCAGCCGTCCTTGTGCTTGGTGCTATGGGAGAAGAACTCGGCGAGGTAGTCGTTGACCTCGACGGGGTTGGCCGCATTGACGGCAAAGAGCTCACACATTCAGGCGGCCTTCCTTTGGCTTGGGCTTCGAGGGCTTAGGGACGTGGCGATTGTAGCACCCGGGCCGCAAAAGCCCCGCGGACGAAAGTCCCCTCGGCGCTACTTGGACAGGTCCAGATCCTTCGAGGCGACGATCTGCAGCGCATAGTAGACGACCTCGAGGAACGAGATCACGATGTCGAGGATGTACTGCACGTTGTACAGGCGGAACAGCTTGTGCATGTCGGCGATCTCATCCTCGGTCGCCATGTGGCCGGCGCGCAGCAGCTCGTAGGTGCGCTCCTGCGCCTTCTTCTCGGTGCGCAGCGTCCAGACGCACAGCAGCAGCGAGAGCACATAGAACGCCAGGCCCAGAAGCGACGCGCCGATGGTCACCCAGCCGGCTCCGTTGAACACCACGTAATCGATGATGACACCCACAATGACCAGCGGAATAAACGCAAACGGCCCAAACGAGATGATGGGCACCATGCGCACGCGGCGGCGCATGTCGGGGTCGTTCTCCTTGTCGAGAACCGCCAACGCGGCCTTTTGGCTGCCCATAGCCAGCGAAGCGATGCTGGTCTTCTCGACCGTGCGGCGGCGCAGGCGCACCTTCTTGAAGTAGTGGCTGTAGCTGTTGCCAAACATCAGCGAGCCGCTGGTCTTGACCGCGATGCTCTGCAGCCCGGCGTCGTCCAAGATCTTGCGCGCCGCCTGCTCGCCGGTAAGGCCGGCGCTGTTCTCGCGGCGGTTGTACTTGACGTAGGAGATGCTCAACCAGATCGACACGACCAGCGCGATAATGCCCACGATCACGATAAGGACCGCGACCGAGATCAGCGCCGCCTGCAGCGGACCCTCGGCATAGCCGTAGATGTCGAGAAGGTCATTGAGGGTGCTGGAATCCATACGGACCTCCATTCCAAAAAGGCGCTCAATATCTGCACGAACATTCTAACCTTTGCTTGCCAACAGAACACGTGTCTCTTTTTTCGAACCCGGGTCAACTTCCAACGGCACGCCTTCGAAGCCGAGAAGGGCCGCCTTCGCCTCCAGGCCGCCCCCAAAGCCCGTAAGGTTGCCGTCCGCGCCCACGACGCGGTGACACGGCACGATGACGCCCAGCGGGTTGCGCCCCACCGCGCCGCCAACCGCCTGCGCGCAGGCCCGGCGACCGGTCTGCGCCTCCACCCGCCGCGCGACTTCGCCGTACGAGACCGTCTGCCCGTACGGAATCCGCCGCAGCTCACCCCACACGGCCTGGGCAAACGCGGTGCCACAGGGCCGCAAGGGCAGCTCGTCCGGCGCGGGCTTCTCGCCTGCGAAGTAGCGGTCCAGCCAGGCGCATGCCTCGTCGAAGACGGGCAGGTCGGTCTTCTCAACCAGCTTCCCGGCCTCGCCGCGCCCGTCTCGCCGGCCCTTCTCGAACCAGCAGCCAACAAGCGCGTCGCCGTCAGACACCAACGTCAGACGGCCGATAAGCCCCGTTTCATAAATCGTGCAAAACACCGTAACCACCCCTTTTCCGCTATCTTCAAGCTTAACGTTTCCAGCGAAACCCGTACAAAGAAGGCTCTGCTAAGCGGTACAATTCCTCTGTTGCAGTGAGATTGACGCAGGGGGGCGCCAATATTGATCGACCTAAAGGAAATCATCGTCGCGAACGGCATCGCCATCCTCATGGTCTGGTTCCTCATTGGCTGCCGCCGGCGCAACCGCGAGAGCACCCATACCCAGGACCACCTCTACGACACGATGTGCATCGTGAACATGTGCGGCGCTCTTTGCGAGACGATCGCGTTTCTCGTCGACGGCCAGACCTTTCCCGGCGCGATCGCAATCAACTACCTGACCAACGGCCTGTGCTTTCTTGGCACCGTGACGATAGGCTTTGCCTGGGCCCTCTACGTCAACCTGCGAATCTACCAAAACTACCAGCGCACCCGGGCAGACGCGCGTTTCCTCATTGTCCCCTGGGCGATCGAGGCCCTCGCCGTCGTCTGCACCCTGTTTGGCGCAGGCGCCCTGTTCAGCATCTCACCGAGCAACGTCTACCAGCGCGGGCCCTTGGCGCCTTTGGGCTACGCCTCGCTCGTGTTCTACTTCGCCTACAGCACCCACGTTGTTCGGCGCTCCCAAAAAGAGGGCGCCAACGTGCACTTCTTCCCCATCCAATACTTTGTGGGCCCCTGCATCGTGGGCGTCGTGGGCCAGGGCGTCTGCTACGGAATCACGACGTCGTGGATCTCGGTCGCGATCGCGCTGACCTTTGTCCAGATGCAGAACTACGCCGAGAACATCTATCGCGACTCGCTCTCTGGCCTTTTCAACCGCCGCTATCTTGACCGCATGCTCGAGAAGCCCAGCGTGACGGGCAGCAAGTCGCTCTTTGGCATCATGCTCGACATCAACGACTTCAAGTCGATCAACGACACCTTGGGCCACAACACCGGCGACCGCGCCATCTATGTCCTGGGAGACACCCTGTTCAAGTCTATCCCCGAGGAAGCGATGGCCCTGCGCTACGCCGGCGACGAGTTCATCGTGCTTCTCCCCGGCAGCAGCGAGGAGAAGGCGGTCCAGACCATGGCGGACATCCAGGCCGCCATTACCCGCCTCAACGAGTCCGGCGCCGAGACCTTCACCCTCAACGCCGCCATGGGCCACGCGCGCTTTGCCCCCGGCGACACGCCCGAGACCTTCCTGCGTCACATGGACGAGAAGATGTACGAGTGCAAGCGCGCGTTCCACCTGGAGCACGACCGCCGCAAGTAGCCCTTCGTCAGACGCCCCGCGCCCTCGCCCGCGCCCTCGACCCGCGATGGGGAAGAGGCCTCCCGGTTTTGGTTATGGCGCAGTTCCGCATGAGCCGGAGGCGACTTAATGTCGCCTCCGTGCGAACAGGACTGTTTGAGCACAGAACCAAAACCGGGAGGCCTCTTCCCCACCCCCGGGATCTCCTCCCCGCAAGCCCCGCAGCCGGCCCCCTCCCCGCTAGCATCGCGGCCGGCCTCCTCCTCGCAGCCGTCCTCCTCCCCACAGCCGCCCGCCCTCGCCGTCCTCCTTCTCGGCCCACCAAAAAGGCGCCGACCTGGGAGTAAGGTCGGCGCCTCATTGGGAAGAGGTTCGTACTGGGAGTTGGTCGCTAGCCTGCCGCGCTACTCGCTCATGCGCTTCCTGTAGCGCTTGACCGCCACGAAGCCCAGGCCAGCCAGGATGACCACGCAGGCCGCGTCGGTCGCGTACATCGCGATCATCCAGGTCGGGGTGACGCTGGCCGGGTCGCCGTCGGCGTAACGCCAGCTGTTGACCGCCGTGTACAGGATGTTGTGGCAGGCGCGGCGCATCTGGATGACCGAGGTGGCCGAGAGGTCGGTCACGTAGTTGGTCGTCTCGGTGGTGGCCAGCATGATGTCGGTGCCGCCGCGGATGAGCTGGTCGGCGTTCTGGTAGCCGTAGTTCGTGCCGCTAAAGTAGTCGGTCTCGACCATGCCCTTGAAGCCCCACTCGTCGCGAAGGACGGTCTGGTTCAGGGCCAGGCTCGCGCTGGCGTAGGTGTTGCCCACGTAGTTGAACGAGCCCATGACCGCCTGAGCGTCACCGTCTGCCTTGATGGCGATCTCGAAGGGGCGCAGGTAGATCTCGCGGATGGCCTGCTCGTTGGACCAGGTGCACAGCTGGCCGTTGCGCTGGGTCTCCTGCTCGTTCAGGGCAAAGTGCTTGATGAAGGCGTAGACGCCGCGGGAGTCGGCGCCCAGGACCTGCTGGGCCGCCTGCGTGCCGGTAAGCACGGGATCCTCGGAGAAGTACTCGAAGTTGCGGCCGCCAAACGCCGAGCGGTGGATGTTGACCGAAGGCGCGTACCAACCAGAGACCTGCAGCTCGTGGGCCATGTCGCCGATCGTCTCGCCGTACTCGCGGGCCAGGTCCTTGTTCCAAGAGCACGCCAGCGCCACGTTGCAGGGCAGGCCGATCGAGCTCACGCCGGTGAAGTTGTCCTTCAGGGCCGCGGGGCCGTCGACGTCGGACAGGCGAATCTTGCCGACGGAATCGATCGCCGCGTTTGAGTAGCCGCCGTTGGCGATCAGGCTGTTCATCTCGTCCACGGTCAGCTCGTCGAGAAGCTCGTCCCACTTCTCGTCGTCGTAGTCAACGCCGCGCAGGTCATAGAGGCGAAGCCCGTTGTTCGCGCCGGTCGTGGGCATCTCGTCGTCGGCGTTGTCGAACTGGGTCGCGTCGTAGTTGCCGTTGTTGTAGTAGGTGGCCTTGTACTCGTCGGACATGCTGTAGTTGGTGGGGGCGGCGGTCGCCTCGGCGTAGTTGGCAAAGCCGTTGGCGCGCGAGAGGTACGTCAGGCCACCGTTGACGTCGTCGAAGGCGTTGGTCGCCGCCACGGCGTCGCCGTTGTGGGTGTTGTCGTCGGAGTCGTAGGTCACGGTCTGGGCGACGTTGATGGTCTGTGCCGCGATCTGGGTGTGGCTGTCGCTGTTGATCGAGATCTGGTAGTCGCCGGCCTCAAGCACGTAGGCCTCGGCGTTCTGGTAGTCGTAGGAGGCCAGCTCGTCGTCCTCGAAGCTGATGGAGATGACCTGGGACTCGCCGGGGGCCAGCTCACGGGTCTTCTCGTAGGTGACGAGATTGGCGGTGGCCTTCTCGATGCCGCCGTTGGTGTAGGGCGGGTTGGAGTAGACCTCGACGACGTCCTTGCCTGCCACGCTGCCGGTGTTGGTCACCGTCACGTCGAAGCTCACGGTGCCGTTCGCGTAGGTCACGGCGCCCATCTGCTGAGAGAAGCTCGTGTAGGACAGGCCGTAACCAAACGGGTACTGGACGGTCGAGCCGTAGTCGATCAGGCCCTCGTCGGCCGCGGTCTCGTAGAAGCGGTAGCCCACGTAGATGCCCTCGTCGTAGTTGACGAAGCGGGGCGAGCGGGTGCCGCGGGCGCTCTCGATCTGGAACTCCTCGACGTTGTCGTACGGGAAGTCGCCGAAGTTGTTCCAGCTGGGGCTGCTGGTCAGGTCATAGACAAAGGTGTCGGACGTCTTGCCCGAGGGGTTCGTCTCGCCAGAAAGGACGCTGCCCAGGGCCTCGAAACCGGCCTGGCCGGGGTGCGGCGCCCACACGACGCTCTTGATCTGCGGGTAGTCGTTGACGAAGCCCATCTCGAAGGCGTTGGCGCCGTTGTAGACGACAACGACGTCGTCGAAGTTGGCGCACACCAGGTCGAGCATGTCGCGCTCGCTCTGGTCGAGCTCGAGGTAGTGCTGGCCGGCAGAGAAGTCCTCGTAATCGGCCGAGTTGTTGTTGTAGGTCACGCTGGCGGACTTCATGTCGGTCGGCAGGTCGAGACCCTCGCCGCCCACGCGGCCGATCACCACGACGGCGGTCGAGGAGTAGGCCTTGGCGTTGTCGATGAGCTCCTGGCTGTAGGTCGAGGCCGGGGGCTCGGGCAGGCTCCAGTCGGCGGCGGTGACGCTGATCTTGCCGCGGGTCATGCCGTAGCTGTTGTAGAAGTCGGTGAGCTCCTCGTTGGTCTTGAACCCGGCCATGTTGAGGCCGTCGAGAAGCGACACGGTGTCGTAGGCGTCGGACAAGGAGCCCGAGCCGGTGCCGCCGTAGATCGGGCTCACGGAAGCCCAGCCAAAGACGTTGATGTTGCCCGTGTTGGAAAGCGGCAGGGTCGCGTCGTCGTTCTTGAGCAGGGTGATGCCCTCGGACTCGATGTCGACGGCCAGCTGGTTGGTCTTCGCGATGGTCTCCGCGCTAAGCGAGAGCTTCTCGGCGGTGGCCATGGTGACCATGTTCTTGAGCGGGCCCACCAGCATCGCGTTGACCGAGCAGACGGCCACGGCAGCCGCCACGATCCAGGTCACCGAGTGGGTGAGCTTGCGGCGCGCCTCCTGGGGCATGCGGCCCTTACCCGACGCCAGCGTCACCGCGATGGCGGCGACCAGCGCGACGACGATGGCCGCGAGCTGCGGCGCGACGGACTGCAGGACGGCAAGCACGTCGTCCATGTTGATTTCAAGCATGTCTTCTCCTCCCTAAGATAAAGCTGCTTGTCTTTGCGCACGTTTGCGCAGGTGAACAGCTCACACTCTATGAAAGGAGACTTAAGGCGAGAAGGGCCTTGGGGCGTTCGGTCATTTTTGTGACCGCTCTTGGCGAAGGCGCGCCGCTTGTCGGTAAACGGTCGCAGCGCCCGCACGGCCGCGAAACCACATACAATAAGGCCACCCGTCAGAAAGGAGCCGCCGTGATCAAGGTCTTGGTTGTCGAGGACTACCCCGACGAGGCCGACGCCCTGCGCGAGGCCCTGGGCACCTATGCGAAGCGCCACGACCTTGACCTTTCCGTCACCGTGAGCGACCGCGCCCAAGCCCTGGTATCTGGCGAGAAGACCTTTGACCTCGTCTTTCTTGACATCGAGCTGCCCGACATGAGCGGCATGGACGCCGCGACCCTCATGCGCTCCTACGACAAGGGCACGCCCATCATCTTCACGACGAGCCTCTCGCAGTACGCCGCCAAGAGCTACGAGGTCGACGCCGCCGGCTTCATCGTCAAGCCCGTCACCCTGCCCAAGCTGGAGCTTTGCATGGACAAGGTCATGGGAACCCTGCATCGCGCCCAAAACGAGAAGATCGTCTTGCCGCAGGCGGGCGGCGTTCGCGTCCTTCTTACCCGCGAGGTCGTCTACATCGAGCTCGTGCGCCACGACCTCATGATCCACCTCTTTGGCGAGAAGGACCCCGTGAAGGTGCGCGGCACCATCCGCCAGGTCCTGGACAGTATCGACGACGAGGGGCCGCTGCTGCAGGTCTCGAGCGGCTGCCTGGTCAACATGGACTACATCCGCCTCATCAGCGGCAACGACGTGACGATGGCCGACGGCAGCGTCCTGGGCGTCAGCCGCGCGCGCAAGAAGGAAGTCGTCGCGCGGTTCTCGAGCTATGTTGGGCGGACCTTCTGATGGAGTTCGCGGCAGGGGCAGGTGCCGGGGCCGGGCTTGCGCTTGGGGGTCTTGACCTGGGCTTTATTGCCTACCGAGCGGCCTTTAACAGCTTCCCCAACCTGATCACGATCTTTGTCGGCATCGCCTTGTTCTGCTCGCTGTACCCCACAAAGGGACGGGCGAGCCTGCGTCTAGGCACCTGCCTTCTCGCCTGCGTCGCCCTCTCGGTCTTAAGCACCTGCAACGTCTTGTTCGTGCGGCCGGTCGCCGTGGCGCTTCTGGGCAGCTGGGCCAGTGGCCTCGCGACCACCTTGTTCTTCTTAGCTGTCCTCTGCGTCTGCCTGGGCCTGTCTCGCTGGGCTTTTGAGCTGGGCAAATGGGACGCCATCTTCTGCTGCACGGCCGGCTACATCACGCAGAACTTCGCGCACATGGTTTGGGTGACGCTCGGGACCATCGCGCCCGACCTCGGGGCGTTGGACGCCCCCGGCAAAGCGGCGTGCGAGCTGGTCGTCTACACCGCCGTGTTTTCGCTGGCCTACGCCACCGTCGTCAACAACATCCACGCCAACCGGCTCGAGGGCGAGGGCGACGCCAAGACCATCCTGGTCCTTGCGGGCGTCATGGTCGTCAACATCACCTTCTCGACGCTGATCAACGAGCTTTCCTCGGCCCAGGTCCTCCACCAGGTCGAGCTTCTCGCCTTGTGCATGACCCACCTGTTGGTCAGCGCCTTGACGCTGGTGCTGGACTACCAGATTCTCTTTAGCAACCGCATGCAGGCAGACGCCGTGGCCACCCGTCAGATGATGGAGGACCAGCGCCGCCAGTACGAACTTTCGGCGAGCACCATAGAGGCCATCAACGTCCGCTGCCACGACATCAAACATCAAATCAGATCGCTGGGCGCGGGGGCGGGCGGCCAAGCAACGGCGTCCGAGTTCATGGAGAACCTCGACGAGCTCGTGAGCATCTACGACACCGGCATCGACACGTCCAACCGCGCGCTCGACGTCATTCTCACCGAGAAGACTCTTCTCGCCCAGGCCAAGGGTATCCAGCTCACCTGCCCCGTCGACGGCCGGCTGCTTTCCTTTATGGCCGAGCAGGACGTCTACTCGCTTTTTGGCAACGCCCTCGACAACGCGATCGAGGCATGCGAGAAGGTCGCCGACCCGGCCCGCCGTCTCATCGACGTCAGCACCCGCAAAGCAGGTCAAATGGCCTGTATCCAGGTTCGCAACTGCTATGACGGCGAGGTTTTAGCCGAGAAGGACGGCACCTTTGCGTCCACCAAGCGCGACGCGGGCCTGCACGGCTACGGCACCAAGTCCCTGCGCCTCATCGCCGAGCGCTACGACGGCACCTGCACCTTCGACGCCGCCGACGGGATCTTTAGGGTCTCCATCCTCCTGCCCCTCCCCTAGCCAACGTGCTGAATGCCCTCCCCACGACCCAGGCCCTTCCGCCTCTCCTTCTCCCCCTCAATTCGAGGACTTGTCTGATACTTTTCGGGCTTCTCAGCTTCAGCTTTTCGACTTGTCTGATAATCCGGCCACAAAAAACGGGCTTGTCTGATACGCGACTATCAGACAAGCCCGAAATTTG
>CAVAUD010000035.1:0-18156 GCA_963591565.1 bacterium
GCGCACCTCGCGGGCCGGCTCGGCGCCCGGCGCGGCCTCGTCATCGCGGCGCGTCACAAAAACGTCGACCCGCGCGTCGCCGATCTCCTCGGAAAACTGCTCGCCCCACTCGATGGAGCACACGCCCTCCTGGCCCAGCACGTCAAAGATGCCCGTGTCCTCGAGCTGCTCGGGGTCGTCCAGGCGATACAGGTCAAAGTGATAGAGCGGCAGGCGGCCACCGTCATAGACCATCTGGATCGTGAAGGTGGGACTCGTCACGTCGGCAGTGATGCCCAACCCGGCGGCGATACCCTTGGTGAGCTGCGTCTTTCCCGCGCCCAAATCGCCCGTGAGCACCAGCACGTCGCCGTCTTGCAGCACGCGCCCCAGGCGCTCGCCCAGCGCGATGGTCTCGGCCTGCGAGGTGGTGGTGAAGCTCAGCTCGGTGCTCATATCGATCTCCTTAATGGCGAGAAGTACAACGTTGTACCAACAAGCGGCTATTCAGCCGTCGCGGGCGGGTTCTCCCGCAGCCACTGCCCCACCAGCTGCAGGTCCTGGATCAGTAGAGGCTCCCATTGCTCGTGGTAGATACAGGCAGCCGGGTGAAACGTCGGGCACACGACAAAGTGCCCCACCTGGTAGAGGTTCCCGCGCAGGCTCGTGACCCCGGCCTGCGTGCGCAGGACGAACTGCGCAGCGAAGTTCCCCAGGCACACGATGACGTCGGGCCACACGCTGCGGATCTGTTCGCGCAGGTACGGGGCACAGGCCTCGATCTCTTCGGGCCGAGGGTTGCGGTTCGACGGCGGCCGGCACTTGATGACGTTGGCGATGTAGACCTCGTCGCGCGTCAGCCCTGCATAGCCGAGAAGCGCGTCCAGCTTGTGCCCCGCCGCGCCCACGAACGGCTCGCCCTGCAGGTCCTCGTTGCGCCCGGGGCCCTCCCCCACAAACATGACGCGGGCATGCGGGTTGCCGCAGCCAAACACCAGGTGAGTGCGGGTCTCGCCCAGCGGGCACGCGTGGCAGTCCCCCACCACGGCGCGAATCTCGTCAAGCGAGACCTCGCGCGGCTTTTGGTTGACGTGCCCGGGAATCTGCATCATAGGCATAGGTCAACACCGGCTGCCTTAAACGTAAACCTTCTGGAGGCGCAGGCCAAAGTCGCAAACGACCTCGTAGTTGATGGTCCCGCGAAGCGCCGCCTGGTCGTCGGCCGTGATCTCCTGCTCGCCGTCGCGGCCGATTATCGTCACGACGTCGCCCTCGGCAACGGGCCTGGTGGGGCAGTACGGCCGCGTCGTGTTGACGTCCACGGCGAACATGAACTGGTCCATGCAGATGTTGCCCACCTGGCGCGCGCGGCCGCCGCCGACCAGCACCTCCATCTTGTTGGAGAGGGTCCGCGAAAGGCCGTCGGCATAACCGATGGGCACCGTGGCGATCTGGATGTTCTGCTTGGGCACGCGATACGTCATGCCATAGCTAACACCATCGCCCACCTGCGGATATATGACGCGCGTGACGCGCCCGCGCACGCTCATCACGGGCTCCAGCGCGATGCGCCCGCGCGTGGCGTCCGCCGGATGCAGGCCGTACAGGCCAATGCCCACGCGGCACATATCGAACTGGCACTCGGGGTGAAGCACGGTACCCGGCGTGTTGTCGCAGTGGACAAGGCCCGTCTCGAGCCCCGCCCCGCGCAGCGACGCAACGGCCTCTTGGAAGCGGTTGAGCTGCAGCGCGAAGTCCCAGTCGTCCGGCACGTCGGCCGTGGCGAAGTGGGTGAAGGTGCCCGCGCACTCGAGGCCGCGGTGGAAGTCGATGGTTCTTCTCAGCTCAATAACGTCCTGGCGGCGCACGCCGACCCGCGTCATTCCCGTATCAATAATCAAATGATACTTGGCCACCTTGTTGGCCGCGGCGGCAGCCTCGCCCAGCGCCAGCGCGAAATCGGCGTTGTAGACCGAGGGCATAAGGTCGAACTCGACGAGCTGCTCCACGCAGTCGACCGGCGGCTCGGACAAGACCAGGATCGGCCACTCGATGCCGGCCTGACGAAGCGCGACGCCCTCGGCCACGGTGGCCACGGCAAACTGAGAAGCGCCCGCCGCGTGCATCGTCTTCACGCAGTTCACGGCCCCGTGGCCGTACGCGTCGGCCTTGACCACGCACATCATCTGAACCCCGCGCGCCAGCTGGCGCTTGAACGCCGTGGTGTTGCGGCGCAGGGCCGAGAGGTTGATCTCTACCCAGCTCCACCTGTTATCGGGGCATTTACTTGTGTCCATGGTCAACTCCCGTGCAGATACGAACGCGCGCCGCGGCCTACTCCTGCGCCTCCTCGGCGTCCATCTCAGGATACATCGCGTGCTCCTCGATGGCGTCGGCGGCCAGGCCGATTCGGTCGACGACGTCGGTCGCCATCACGCCGCGCGAGCCGTAGCTCTCGACGGCCAAAGACCCGGCGTAGCCGTGGATCTCGCAGGCCAAGGCGCAGAGAAGGGGCAGGTTGCCCACCTTGGGCGTGCCCGCGACCTGGGCGAGAAGAGACGCCGTCAGGCCCGCCAGCACGTCTCCCGAGCCGGCCGTCGCCAGCGCCGAGGGGCCGGGCTTGGGCAGGATCGCCTGCGAGACGCCCACGCAGCCGGTCGCGCTGCCCTTGGCAATGATGGCCAGCTCAGAGCCGCCGTCACCCCAGATGATGGCGCGGGCGGCCTCCAGCTGGTCAGACAGCGACGTCAGCGGGTCGTCGGCGCGGTTGACGAGACGCGCCAGCTCGCCGCGGTGCGGGGTCAGGATCAGCGGCGCGTCGCGACGCGTGATCTCGGGGAATTCGCACAGGTTGCCGTCGGTCAGGCGAGACAGGCAGTTGAGGCCGTCGGCATCGATGACCAGCGGTTTATTGGCCTCAAGCAGCGCCGAGACGCACTTGGTCGTGCCGCCAGAGACGCGCATGCCCGGGCCGATCAGCGTGGCCGAGGCGTTCTTCGCCAGGCGCACGACCTTCTCAGCCGCATCCTGGGTAAGGACCCCCTCGACGTCGCAGGGCAGGCCCACGACGGGAATCTCCAGCACGTGAGACTGGACCAGCGAGACGATCGTCGCGGGCACGGCCAGGGTGACGTAGCCGGCGCCGGCGCGGGCAGCCGCGCGGGCGGCCATGATCGGCGCCCCGGGGAAGCGCGAGGAGCCACCCACGACCAGGACGGAGCCGCGGGTGAACTTGTCGACGGCGCTCGTGGGCTCGGGCATGACCTCCAGGTAGTCGGCCAAATCGGTGCGCCAGGCCACCGGGTCTGCCTCGACGACCAGGCGCTCGGTCTGCTCGGCCAAGGGAGCGACCACGATGGAGCCGCACACGTCGCGGCCGTTGTCGGCGAGAAGACCGGGCTTCAGCGCGATCATGGTGACGGTCATGTCGGCCATGACGCAGGGGCCGCCGGTGAGGCCCGTCTGGGCGGAGAGGCCGCTGGGGACGTCGACGGCCACGACGCGGGCCGAGCTGGCGTTCACGCACTCGATCCAGATGTCGAAGGGCGAGCGCACGCCGCCCTTGAAGCCGGTGCCCAGCATGCAGTCGAGAACCACGTCGGCGTCGGCCAGGACCTCGTTGACCTCGTCTTTCGAGGGGCCAACGAGCATCGGCACGCCGGCGCGGGCCGCGCTTTGCGCGACCTGGCGGGCAAGGTCGCCCTTGAGCTGGTCGGGGTCGATCGGGGTCACGACGGTCACGTCGACGCCGCGCGACATCAGCGCCTCGGCCGCGACCCAGCCGTCTCCGCCGTTGTTGCCCATGCCCGAGAAGACCACGGCCTTGTTGACGCCGCCCAGCTCAAGAACCTCCTGAGCGGCGGCGCAACCGGCGCGGTGCATGAGCTCAGAGACGCTCACGCCCACGCGGGTCAGCGCGACCTCGACCCGCTTGATATCCTCGACGTTAAGAACTGGCTGCATGGGTTACTCCTCGGTATCTTCTGCGAACGCGCCGTCGTTCTCCGACGTATCCGCCACGGTATCGTTCATCGGGTTCTCGCCCGCGAGGGACTCGGGCTCCGGGCCCGCCGGACCCGTCTCGCCCAGCGCGTCCCCGCCGGCCGGCTCCGCCCCCAGCGCGCCCTCCTGCACGCGCTCGAGCTCGTCGATCAACGCGCGGGCCTCCTTAAAAGAGCTGGCCAGCGCCTTGGCGGCGTCCTCCTTGGGGTTGGGCTTGGGCTTGACCTTGTCGGTCACGGCCACGGCGTTGGCCACGGCCACCCCGCGGGTATGCGAGATGGACAGGGCGATCTCGCGCACGCCCTGCTCGGCCGCGATCTGGGCGGCGCGGCCCTCGAGCTTGGCCTGGGGACGGCCCGTCTCGTCATTGACGACAGAGACGTCCTTCACGCGCACGCCGTCAGAAAAACCGCAGCCCAGGGCCTTGAGCACGGCCTCGCGGGCGGCAAAACGGGCGGCGTAGTGCTCGGCCGGGCGGGCGGTGTGCTCGCAGTAGGCGCGCTCCTCGTCGGTAAAGACGCGGCGCAGGAAGCTGGGGCGACGCTCGATCACGCGCTCCATCCTGGAAATCTCAAGCATGTCGACGCCGATGCCCGCCAGAGCCACGCCTACCCCTTTGCTCAACAAAGAGTCGCCCTGACAGCGCACGCGTGCCAAGGCGACCTCATCAATCACGTACTTCTTTATTCTAGATTACCGCTACTCAACCGTCACCGACTTAGCGAGGTTGCGCGGCTTGTCCACGTCACAACCACGAGCGCGGGCCACATAGCGAGACAAGATCTGCAGGTGGACGATGGCCACGATGGGGACGAGAAGCTCGTCTGCCACCGGCGGGATCCACAAGACGTGCTCGCACAGGCCCGCCACGGCCTCGTCGCCGTCGGTCGCCACGGCGACGCACACGGCGCCGCGGGCGTTGACCTCCTGGATGTTCGAGACGGTCTTGTCGTGGACGCGGTCCTCGGGCACGATCGCGACGACGGGGAAGCCGGGCTCGAGCAGGGCGATCGGGCCGTGCTTCATCTCGCCGGCCGGGTAGGCCTCGGCGTGCAGGTAGCTGACCTCCTTGAGCTTGAGCGCGCCCTCGTAGGCGGTGGTGGAGTTCACGCCGCGGCCCAAAAACAGGGCCGAGTGCGCGCGGCGGAAGATCGCGGCGGCGCGCTTGTCCTGCCAGGAGCGGCCGATGACCTCGCGGATAAGGTCCGGCA
Organism: bacterium; assembly: GCA_963591565.1. Classification (GTDB taxonomy): domain Bacteria; phylum Actinomycetota; class Coriobacteriia; order Coriobacteriales; family Atopobiaceae; genus Paratractidigestivibacter. The sequence continues at coordinate 5,193 of CAVAUD010000035.1, forward strand.
AGGTGAGAAGGTCCTTGTAGTGGCGCTCGACCTCGGCCTTGTCCATCTCGCCGTGGTTCTGGGCCAGGCGCAGGGCGAACAGGGCGCAGGCCACGACCTGGGCGGTGTAGGCCTTGGTCGAGCAGACGCAGACCTCGGGGCCGGCCTGGACGTACATGCAGCCGTCGGACTCGCGGGCGGCCGAGGAGCCCAGCACGTTGGTGATGGCAAAGACCTTGCAGCCCATCCCCTTCATGCGACGGGCGGCCGTCAAGGTGTCGGCCGTCTCGCCGGACTGGGTGATGATGACGCACAGGGTGTTCTTGGTCACCAGGATGTCCTGGTCGTAGTTGAACTCAGAGGCATAGGCGCAGATGACCGGCACCTTTGCCCAGGTCTGGATGTAGGTCTTGGCGATAAGGCCCACGTGGTAGGACGTGCCGCAGGCGATAAGGAAGATGCGGTCGACGCCGGCCAGCTCCTCCTCGCTCATGTGCAGCTCATCGAGCTGGATGCCGTTGTCGCCCAGGCGGTCGGCGAGAAGACGCTCGAGGGCCTCGGGCTGCTCGGCGATCTCCTTGGCCATGAAGTCGGAGTAGCCGCCCAGGGTCGCGGCCGAGGCGTCCCAGTCGATGTCGATGGCGGAGGGGTTCTCGACGACCAGGCCGTCGGCGTCGTAGACGGTGACCTCGCCGGTCTCGCGCAGGCGCGCGAACTGGTTGTTCTCGAGCTGGATGACGTGGGAGGTGACGCTGGCCAGGGGCGTGACGTCAGAGGCGCAGTAGGCGCCCTCGGGCGTGGAGGCCACGACGAGCGGGCTGCCGTTGCGGGCGACGACCAGCTCGCCGGGGGCGTCGGCGCACACGGCCGCGATGGCCCAGGAGCCCTCGAGGCGGCGGCACGCGTTGCGCACGGCCAGCAGCAGGTCGCCCTTGGCGGGGCCGGCCCAGGCGTCCTCGATCAGGTGCGCGATGACCTCGGAGTCGGTGTCGGACGCGAACTCGTGGCCCGCGCGCGACAAGGTGGCGCGCAGTTCGCGGTAGTTCTCGATGATGCCGTTGTGCACGATGGCGATGCGGCCCGAGCAGTCGCGGTGCGGGTGGGCGTTCTTGTCGGTCGGCGCGCCGTGGGTGGCCCAGCGCGTGTGGGCGATGCCCGTGGTGCCAAAGAGGTTGGCGGTCTGGCAGCGCTCCTCCAGGATGGCCACGCGGCCGGCGCACTTCACGCCGTGGAGCTGGCCGTCGGTGGACAGGACCTCGACGCCCGCCGAGTCGTAGCCGCGGTACTCAAGGGTCTTCAGGCCCTCGACGAGATAGCCGACGGCCTGGTCGCGACCGGTATAACCAACGATTCCGCACATAGGCGAGTCCCCCAATTCCCTGCGCCCGCGCTCGTGGCGGGCAACTGGTCACAGGCAATAGTAACCAGTTAAGTCTACCAACGAATGCCCGTCTCCGCGAAATAGACACCCCGCCTACAAGAAACCGGCCCCAGGCGAACCCGGGACCGGCGTAAGTACAACGTTGTAGCTGAGAAGAACCCGCGGCTACGCGCGGTACTTCTCCAATGCGGCGATGACGATCTGGTTGGCCTCGGCGCACAGCTTCTCGTCGGGGGCCTCCGCCAGGACGCGGACCAGGGGCTCGGTGCCAGAGGCGCGCACGAGCACGCGGCCGTTGCCCTCGAGGAACTTCTCGGCTGCCTCGACGGCCTGCTTGACCTCGTCGGACTCCATCGCGGCGTCCTTGTCGGTCACGCGGATGTTGTCGAGCTGCTGCGGGTAGAGCTTGACCGGGCGCGTGAGCTCCGAGAGCTTCTCGCGCTCGGCGCGCAGGGCCTCCATGATGCGCAGCGAGGTCATGATGCCGTCGCCGGTCTTCTCAAGCTCAGAGAAGATGACGTGGCCGGACTGCTCGCCGCCCAGGGTATAGCCGTTCTCGCGCATGCAGGCGTAGACGTTCTTGTCGCCCACGTCGGTCTTCTCGTAGGAGATGCCCGCCTCGTCCAGCGCGCGGAAGAAGCCGAAGTTCGACATCACCGTGGGGACGACGGTCTGCTTGGCGAGACGCCCGTGCTTGTTCATGTAGCAGGCGCACACGTACAGGATCAGGTCGCCGTCGACCACGTGGCCGCGCTCGTCAACCGCCAGGCAGCGGTCGGCGTCGCCGTCGTAGGCAAAGCCCACGTCAAGGCCGTTCTGCACGACGAAGCGCTGCAGCTGGTCGATGTGGGTGCTGCCGCAGTCGACGTTGATGTTGAAGCCGTTGGGGGCGTTGTTGATCACGTGGGTCTCGGCGCCCAGGGCGTCGAAGACCGGGCGCGCGACCGACGAGGCCGAGCCGTTGGCGCAGTCCAGGCCGATCTTCAGGCCCTGCAGAGAAAAGCCGCAGCTGGCGATGAGGCTCGCGATGTAGCGGTTGCGGCCCTGCATGTAGTCCACGGTGCAGCCGATCGCGTCCTCGGTGGCGAGAGGAACCTCGCTGCCGCCGTCGATGTACTCCTCAATGAGCTCCAGGACGTCCTCGTCCATCTTGAAGCCGTCGCGGTTGACCAGCTTGATGCCGTTGTCGGTGTAGGGGTTGTGCGAGGCGGTGATCATGACGCCGCAGTCAAAGCCGCCGTCGACGACCTCATACGAGACGCCGGGCGTGGGGATGACGTGCAGCATGTAGGCGTCGCCGCCCGAGGCGACCAGGCCCGAGATCAGCGCGCTCTCGAACATGTAGCTCGAGCGGCGCGTGTCCTTGCCGATGATGACGCGGGCCTTCTTGCCCTGGCGCGCACCGTAATACCAGCCCACGAAGCGACCGATCTTGAAGGCGTGCTCGACGTTCAAGCCCTCGTTAGCACGGCCGCGGAAGCCGTCGGTACCAAAGTACTTCATTGCCTTTTCCTCCAATAGATAAGAAAAAGGGCTTGTCGAACCAATGCCGACAAGCCCCAAAAAGCAAAGGTGCTGCCTCGAAGGACTAGCGCTTCGAGAACTGCGGGCGCTTACGAGCCTTCTTGAGGCCGTACTTCTTACGCTCGACCGCACGGGCGTCGCGGGTAAGGAAGCCAGCCTTCTTGAGGTCGGCGCGGTACTCGCCAGCCTCGAGGAGGGCGCGGGAGATGCCCAGACGGCAAGCGCCGGACTGGCCGTTGATGCCGCCGCCATCGCAGTTGGCGAGGACGTCGAAACGATCGGCGGTCTCGGTCAGCTTGAGCGGGGCAAGAGCGTTGTCGACGAGCTGCTGACGACCAAAGTAGTTGAGGGCGTCGCGGCCGTTGACGATGAACTTGCCGGTGCCGGGGACAAGACGAACACGGGCGGTAGCCTCTTTACGGCGACCAGTGCCCCAATAAACAGCGCTGTTCTCAGCCATGGTTATGCCCTCCAGTCGATCTTAACGGGGTTCTGAGCGGTGTGCGGGTGCTCGGGACCAGCGTAGACCTTGAGCTTGGTGCCCTGCTGGCGGCCAAGGGTGGTCTTGGGGAGCATGCCCTTCACGGCGTGCTCGATCACGCGCTCGGGGTGCTTAGCCATAGCCTCACGGAAGGACTCGAACTTGAGGCCACCGAGATAGCCGGAGTAGCGCCAGTAGCGCTTCTGGTCGGCCTTGTTGCCGGTGAGAACGACCTTGTCGGCGTTAACGATAACGACAAAGTCACCGGTGTCGGCGTTGGGGGTGAACTGGGGCTTGTTCTTACCGCGCAGAATCATGGCAGCGGTGGTAGCCAGACGGCCGAGGGTAGCGCCCTCCGCGTCGATCAACACCCACTTGCGCTCGACCTCGCCAGCCTTGGCGTAATGAGTCGATTTCTTCACTTGACTCCTCCTACAAACATTCTGGATTGACAGCTTCTGGACAAGCCGCCAGGTGCTATTTCTTTTAGAGATTACGGGGCCCTAGTGGAAAAAGCTTTATGAGTATAGCGCAGCGCGTTTGCGTTGATGCCGTGTTTTTCTCGAGAAAAGCGCCAACACGCGCGCTCCACAATCGCGGGGCGGACGTGCTGGCGCGGGGCTCAAACGGTTGGTCGCGACGGCGAGACGGGCCCTACTCGGCCGCCTCGTCATCGACGCGCAGGAACTCGTCGATCTCGGCGAGACGGGCCTCGGCCTGGCGGCGACCCTGCAGGTAGAGGTCGAGCAAAGGCGCCCCCTCATGCTCGGTGGTCTTGACCGTCACGGGCTTCTCGGGTGCGATGACCAGGCACTTTCCCTCGCGCTCGAGCTCCCAGAGCTTCTCTCGGCAGGCGTTGTAGCGCTGATAGCGGGTCTCAAGGGCCTCGATGTAATACGGGAAGTTGTCGTAGCGGTGCGAGCGGATGATCATCTGCTCGGTCGAGTTGGTCTTCTCGTATCCGCGGTCCTGCGTCAAGACGACGAGGGCGCGCTTGGCCGGCGTGTGGCCCTCGACCGGGCGCGAGCCCTCGAGGCCCATCGCCGTGGCGTAGGGAATCGCGTCGGTCGTGCCGCCGTCGAGGTAGCGGTGGCCGTCGATCTCGACGATGTTCGAGACGCCCGGCAAGCTGGCCGAGGCGCGGACCTTCACGGCGTCCTCGGGCAAATGAACCACAGGTAGATAGGCCGGCGTGCCAAAGGTGACGTCCGAGACGACGGCCCACATGGGCATGGGGTTGGCCTCGAAGGCGTCATTGTCGCAGGGGTCCAGGTGGTTCTGGACCTTGTCGTAGACGAACTCGCCGCCCGCGATGTCGCCGGTCTTTGCAAACGAGAGGAAGCTCATGAAACGCTTGTCGTCGCGGAAGGCCAGGATGACGCGCATGGTGCGCCCGAGCTGGCCGCTCTTGAAGCTCACCGAGTTCATCGCGCCCGCCGAGACGCCCCAGATGCTCGAGAAATCCGTGAGCCCGCGCTCCATCAGCACGTCAAGCACACCGGCCGTGAACATCCCGCGAAAGCCGCCGCCCTCAAGGACCAGCGCGGGGACGTCGGTCTTCTCGACAGGCGCCTGCGCGCCAAAAGCGATATCAGAGCTCATGGTTTCCTCCGTGCGGTCGTCGGGTTGGGGTGCGTTCCCTCATTCTACCCAGCCTGCCGCGGCGTGAGCCGTCCCGGACACGCTCAAAATTTCGCGTTGATTGTGCGTTTCTGAGCAAAACAGGAGCCCTTGAAAGCTCCTTCTCAGCAAATCCCCAGGTAAATGAGTCGTTGACAAGCCCACGAGGGGCCGCCGGGCACAAGAATCGTCAGTATTTGAGCACCCCAGGAGCAAGGCACGCCCCCAAACGCAAAAAGGGCGCCCCCGCGCGAACGCGAGGACGCCCTTATCACAACGGCCGCCTCTCCCAAAAGGAAGAGTTCGACCGTTTCGCATTTGGTGGAGGTGCGGAGAATCGAACTCCGGTCCAAAGCAAACCCCTGATAGGTGTCTCCAGGCTCAGTCGATGGTTAGATCTTAGATGCCGCGCACCCAACGACACGCGCTTGGCATCCCAGCTGGTTCAGTCTTATCGCGCGGCATACCTGCCACGTCCGCGCGAGCATCTCCCTAAAATGACGTCGCCGCGGGAACGGGAGCGATCCCCGCTTTGACGGCTGCTAGTTAAAATTAAGCAGCGAGAGCCAGAGGCTCATAAGAATAAGTGTCGTCAATTCAATTTGACGGTTCCCCTGTTTAACGTGGCGAGGAGACCACGACCTGCTGCCCGTCTCAGGCCCACCCTGTCGAAACCAGTCACCCCCAAAGAATGTGGGGCACTGCCACCATGCGAATGTCAAAATACGTGCGCGCGAACGCGCGGGACTACATTCTACCCGCTTACGCAGCCTTTTTTACCGGCTTTTTCTCTCGATCCACGAACATGACCAGGACACACACGGCGAGAAGTACCGCCGCGACCCAGATCGCGCGCGTCCACAGCACGGCCTTCAGCCAGTTGCCGACGATCGCGCCCACCACGAAGAAGCCGATGACGAAGAAGCTCAGCGCGCCGCTGCGCAGGCTCTCTCGGTCGCGCGAGACCAGCCAGTCGACCCAGGCCTGCGTGCCGCTGCGCAGGTTGCCGATGCACATCGTGGTCGCCAGCGGCTTGCCGTGGAACTTGCGAAAGGCCTGCACCTGGATCCCGCAGGCAAACGACGTGAAGCCGTTGGCCCACAGGCTGTGCCCGTCGGTGATGAAGCCCACAAGCACGAGAAAGGCGATCTCGACGACCAGGGCCACCTGGCGCCAGTGCAAGTGCCAGCGCCCCGAGCAGATCTTGATGCCGTGGCACAGGGCGATTCCCAGCGCAAAGCACGCGACCGGCACGCCGTAGTGCAGGCTCTCGATCCAGCGCCCGGCCGAGAGGTGGATGCCCAAAAGCAACATGTTGCCCGTCTGGGCATTGGCAAAGACGTGATCGCGCACCAGGTAGGAATAGGCGTCCATCAAGCCGCCGGACATCGCCAACAGCGCCGCCAGCTTTAGCGACTCGGACTCCTGAACTGCATGTCTCAACGACTGCGCTCCTTGAGGGCCCGGGCAATCTCTCTGTCTACGTCGCGCCGGGCCATGTCTTCGCGCTTGTCGTAGAGCTTCTTGCCGCGGCCCAGCCCGATGGCCAGCTTCACGCGGTTATGCTCATCAAAGTAAAGCTCCAGCGGCACGAGGGCACATCCCTTAACGCGCAGTTTACCGTCGAGGTAGTCGATCTGGTGGCGGTGCAGCAAAAGACGCCGCTTGCGGTCGGGGTCGACGTTCCACACGCCTCCGTTGGAGTAGGGGTGGATGTGGACGCCGTGCAGCCAGGCCTGGCCGCCGCGGATCAGGCAGAAGGCGTCACTGATCTGGGCGGCGCGCTCGCGCAGGCTCTTGACCTCGGTGCCGGTGAGCTCGAGGCCCGCCTCGAAGGTCTCGTCGATAAAGTACTCGTGCCTCGCCGAGCGGTTGCGGGCGATGGTCTTCTTCTCGCGTTGCTTGTATCCCACGGTTGCTCCCTCGCGGTCCTAGGCGTCCTGGCCTGCGGCGGCGCGGCCGGCGTCCCCGGCGTCGCCCTCGCCGTCCTGCGCGCGGATGAGGTCGAGAAGGGCCTTGCAGGCCGCCTCCCCCACCAGGTCGCGCGCGCGAAGCGTGAGCGTCGCGGCCTCGTTGCGGTCGCCCTCGGCGGCGGCCGTGGTCGCGCAGATCAACAGGCACGCGGCGATCTCGGCGTTGGCTCCGGCGGGCAGGCCCTCTTCGGCGAGAAGATCGGCCATCTGGGCGTCGTCCACCGCGTCGGGGTCGCGCTCGGTGCCTTTTGCCTGGTCGATGGCGGCCTCGAGGCTGCTGTCGCGCACGTCGAGCTTGGTCGCCGCGCGCAGGGCCGCCGCGGCGACGCGGGGCTTCTGGGACGCCTCGAACCAAGCCGAGAAGTTCACGAAGGCGCGGGCCAGGTGGCGCGGGTCGCTCGCGCGCTCAAAGACGCTGAAGGTCAGGCCGAGAAACTCGTCCATGTTGCCCGAGACCTTGTAGAGGTCGGCCAGGTTGAGGCGGCTCGCGCAGTCCATCGGGTTCCAGCGAACGGCGCTCTTGAGCGCGGCCATGGCCTCGTCGTAGTCGCCCAGGTGAGCGCGGGCCAGGCCCAGGTCCTGGTAGAGGCGGTCGAGCGGCTCGCCCACGTCGCGCAGCTCGCGCGGGTCGCCCTCGATGCGGCGATACGCCAGGCGCTCGAAGGCGCCGGGGAAGCTAAACCACTGGACCTCGCCGGTCGTCTCGCAGTTCTTGTCGACGTACTCCTCCGCGTCGCTGGCCAAGCGAGCCAGCAGCTCCTCGGCCTGCTCGTCTTCTCCCTGCAGCATCAGGCCCTCTGCCTGCGCCAGGTACTCCGTCAGCTCTGTCTGTGTGTCCATGTATCCTCCAGCCAAGGTCGCTTGGCCTCTCTCGTCGTTGAGTATTCAAGTATAGCGAGAAGGGCGACGGATGCCCGCAGGCTCTTGCAGCGCGCGCCCAGCCCGTGGCGAGAAACCCTACCGCTCGCCCTCGCGCACCAGCCAAAAGTCGATGCGGCCACGGGGGACGTCGACCTCGGCGACCCGCACGCGCACCCGGCAGCCCAGGCTCCAGGTCTCCCCCGTCGACTCGCCCACCAGGCGCATGCGCTCCTCGTCGTACTCGTACCATTCGTGCCCCAAAGAGCGGATGGGGATAAGCCCCTCGGCGCCCGTCTCGTCAATCGACACGAACAAACCAAAGCGCTCGCAGCCGCTCACGACGCCCGTCTCGACCTGGCCCAGGCGCTCGCCGTAGAGCTGGGCCATCTTGATCTTCTGCGAGTCGCGCGCCGCCGCGTCGGCCGTGCGCTCCATGCGCGAGCAGTCGGCGCACAGCTGCGGCAGCGCCCGCTCCTGCGCCCGGCGCTCGCGCGAGCCGTCCTGGCCCGCAAGGTGGGCCTTAAGCGCGCGGTGCACGATGTCGTCGGGGTAGCGGCGGATCGGCGAGGTGAAGTGGCAGTAGGCCTTGGCGCCCAGCGCGTAGTGGCCCTCGTTGTGGGGCATGTAGACCGCGCGGCTCTGCGCGCGCAGCAACAAGGCGCTGGCCAGGTACTCGCCGGGCGTTCCCTTGCTCTTCTCAAGCACGCGCTGGATGCCAAAGGGGTCGCCCGCCTCGAGCGCCGCGGCGTCGCCGGGCTCCAGCACGCCCATCTCGTCGAGCGGGGCCACGGCACGGCGCAGGTCCTCGGGCAGGGGCTGCTCGTGGACGCGGTAGGCGCACTCGACCTCGGCGTCGGCCAAGATCTTGGCCACGCTCTCGTTGGCCAGAAGCATCGCCTCCTCGACCAGGCCCGTCGCCCGCGAGCGCTCGCGCACCGTCACGCCCACCGGCCGGCCGTCCTCGTCCAGGGCCACACGGGTCTCACGCGTCTCGAAGTCGATGGCCCCGCGGTCGCGCCGGATCTTCTCGCGAAGGCCGCGGATCTCGTCCAAGACGCGCAGCATCTGCGCCACGTCGTCCTTCTCGGCCTCAATGCAGGGCAGGTCGGCGGGGGTGCGCTTGCCGGCGAGAAGCTCGTCCACCTCGTCGTAGCACAGGCGGGCGTTGGAGCAGATCGCCGCGTTCATGGCCTGCGCGCCCGTCACGTGGCCCTGCGCGTCCAGGCGCATGCGCACCGTCATCGTCAGCCGGTCCTCGCGCGGCCGCAGCGAGCAGACGTCGTTGCACAGGCGCTCCGGCAGCATGGGCAGGACGCGATCGACCAGGTAAACCGAGCAGGTCCTGGCCCGGGCCTCCAGGTCGATGCTCGACCCCCAGGCCACGTAGTGCGCCACGTCGGCGATGTGGACGTCCAGGTCAAAGCCGCCGTCAGCCCGGCGGCGGGCCCCCACCGCGTCGTCGAAGTCGCGGGCGTCCGCCGGGTCGATGGTCACGCACATGACGTCTCGCAGGTCGCGCCGGGCCGCGTCAGCCGCCAGCGCCTCGTCTACCTGCGGCGTTATGGCATCCGCCTCGGCCAGGGCGGCAGGCGAGAACTCCGTGGCCAGCCCGTGCGAGGCGATGACGCCCTCGATGTCCATGTCCAGGTCGGCCGCGGCGCCCACCCGGCGCTCGACCGTGACGGTGGCCGCCGTGTAGCGCGTGGGGTACTCGGTGATGCGGGCGCACACGACGTCGCCGGGCACGACGCCCAGCCGCGCCGGGCTCGTGTCCTCGGGCACGACAAAGAAGTCGCGGCCGATGCGCGCGTCCAGCGGCACGACGGCATACAGCGGGCCCGCGTCCTCGAACTTCCCCAGGAAGGTCTCGGTCGCGCGCTGCAGCACGTCGTGGACGATGGCGCGCCGCCCGCCCCGGCCGTCGGCCAAAAAGACCTGCACCTCGTCGCCGTTCATCGCCTCGCGAAGACCGTGGGCCGCCACGTCAAAGGTGCCCTCGGGCGTCTCGACGACGGCGCGGCCCGGGCGCATCACGCGCAGCGTGCCGGAAAGCAGGCGTTTGGGTTTTCTCGGCCCCTTAGTGGAGCCTCTGCGGGTATTGCCCTTGTGCGGTCGCTTGCGCGCCATGTGCACTCCTTGTCCAAGATAGAAAAAGACAGACACCCGCAGCTAGCTGCCTTGGAATGTCTGTCTTTAGGGTAACGCGTTAACGGTTAGAACCGGGTAAAGAACCGGGCACAGGATTGTACCACGGGGCCGTGGCCCTGGCGACGCGGTAGGCCCTGGCCCCGGCGACGCGGCGGCCACCGGACCCCGCGTCCTTCTCGCCGCTAGACCTTGAGGTAGCGGCCCATCGCGATGGCCGAGCCAAACAGGCCGATGACCACGCCGATGGCGAGCAGCAGGCCGTACGTCGCAAACATCACCGTGTTGGAGATGCTAAACGTCAGGAACTGCATGCTGTACGAGAGCCTCTCGAGCAGCGCGGCCGAGCCAAAGTGCAGAGCCACGATGGCGAGAAGCGCGCCCAGGACCGCCTCCAGGGTGCCCTCGAGGATGAAGGGCCCGCGGATGAAGCTGTTGGAGGCGCCGACGAGGCGCATGATGCCGATCTCGCGGCGACGGGCCGTGATGGCCAGGCGGATCGTGTTGTTGATGAAGACGAACGACACGAAGGTCAGCAGCAAAACCAGCGCGACCGCGGCGATGCGGATGTAGTTGGCAACCGAGAAGAGCTTCTCGACCGTCTCGCGGCCGTACTGGACATCGCCGGCGGGGTTGTCGGGCTTGTCGCAAACGGCCTGGAAATCAGCGTCGTCGATGATCTTCTGGGCCATGTCCTGGACCTGCTGGGAATCGTTGAGCTTGATGACCAGCGAGGCCGGCAGGGGGTTCTCGCCGTCCAAGGCGGCCGCGGCGTCGGAGGCGTTGCGGTTGGACATCTGGGACTTGTACTCTTCCAGAGCCTCGTCCTTGCTCTTGTAGGTCACGGACTCGACGTTGTCCCAGCCCGAGATCTTCTTCTGCAGGGCGTCGACGGCGTCCTGCGACGCGTCGTCGGAGAGGAACGCCTGGATCGTGACGGAGTCCTCGACGCTGCCAACCATGTTGGACACCATCGCGGAGCCCATGATGAACAGGCCGATGATGAACAGAGACAAGAAAATGGTGACGATAGCACCCAGGACGGTGGACCAGTTACGGTGGAAGTGCTGGCCGACCTCCCTGAACGAATAGCCGATGTTAGAGGGCACCATAGTTGCCGTAGCCTCCCTTCTCCTGGTCGCGGACGATGTGGCCCGCTTCGAGGGCGATAACGCGCTTGCGCATGTTGTCCACCATCTCGCGGTCGTGCGTGGCCATGATGACGGTGGTGCCGGCGCGGTTAATGCGGTCGAGCAGCTTCATGATGCCCAGCGAGATGGCCGGGTCGAGGTTGCCCGTGGGCTCGTCGCAGACAAGCAGCGGCGGGCGGTTGACCATGGCGCGGGCAACGGAGACGCGCTGCTGCTCGCCGCCGGAGAGCTGGTCGGGGAAGTGGTCCATGCGCTCGCCCAGACCGACGAGGCGAAGCACCTCGGGAACCTGGGCCTTGATGACCGAGCGCGGCTTGCCGATGCACTCGAGGGCAAAGGCCACGTTCTCGTAGACCGTCTTGTTGGGCAGAAGCTTGAAGTCCTGGTACACGGTGCCGATCTGGCGGCGCAGGTACGGGATCTTCTTGTTGCGCATCTTGGTGAGGTCCTGGCCTGCGACGATGACCTCGCCGTGGGTGGCCTTGAGCTCGCGCGTGATGAGGCGCAAGAACGAGGACTTACCCGAACCGGAGTGGCCGACGACGAACACGAACTCGCCCGGATAGATATCGAGGCTGACGTTGTCGAGAGCAGGCTTGTTGGGCTGGGCCGGATAGATCAGTGATACGTTTCTGAACGACACGGTAGGCACACCGGTACGCGGGACCGAAGGCGCGCTGTCGTCCGCGAGGGGCGCGAACACGCTGGTGAATCCCGGCTGCTCGGTGGGGTCTGCCGACTCGGAGGCGGTGACGGCGTGGACGGCGAGGTCCTCGTTGGGCTGAGCGAGATCTGCGATGGACGGCGCGCCCGACATGCTCGGCACGCTGGCCATGCTGGGCACGCTGGCCACGGTCTGCTCGGGGACGTACGCGCCAAAAAGGGCGTCGTCCTGCTCGTTTACCAGGTCGTCTGCGATAGGCGCCGCGTCGTCGAAGACGGCGTCGACGTCCTCCGGCTGTCGCTCGTTGCTGCGGAAGTGATTGGCCACGAAAGCTCCTTTTCCTTTTGCTCACAGCGGACAGATTGAAACATTTTAACAAAAGGGCAGTTGGCGTCACCTGCCCATCGGTCAACGCGCCCCCAAACGACAGAGGCTCCCCACACCTTAAAGGCACGGGGAGCCCCTGGGCTTGCGCGGTTTTCCCGGGTGCGCCGGCGAGAAGGTCTTCTCGCCGCACCGCGGAGTTTCTCGGCTTCTACCTGGGCTTTATTGGTTGCCCAGCCGGTTTACTTGCCGAGAAAATCAAGCGTCTGGCGCACGATGCCGGCGGCGTCGAGGCCGTACTTGGCGAGAAGATCGAGCGCGGGGCCCGACTCGCCAAAGACGTCGTTCACGCCGACCTTGCGCACGGGCACCGGGTCTGCGGCAAGCGCCGCCAGCACGGCGTCGCCCAGGCCGCCGATGACGGAGTGCTCCTCGGCGGTGACGACGCGGCCGGTCTTCTTGGCCGAGGCGCGCACGAGCTCCTCGTCGAGCGGCTTGATGGTGTGGATGTTGATGACCTCGGCCGAGACGCCCTGGGCGGCCAGGGTGTCGGCGGCCTCGAGGGCGGCGGCGACCATGAGGCCCGTGGCCACGATGGTGACGTCGGTGCCCTCGCGCAAGACGATGCCGCGGCCGAGCTCGAACTTGTACGTCTCGGCGTCGTTGAACACGGGCACGGCGAGACGACCAAAGCGCATGTAGACGGGGCCGTCGTACTCGTAGGCGGCGCGGACGGCGGCCTTGGCCTCGACGTCGTCGGCCGGGCAGATGACGGTCATGCCGGGGATGGAGCGCATGAGGGCCAGGTCCTCGTTGCACTGGTGGCTGGCGCCGTCCTCGCCCACCGAGATGCCGGCGTGC
>CAVAUD010000036.1:0-17930 GCA_963591565.1 bacterium
AGGTGCCGGGCGCCCACTCCAGCTCGAGGAAGCCCTCGCCGGCGCCGGCGTCCCTGGCGAGCCTCCGGTCGCGCACGAAGCGCCCCGCCGTCGGGCAGGAGCCCTCGTGGCCCCGCTCGGCCACGAGCCTGCCGTGGATCCTCCTCGACGTGTGGCGCTGCTTGCGCGGCGCGTCCAGGTTGGCTGCGAGCACGGAGGCGACCCACATCTCGTGGCCCTTGAGGACCGGACGGCGCCTCGGCGTTCATTGCGCGGGCCAATTCTTGGCGAACATCAACAGACGTCGATAGACCCCCTGCCTCCAACTGGGCATGGTGTTCTATTTATGTCTAGAGAGCGTTCACACGGCTTCTATTTGGCAAGCTGCGGCTCTTGTCAACTACCGTTCACCGGAAAGTTGTTCTCGGTTAAACGGGCGTCCAGTAACGATCAGTGATTAGTAAAAAGTGACTAGTGCCCCCAACGAAATAGTGCGGTTTTGTGACCTGCGTTTTCAATTTTCTGCCAGATACCTTGCAGAAATCTGACAGCATAAAATAACGAACTAGTTTACCGTTTGCCGTTTTATCGTTTTTGTTTCTATAACTGCAGGTAATCTGGGCCTTACCGATTTTTGCTCTGCTATCCCTTCTCACAACTTGTATTAAATTGGAGGCCCAGTTATGCCCACTGACTCTTCGGGGTGTTTGTCTTCACCTATCCAGGCGCCGTCTTCTCTGCTTGATTTAACAAAGCCCCTTTGCATGGAGCTGCTGCCTCAGCTGGATAGTCTTCACCTGCTGGTCTTTTATGGCGAGGCTGGGCTTGGCGTTTCTGATGTACAGGATAGTTTGATGCGCCTCCTGGTAAAGGAAAAGCGTTGCGTCGTCTATTTCACGGGTGAAAATGCTCCTTCTGCCGTTAAGGCCTCGGACTCGCTGGTGCGTTTTGCTCGCAAGACTATTAGGGAGGTGCCGCCTAAGGGAACCGTTGTGGCTATTTCTCGCCTTCCCGCTTCTGATGAGATGGAGACAAGGCGACAGGTAAAGGCTATCTCTAGGATCTTGGAGGCGGGCTTTAACGTGGTGCTTTCCCTTGAGCCGGAGGCCTCGCAGGTTTTGGACGCGTTTGACGTGTATGGACATGTCCACTGTGGAATGGTGCGCGACTATGTAAAGAAGCTCGATGAATCAATCGCCTGCGCGGGCAAGTGCCTGGAGCTCTCGCGCGGTATTCCCCAGCTTTACCTGGCGCTCCTCAATTCACCGTATGTCGTTGATGGCAGTTTGGGCTCTACGTATTTTGAGTGCCTTTCTGACCTCGTCAAAAAGAGCGTTGGGGCGGGGCTTACGGATGAGGAAATGCAGTTCAGGCTGTATCTTTACCTCTTGGGGTCGGGGTCTTTGGAGGACGTGGAGAGCGAGCTGGGATTTAAGGCGGTCGAGTTTCTCCAGGAACTCGAGGCGCAGTCTGCCTTGTTTGGCGTTTCTCTGCGTGAAAGGTCGTTCTTGACGCTTCCGGAACAGGCTGGGCTGCCACTTGATTATCTATTTGATGCATTGAGAAGGCCTCTGCACAACTTCCAAGAGATCATCTATAGGGCTGCCTGTTCGTTGTTCAAGAAGGATGCGCACCGCTCGGTAGGGATTGCGAGTCACCTTAAGGGCGATCTGTTGGGCCGCTATGTGCTCGCATTTGGCGACGAGCTTCTCGATATGGGTGAGTTTGGGCTGGTGAGAAGGGGCCTGGGCTCGCTCAGGTCGAGCGAGGACGTCGATGAGAACATGGGAATGGCGCTGGAAGCGGCGCTGTGCGCGCTCACCGACCGGCACTTCTCGGCCTCTATATATCAAACTTTTACGCCTTCGTTTATCGAGAACTTCTCGGCTGGAAATGAACGGGCGAGAACGGCGTTGCTGTTTGTCGATTCTCGCCTGCGGTTTTGCGGGGAGGTGCGGGAAGGATATGAGGCGGGCGCTGGGATCAACTCGACGCAAGGGAGGCTGCGGCTGCACGCGAACGTCTTTAGGCACATCGTCCGAGGCGAGCTTGACGAGGCGATCAAGCTCTTTGTCGGTAAGTCGCTGGCGAAGCAGGAGCCGACGGTTTCTTCGGCTCTTCTCGCCTTGGACAATGAGCTGATACGGCTTATGAGCTGCGACTCGTTGGTGAACGGCGGGGAGTGGTTCGAGAAAAGCCGGGCGTTTTTGGAGCGTATGGGACAGCACGCGCTTCTCGATTATCTGGGCGCCGTCGTGGGGCTGCGCGACCTGTTTAGCGACATGGCCGGGGCAGGCGAGGATTCCTATGGCTCTAAGTCGCGACTCTCTGACGATAAATTGATTAAGGCCTTTATGCTTATTGAGGAGGCCTTCTCTTACATGCGTCATAGCGTGTGGACGCACGCGAGCATCGAGTCGAACATGGCAAGCGGCCTTTTGGCGGGGACCGAGGCCGCGCCGCTGCGGGATATGGCGCGATTGATGTCCGCCGTTGCGCGCGATACCCTGGGCGAGCATACAGAGATTGACCCCGAATCGTATTCCCAGAGCATGAGGCTCATTGCGCTGCTGGTCGAGAAGGCCCTGGACACAAGCGGCGAAGACTTGCCGTACTCTCCGCGCTCGAGGAACCTTCCCAGGGAGAACACCTGGTTTATCCTGCTGCTGTCAAACGGAATCGAGCCGTTCTCGGTGCGGTTTGAGGACGAGCTGTTTCCGGAGTGGAGACGTGCCTTGGCCGCGGCGAGAAAAACGGTGTGCCCGAACTTTGGCATGTGTGAGATGGCCCCGATCGTGTTGCTGGACGCCGCTGACAACGAAGCCCCGAAGAAGATGCAGCAACCAAGCGGCGGCTTATTTGACGAGCGGTTGCGCATCAACCTGCTGGGCGAGTTCTCGGTCTGCGTCGGCTCGCGCATCATTGACTGTTCGCGGCTCCAACAGCGCCAGTCGAAGGCGATGCTGGAGTTCCTCGTCTTGCACAAGCGCTATAGCGTGAGCCAAGCGAAGCTCTTCGACCAACTGTGGCCAGACGTCCCGTATCCTGTGGCCAACGAGCGCATGTATCAGACAAAGTCGAATATCAGGAAGGTGCTGAGGTCCTTCGGCTTTACGACGGACCCCTTTGTTTCGGGTCGCGCGAACGGGATGATAGGCCTGGACCCAAGCCTGGTGCGCTGCGACGTCGACGATCTTCTCGCCAAGGCCCGCGCCACGGTAAACGAGAAGGACGACTCCGGGACCATCGAGCTGGCGCTCGAGACCGAGTGCCTGTACGCAGGCGATCTATGGATGCCCACGAGCGATGCGACGGGGTTTGTCACCAGCATGGCGTCGAGGACCAAGACGACCTACACCGATGCCATGGTCTCGGGGGCGAGGGCCGCCCTGAAGATAGGCCGGCTGCAAGTTGCCACGCGCCTGGCGAACAGCGCCTTGCTTGCCGACGGCATGAGGGAAGACGCCGAGATGATCTTGATGCGCTCTTTGAAGCAAAGCGGTCGGGCGAGGGAGGCTCGGGAAAGTTACGAAAGCTTCTGCCAAAACATGGCCGAGCTTGCCGGCAGACCGGTCTCCAAGCAGCTGCGCTCCCAAGCCGCCGAGCTGCTGATTCCTTGCGAGAAAAGCGCGTAAGGGTGCTCTTTTAGTTGAGACGTTAATATCGTGTCGTATCTGTTACGTGATACCAGTAAAGTTATGAAAGATTGCACCCTGCAGACATTCGTTTGCTACGACGCTGAGGATTTACCATGGCTAATTTTCTCTCCAAGCTGCTCTCCATTGGTGCCGATAAGGAGCTTAAGGAGTACGAGCGCATAACCAAGCAGGTCAACGACTTGGAGCCCAAGTACGAGGCTATGTCCGATGACGAGCTCAAGACCCAGACCGAGGTCTTCCGCAAGCGTTACGCCGATGGCGAGACCCTGGACGATCTTCTCCCCGACGCCTTTGCGGCGGTGCGCGAGGCCTCTAAGCGCACCATCGGCCTGCGTCACTTTGACGTGCAGATCATCGGCGCCATCGCGCTTCACCGCGGCACCATCGCCGAGATGAAGACCGGCGAGGGCAAGACGCTCGTCTCGACTTTGGCCGGTTACCTCAACGCCATCCCGGGCGAGGGCGTCCATATCGTCACCGTCAACGATTACCTGGCCAAGCGCGACTCGGAGTGGATGGGCAAGATCTACCGCTTCCTGGGCATGGAGGTCGGTCTTCTCCAGAACGGCATGAAGATCAGCATGAAGAAGCCCGCTTATGCGGCCGACGTCACCTATGGCACCAACTCGGAGTTTGGCTTCGACTACCTGCGCGACAACATGGTGACCCGTCCCAACCAGCGCGTTCAGCGCGGCCACAACTTCGCCATCGTCGACGAGGCCGACTCCATCTTGATCGATGAGGCCAGGACCCCGCTCATCATCTCTGGCGCCGGCACCAAGTCTGCCAGCACCTACAAGGACTTCGCGCGCGCCGTGCGCGGTCTTATCCCCGAGGTCGACTTCGAGATGGACGAGGCCAAGCACACCATCGCGACCACCGAGGAGGGCCTGGACAAGGTCGAGAAGAACCTCGGCATCGAGGACATCTACGCCGATGAGTCCGGCCAGCTGGTCAACCACCTGCAGCAGGCGCTGAAGGCCGAGTACATGTTCCACCGCGACCAGCAGTACGTCGTGACCGACGGCGAGGTCAAGATCGTCGACGAGTTCACCGGCCGTATCATGGAGGGCAGGCGCTACTCCGAGGGCCTGCACCAGGCCATCGAGGCCAAGGAAGGCGTGATCGTCAAGGAGGAGAACCAGACCCTGGCGACCATCACCCTGCAGAACTACTTCCTCATGTACAACAAGCTCTCGGGCATGACCGGTACCGCCATGACCGAGGACGCCGAGTTCCGCGAGGTTTACCACATCCCGGTGCAGGTCATCCCGCCCAACAAGCCCGTCGCGCGCGTCGACCACGACGACCTTGTCTACCGTACCGTCGAGGCCAAGTTCAAGGCTGTGGCCGACGACGTCTGCGAGCGTCACGCCAAGGGCCAGCCCTGCCTCGTCGGTACCGTCTCTATCGAGAACTCCGAGAAGCTCTCGCGCATCCTGGACAAGCGCGGCATCAAGCACAACGTGCTTAACGCCAAGTTCCATGAGCGCGAGGCCCAGATCGTTGCGCAGGCGGGCCGCGAGGGCGCCGTCACCATCGCAACCAACATGGCCGGCCGTGGTACCGACATCTTGCTGGGCGGCAACCCCGAGCTCATCTCGCTTGACCTGTTGCGTCAGGACGGCATCGACCTCGAGGAGGCCACGGGCGAGCAGCGCGTCGAGGCCATGGCACGCGCCAAGGAGATGTGCGCCGTCGAGCACGACCACGTGATCGCCGCCGGCGGCCTGTGCGTCATCGGCACCGAGCGCCACGAGAGCCGTCGTATCGACAACCAGCTCCGCGGCCGTGCCGGCCGTCAGGGCGACCCGGGCGAGACCCAGTTCTACCTCTCTCTCGAGGACGACCTCATGCGCCTGTTCGGCGGCGACCGCATGGACAAGATCGCCGGCATGATGACCAAGTACGAGATGCCCGACGACATGCCCATCCAGCACAAGATCGTGAGCAAGGCCGTCGAGAGCGCCCAGCGCAAGGTCGAGGAGGTCAACTTCTCGATGCGTAAGAACGTCCTTGACTACGACAACGTCATGAACAAGCAGCGCCAGGTCATCTACGAGGAGCGCAACAAGATTCTGGACGGCAAGGACCTCAACGCCCACATCGACGAGGTCACCTACGACACCGTCCAGCGCAAGGTCGCCGAGTTCTGCCCCGAGGACGCCCACCACGAGGATTGGGATATCCACGGTCTGGACAAGTGGCTCGAGGAGCTCACCGGCCACAAGGACGTCCCCTCCTACTCCGATGACGACGAGCAGGGCGACATCGTGGACTCCGTCGACAAGTTCGTCGACCAGGCCTTTGCCGAGAAGTCCGAGCGCCTGGGCGAGAACATCATGCAGACCCTCTCCTCTCAGGTCATGCTGCGCGTCATCGACACCCGTTGGATGACCTACCTGCAGGAGATGGACTACCTCAAGACCGGCATCGGCCTGCGCGGCTTTGGCCAGCGCGACCCCCTGGTCGAGTACAAGTCCGAGGCCTATGCCGCCTTCACCGAGCTCGTCAACACCATGTACGAGGACTACCTGCGCACTATCCTGCGCATCGAGGTCATGAACGGCCCGGCCCGTCAGGCGCCCACCGTCGTCACCGAGGAGCCCTCGGCCCTCTCCGGCGCACAGTACTCCGGCCCCTCCGAGCCCGATAACGCCCAGCTTGTCGCCCGTGCGCAGGCCGCCCGCGGCGCCAGCCACGCGGCGCCCATCCCGACGCGCGGCAACGTGGCGGGCCCCGGCCCCCAGGGCGCCAACCCCGGCCAGGGCAAGCCCAGGACCTATCGCAAGTCCGACGACCCCGATCCTTACGTGGGCGTGGGCCGCAACGACCTGTGCCCCTGCGGCAGCGGCAAGAAGTTCAAGAACTGCCACGGTAAGGCCTAGTACATGGCCTATGACCTCCAGGCAGATCTTCTCGCCTTCGAGCAAAGGCTTGCCGAAGTCGAGAAGTACCTGCGAATTGAAGAGCGCAGAAACGACGTGGCCCGTCTCGAGGAGGCCTCGGCGCAGCCCGGTTTTTGGGATGACGCCGAGGCGGCCCGCCAGACGATGGCCGAGCTCACCCGCGCAAAGGACGACGTGCAGGCCATCGAGGCGGCCGGGCAGCTGCTCGACGACGCGCAGGCCTGCTATGAGCTGGCGCAGGAAGAGGCCGACGACGCCGAGGCGGCCGAGCAGCTGACGAGCGAGGCCGCAGAGCTTCTCGCCAACTTGGAGGAGTCGCTGTCTGAGCTCGAGCTCTCCAGCTGGTTCACCGATGAGCTCGACCACGGCGACGCCATCGTCACCGTGACTCCCGGCCAGGGCGGCCTGGAGGCGCAGGACTGGTGCGAGATGCTCTTTAGGATGTACCTGCGCTACTGCGATCGCCGCGGCTGGACCGTCGACGTCAATGACTGCCCGCCGGCCGAGGTCATCGGCATTGACCGCGCGACCTTCACGGTCCACGGCAAGAACGCCTATGGGATGCTTCGGGCCGAGGGCGGCGTGCACCGCTTGGTGCGCATCTCGCCCACGGACGCGCAAAAGCGCAGGCAGACGACGTTTGCCGGCGTCGAGGTCCTGCCTGTCTTGCCCGACGACGTCGAGGTCGAGATCGATCCCAAGGACCTGCGCATCGACGTTTACCACGCGACGGGCCACGGCGGCCAGGGCGTCAACACGACCGACTCGGCCGTGCGCATCACGCACCTGCCCACCGGCACCGTGGTCACGTGCCAAAACGAGCGCAGCCAGCTCCAGAACAAGGCCTTCGCGATGAAGATCTTGAAGAGCCGTCTCTACGAGAAGGAGCTGGAGAAGCGCGCGGCCGAGCTCGACGAGCTGCGCGGGCCCAAGCACGAGATCGGCTTCGGCAACCAGATCCGCAGCTACGTCCTGTACCCGTACCAGCTGGTCAAGGACCTGCGCACGGGCGTCGAGACGGGCAATGTGGACTCGGTCCTCTCGGACGGGGATCTGGACAAGTTCATCGTCGGATACCACCGATGGGTGGTGGGAACAGGAGAAGAGCAGTGAGCAACAACCGTTGGCGCATAAGGGTCAGGGACTTTGTCCTCATCGTCTTGGGCTCCGCCATTTTTGCGGTTGGCGTTGACTGCTTCGAGGTTCCCAACGGCCTGGCGGCCGGCGGCGTGACCGGCTTGGCCACGGTGTTCTATGCCCTGGCGCAGGCCGCGGGCTTCTATCTGCCTGTTGGTATGCAGACCATCGCGATGAACGTGCTGCTCATGCTGCTGGTCATCAAATCTGGCAACCGCGGCTACATCATCCGGACCGTGCTGGGCATTCTCGCCTGCGGCCTTTTGACGGACGCGCTGGCGCCGTTCTTGCCGGTCATGGGCAACAACGACCTGCTCTTTGCCGCGTTGTGGGGCGGCATTATCACCGGTGTTGGCCTGGGCCTCGTCTTCAAGACGGGCGGCAACACGGGCGGCACCGATATCCTGGCGCAGCTGCTCTCGCGCAAGCTCGGCCTGCCGGTGGGCACGACGTGCATCATCGTCGACGGCGTGATCATCGCGCTCTCGGCCCCGGTCTTCTCGCTTGAGAACGCGTTGTACGCGGCTGTGGCCATGTACATTTCCGGCAAGGTCATCGACATGGTGATCGACGGCCCGCGCTCCGAGCGAGCGGCGTACATCATCTCGGTCGAGCATGCCAAGATCGCCAACGAGATTCTCTACACGATGAACCGCGGCTGCACCGAGCTGCAGGCCCGCGGCCTGTGGAGCGGCAATGACCGCCCGGTTCTGTTCTGCGTGCTGGGTCGTTCGCAGACGCCGCTGCTCAAAGAGATCGTCTCGGAGATTGACCCCGAGGCGATCGTGATCATCTCCGAGGTGCACGAGGCCTTTGGCGAGGGCTTTGGCAGCATTAGCTCGTAGGCGTTGATCGGCCGCGTCACCGGCCTCGGCCTCGACCTCGACCCTGCCGCCTAGCTCCTAAGAGACGCCGGCGAGAGGACCCTCGAGTCGCTGGGGGAGAGAACCGGGTCGACGCGCACGACCTGCTTGACGCCAAAGGCCTCGAGCAGCGAGACCTGGTCGTCGGTTGCGCCGGTGTCTGTGATGAGAAGGTCGATCTCGTCGGTCGAGCCAAACTGGAAGCTCGACGTGAGGCCGAGCTTGGACGAATCTGCCATGATGACGTGCTTCTGCGAGCGCTGCATCATGGCGGTGTTGATCGCCGGCTCGGGCGCGGTGGCGGAGGTCAGGCCAAAGTTGGCCGAGAGGCCCGTGCAGCCCAGGAAGCACTTCGACGCGGTCACGCGCTTGATGGAAGACAGGGCAACCTCGCCCGTCATGGACGCGCGCGGCGGACGAATTTCTCCGCCGGTGAGAATGACCTGCACGTTCTGGCGCTCCTCGAGCAGGAGGGCCTTGCCGTTGTTGGTGATGACAGTGACGTCCTGGGCGGTGATCCAGTCGAGAATGCCCAGGGCCGTGGCGCTCGTGTTGATGAAGATGCAGTCGCCGTCGTTGACATAACGCGCGGCTTCGCGGGCAATCGCCTTGTTGGCGCGCACCTGGCGCGAGCCCGACGGGCGACCGAGGGGGTTCAGCAGCGTGGCCGTGCCGTACTGGCGCGTCAGGATTTGCTGGGACTCGAGGTAGTCCAGGTCGCGACGGATGGTGAGGGCCGAGACGCCAAAGCGCTCGGCGAGCTCGGACACGCTGACCTGGCCGCGCTTTTCCAGAATCGCGGTTATCTCGTTCCTGCGCGAGGCGACAAAGGCCTTGCTTCGCTTCATGGTGGTTCCTACCTGTTCGCTCATATGAACGCTCTAAAGTTAATAACGTTCAAAGAATCATAAATAAACGGTAATTCGAGCATTTAATTCAACCGTCCAAAACGGTCAAATCTAAATCTAACTATCGCGCGTAAAGACCATTCATATACTTCATAACACTTGATTTACCTGCAATAACTATACTCTTAAACGTTCAAATAAAAACGACGTTTCTCGCATCACGCCCACCCGCCAAAACCAACCGTTCGGCGAAAGAGGGATTATTCGAGACGGAAATGTGGATTCTGCGTTGATGAAATCGGCGAGAAGTGCGATATTAATGAACGTTGATTTTGGTATTGGCACAGGCTTGTTTCGAAAAGGCGCCCGCGTGCCAACGACCAGTTAAGGAAGGTGAGTGCATTGCTGAGTGATCTTCTCGATGAGAGCCTCGTACTCCTCAACGTCGAGGCAAGCGACTGGGAAGACGCCATCAGGAAGGCAGCGCAGCCCCTGGTGGACAACAACAAGGTGACCCTCGGCTACGTTGACGACATCATCAAGGGCGTCAACGACCTCGGTCCCTACATCGTCATCACCGAGCACGTGGCCCTGCCCCACGCCCGCCCCGAGTCCGGCGCGCTTGAGTCCGCAGTTGGCATCGTGACCCTCAAGGACCCCATCGAGTTCGGTTCCGCCGACAACGATCCGGTCAAGTTCCTGTTCCCGCTCTCCGCCAAGGACAACGGCAGCCACCTGTCTGCCCTGCAGTCCCTGGTCGAGCTGCTGAGCGACCCCGATTTCTTCGCCCAGCTCGAGAACGCTGCTACGCCTAAGGATGTCGTGGAATTGGTCCACGCTAAGGAAGGAAGGTAATTACTATGGCTAAGACTTATCACGCTCTGGTTTGCTGCCGCGCCGGCATGGGCTCCTCGATGATGCTCAAGATCAAGATCGACCAGGTCATCAAGGAGAACGGCTACAACATCGAGACCGAGCACGGCAACCTCGACTCCCTGATCGGCTTCAACGGCGACCTCGTCATCACCATGAGCGACCTCACCGACGAGCTCAACGCCGATCCTCGCGTTCCCTCTGCCGTGGGCATCACCAACATCGTCGACAAGGCCGAGATGAAGGAGAAGCTGGGCGCCTGGCTCGCCGAGCACGCCGAGTAAATCTCTCGCGCTTTTCGCGCTTTAGCGTTTCCCGGGGCCGCGTCATGCGGCCCATTCCGCGCACTTCTCGCGCGCAACTTTGATTCCTGTCTGAGTAGGTCCGGATCATTTTCTAGTAACGCTGAAAGGAGAATCGCATGCTCAATGCTATTCTCATGCAGCTCAGGGACACGGCCGTCATCATGGGCGTCATCGCCCTCGTCGGCCTCCTGCTGCAGAAGAAGTCCGCTGTGGACGTCTTCTCTGGTACCGTGAAGACCATCATCGGCTTCATGATCTTCAACATCGGCTCTGACGCCATGAGCGCCCAGGTCACCATCTTCTCCAACATGTTCTCGACCGCTTTCCAGGTCAAGGGCGTCGTGACCCAGGTTGAGGTCGCCACCGCTTTGGCGCTCAACACCTACGGCACCGAGGTCGCCATGGTCATGGTCCTCGGCTTCATCATGAACCTGGTGTTCGCCAAGATCACCCCGTTCAAGGCCGTCTTCCTGACCGGTCAGCACTTCCTTTACTTCGCCTGCGTTCTCGCCCTCGTCTTCATCGCCCTCGGTGCCCCGGTCTTCGTGACCGTCATCCTCGGCGGCGTTATCCTGGGCCTCTGCGGCGCTGCGCTTCCTTCTCTGTGCCAGCCCTTCGTCGTCAAGCTCGTCGGTGCTGACAACATCTCCATCGGCCACTTCAACTGCATCGGCTACGCCTTCTCCGGCTACTGCGGCAAGCTCTTCGCCAAGAAGAACGAGGAGGAGTCCAAGGCCGAGAAGGACGAGAAGGAGCTCCCCGCTTTCCTGAAGCTCTTCAAGGACTTCGTCTTCTCCGTCGCGCTGTTCATGATCGTCCTGTTCTACATCGTGACCATCGCCTGCTTCGTCACCGGCAACTTCGACACCGAGGTCGGCGGCAAGGCCATCAAGGCTTCCTTCGGCAACGACATCTGGTGGATCTGGCCGTTCCTCGCTGGCCTGAAGTTCGCCGCCGGCATGTCCGTCCTGATCTACGGCGTCCGTCAGTTCATCGCCGAGATCACCGCTGCCTTCGTCGGCATCTCCGAGAAGCTCATCCCGGATGCCAAGCCCGCAGTCGACTGCCCGGCTATCTTCCCGTTTGCTCCTAACGCCGTCATCATCGGCTTCATCGGCTCCTTCCTCGGCGGCCTCGTCGCCATGGCGGCCATGGTTGCCCTGCACAGCGAGACCATCATGATCCCCGCTGCCGGCATCTGCTTCTTCTCCGGCGGCACCTGCGGCGTCTGCGGCTACGCATACGGCGGCTGGCGTGGCGCCCTGCTGGGCTCCTTCATCGTCGGCATCTTCCTGTGCGCTGGTCCTCTGGTTCTTTACCCCGCTTTCGAGGGCCTCGGCATCGCCGGCGCTTCCTTCCCGAACGTCGACTACAACATCGTCGGCTCCATCATCTATGGCATTGGCAGCATCTTCCACTAAGCCATAGGTTCGGGATTGCACTACCTACTCAGCTCTAAGGTCTAAGGCTTAAGGGCGCTCGTGGAAGCAAGCCCACGGGCGCCCTTACTCTTAAGCCAGCTATTCTCAGCACTACGATTTGTTTCAAGTTTGATGGAAGGGGAGAAGACCGATGGATGCGGCCAGCATCGCCGATGTGCAGTTGGGCGGCCTGTTTGTGCAGGTGCTCGACAACGCGCCGAGCGTGCTGATGGCCAAGGCCGCGGGTTTCGACTTCCTCTTCTTCGACGGCGAACATGGCGACATTGATCACGCCCGTCTCAGCACGCTCATGCTTTTGGGCAACTCCATTGGGCTGCCCAGCCTTGTCCGCGCGCCGCAGCTCGCGCGCGCAGACGTCTCCCGCGTGCTTGACCTGGGCGCAACCGGAGTCATGGTGCCCATGGTCGAGACCGCTGCACAGGCAAGGCAGCTGGTCGAGTGGGCGAAGTATCCCCCGTGCGGCAAGCGCAGCTACTCGGGCGGAGCGCACACTGCTTACGGGCCCTCGGGCAACCATGAGCACAACATGACGAAAGCCAATGTCTCCACGCTTGCCATCGCACAGGTCGAGACCGTCCAGGGCGTCTCCAACATCGAGGAGATCCTTGCGGTCGAGGGCCTGGACGCAGTGGTTATCGGCCCTTGTGACCTGGCCATCTCTATGGGTCGCCCCGACGAGGTGGGTTGCGAAGAGGAGCTCCTCCTCATCGACGCGGTTTGCGAGGCGTGCCACCGGGCCCACAAGGGCTTTGGCATTATCGGCGGCAACGCGCTTCTTTCCAGGTACGCGGGGCACATCAACCTGATGGTCTCGGCGATCGACACGCACCTGTTGCGTGATTCCTTTGCCGCGGCCACCGCGGAGTACCAAAAGATCAAGTCCCAGGCCGGCGCAGGCCTGCAATCCAGGGAGTCCGATGTCTAAGAAGTCCAACAAGCCCAAGAAAGCCCAGGCAGCCGAGAAGAACGCGGGCGCCCAGGCCGGCGAGCAGAAGCTCGGCGTGGCCGGTACCGCGAAGGCCGTGTCCGATAACGTCTTGTCCGACATGCTGGGAGTTGGCGAGAAGGTCGTCGACCCCGAGCTTCCCGAGGAAGAGATCGAGCTCGAGGTCGTCGAGGATCGCCGGCGTCTGATCTTGCAGGCCATCGGTTTTCTCGTCTTGTCCATCGCCTTGCTCTTTTGCGCGCTGGGCGCCTGGGCCGCCGCCAACGTCACGGGCAACGTGGCGCTTTTGCTGGTCATCCTGGCCCTTCTCACCGTCGTTTGGTTCGTGTGCAAGGGCATGGGCAAGCGCTTCAACCGTTTTGCGACCGGCGTGCACGTGGTCGACTTTGGCCAGCGCGACGTCTTTATCTACGAGAAGGCCGAGGCAAAGAAGGCCCTGGTCGTCCCGTACAAGCAGATCAAGAACTACAAGCTGATCCGCCAGGGCAGCTCGCTGCGCCTGCTTTTTGCGGGCGACTGGGTCAAGCACCCCAGCGGCTTCTATCTGGTCGACATCAACCGCCCGTTCATGAAGGACACCCTGGATGAGCTCGAGAAAGACATCGCGAGGCTCATGCACGACCACCGTGTGAACGAGCGCAAGTAGGCTCGGGGCGGGTGGCCGCGCGCCGTCCGCAGGCGGTCTTCTCGCCGCCGCAAAACTGTTCATAAGGGGCCCGTGGGCAAGCGGGTCTTTAGGGATAAGGAGTAAGAAATGGCAACCGATAAAGAGCAGGTCCAGGAGTTCCTCAAGATCGAGGGCGAGTCCATCCACAAGTACGTCGAGAGCATCGACTTCGAGGCGCTCTCTGCCGCCAAGCAGCTCATCCTTGACGCCGAGGCCAAGGGCGGCCGCCTGCACGTGACCGGCATCGGCAAGCCGGGCCACGTCTCTGGCTACGCCGCGTCGCTCTTCTCGTCCACCGGCACCCCCACCTACGAGCTTCACGGCACCGAGTGCGTCCACGGCTCCGCCGGCCAGACCAAGCCGGGCGACGTCGTGATCGCCATCTCCAACTCCGGCGAGACCAACGAGCTCAAGGCCACCGTCACCTGCCTCAAGGGCGTGGGCGTCCACATCATCGCGCTGACCGGCAACCCCAACAGCTGGCTGGCCAACGAGGCCGAGGTCGCGCTCATCGCCGGCGTCGAGCAGGAGGGCGATTCCATGAACAAGCCCCCGCGCGGCTCGATCATCGCCGAGATCATGGAGCTGCAGTGCCTCTCCATCCTGCTTCAGAACGAGTACGGCCTGGAGCCCAACCAGTACGTCAAGTGGCACCCGGGCGGCGCTCTGGGCGCTTCCATCCGCGACGCCAAGTAAGGTCCTTCTCGCTTAAAGCCGCCGCGCGGCACGTTTACCAAGGAGACACGCATGTCCAAGTTCCAGGGCGTTATCGTCCCGATCGTCACCCCGTTCAACCGTGACGACAAGCAGTCCATCAACTACGACGCCGGCGAGAAGCTCGTCGAGAAGCTCATCGCCGAGGGCGCCAACGGCATCTTCACCTTTGGCTCCAACGGCGAGTTCTTCGTGTGCTCGGCCGAGGAGAAGATCGCCTTCTCCAAGTTCGTGATCGAGAAGGTCGCCGGCCGCGTGCCCGTCTACGTGGGCACCGGCGCCTGCTCCACCGCCGAGGCCATCGAGATGTCCAAGCAGGCCGAGGCCATCGGCGCCGACGCCCTCTCGGTCATCAACCCCTACTTCATGGGCATCTCTGACGACCAGCTCAAGAACTACTTCACCATGGTCGCCGAGAGCGTGAACATCCCCGTGATGCTCTACAACATCCCCAAGTGCACCGGCAAGAACATCTCGCCCGAGGTCGTGGCCGAGCTCGCCAAGATCGACAACGTCAAGGGCGTCAAGGACTCCTCCGGCAACATGGACAACCTCCAGGGCTACATCGAGGCCGCCAAGGGCAACGACGTGGACGTGCTGGTTGGCTCTGACGGCAAGATCTCTGCCGCCCACGCGCTGGGTGCCGCGGGCGCCGTGGCCGGTACCGCCAACCTCATCACCAAGGTCGTCTGCGACCTGTGGAAGGCCCTCGACGCCGGCGACGCCGCCGAGGCCGAGCGCCTGCAGGCCGAGGTCGAGCCGATCCGCGACATCCTGCACCTTGGCTCCACCCCGCAGACCCTCAAGCGCTCCCTCGAGCTGGCCGGCTACGAGGTCGGCCCGGCCCGCTACCCCGTGACCGAGGTCGCCGAGGGCATCGACGAGAAGTGCATCGCCATGCTCGACCACTACGGCATCGCCCACAAGTAAGTCGTCCGCGGTTTCGCGCATCCAAGTTCCAAAGTTCCACCCAATAGGGGAGACGGAGAAAACATGATTCTTCAGAAGGCTAGTGTCACCAAGGCTTTGTACGAGACCGGCGCGTTTGCCGTCGTGCGCGTTCCCACCGTCGAGCGCGGCTGCGAGATCGCCGAGGGCCTGATCCGCGGCGGCGTGCGCGCCATGGAGATCAGCTACACCCTGCCCAACGCGGGCGAGGTCATCGCCGGTATCAAGGAGAAGTTCGGCGACCAGATCTGCGTCGGCGCCGGCACCGTCATGGAGGCCACGACCGCCCGTCTCGCCATCATGAGCGGCGCGGAGTTCATCGTCGCCAACATGATGAGCGACGAGGTCGCCCAGATCTGCAACCTCTACCAGATCCCGTACGCCCCCGGCTGCACCACGATGACCGAGGCCAACCACGCGCTGTCCATCGGCTCGGCCTTCATCAAGTGCTTCCCGATCTCGAACACCTACGGCACGCAGCTCGTGGGCCTGTTCAAGACCCCGACGCCCTGGATGCCCCTCATGATCTCTGGCGGCATCAACCTGGACAACCTGGCCACTTGGGTCAAGTCCGGCGCCGAGTGCTACGGCATGGGCAGCCTTTTGACCAAGGGCTCCGCGGACGAGATCGCCGCCAACGCCGCCCAGGTCCGCAAGATCATCGACGAGACCCGCGCCGAGATGGCCGCCGCCAAGTAAGGCAGCTGTTCTAGCGCCGGCAATCGCCGGTTTCGAGCCCCCGTGGGTGTCGCTTTGCGGCGCCGCGGGGGCTTTTTCGTGCTGCGGCGGCCGGTTTTGGGCGTCCCGTGCGACCTTTTCCATTTTAAAATCGGGATGGCCGAGTAGCGGGGCCTGTTTTGGATGCGTTTGCCCAGTTGAGTGATTGAGGCTACTCGACGAGCTGAAATTTAAAGTGGAAAAAGTCGCTCGGGGCGTCTGGCGGGGGAGCGCGAGGGCGATTTAGGCCGCAAGGGGCCTCGAGCTGCGGTCGCGGTGGCGTGAACCCTGGTTAGGATAAAACGTCCAAAAGCATCAAATAGAAGAAAGAAAGCCCAGGTAAACGGCACTTTTTATACCGCTTGCCGTAAATTGACGTTTCTTGCCAAGTCATTACTGCGGCCGCTGCCGGAGGGTGGTATCGTCAACGTTAATTGGGCGGGCAGCGCGTGCCCGCTAGGGAGAAAAGGCAAGGACAAGAAAAGCCGCTAACAGAGGAGGAAAGCATGAAGTTCTTCATCGACACCGCCGACCTTGACGAGATCAAGGAGGCCTTGAGCTGGGGCTGCCTGGCCGGCGTGACCACCAACCCGAGCCTGTACGCCCGCACCGGCGGCAAGCTCGCCGACTTCGAGGACCACATGGTCAAGATCGCCGAGATGTGCGGTGACCTGCCTGTCTCCGCAGAGTCCCAGGCAAAGACCACCGAGGGCATGATCGAGGAGGGCCGCCACCTGGCGAGCCTCGCCCCCAACATCGTCGTCAAGCTCCCCATCTGCGCCGAGGCCCTGGCCGCCACCCACCAGCTCGCCTCCGAGGGCGTCCGCATCAACATGACGCTGATCTTCTCGGCCCCGCAGGCCCTTCTCGCCGCCAACGCGGGCGCTCGCTACGTGAGCCCCTTCGTCGGCCGCTTCGATGACATCGGCGAGGACGGCATCTCGGAGCTCGCCAACGTCGTGACCTGCATCGAGAACTACGACTGGACCGGCAAGAACGTCGACGACCAGGTCGAGATCATCACCGCCTCGGTGCGCACCCCCAACCACGTGACCCAGGCCGCCCTCATGGGCGCCGACATCGCCACCGTTCCCTTCGGCGCGCTCAAGAAGTGCCTCAAGCACCCCTTGACCGACCAGGGCATGGCCTCCTTCGACGCCGACTGGGCCAAGGTCGTCGCCGCCCAGTAAGGCCTGGCGCCGGGCCGCGCCCTCAACGCCGCGCAGCTAGATTGCGTGATTTTGAAAGCATGTGTCGGCCCTCCCGTGCGGAGGGCCGACGCGACTGTTAGGATGTTTCTGCTCGAACGTTATGAGCGAGTATTCAAATCAAGAAAGTATGAAAGGGGCAACATGACTGACGAAGAGCTTCGCCGGATTGCCAACGAGGTGCGCAAGGGCATCGTCATCGGTGTCCACGCGGCCAAGGCGGGCCACCCGGGCGGTTCTCTTTCCGCGGCCGATATCCTCACCTACCTGTACTTCGAGGACATGAACGTCGACCCGCAAAACCCCAAGGACCCCAACCGTGACCGCCTGGTCATGTCCAAGGGCCACGCCGCCCCGCTGCTCTACTCGGTGCTGGCGCACCGCGGCTTCTTCCCGGTGGAGGAGCTCGAGACCCTGCGCCACGTGGGCAGCCGCCTGCAGGGCCACCCCAACATGAACGACACCCCCGGCGTCGATATGTCGACGGGCTCTTTGGGCCAGGGCGTGAGCGCCGCCGTGGGCATGGCGCTGGCCGCCAAGCACTGGGGCGACACCTACCGCACCTACGCCATCCTGGGCGACGGCGAGATCGAGGAGGGCCAGGTCTGGGAGGCCGCGATGTTCGCCGGCAACCAGGGCCTGGACAACCTGTGCCTGGTCGTCGACCACAACGGCCTGCAGATCGACGGCACCATCGAGGAGGTCAACTCCGCGA
>CAVAUD010000037.1:0-3803 GCA_963591565.1 bacterium
CGTAGCGCGCGAAGATGACCTCGCCCTGCTCGGTGAGCTTGAAGCGGCAGTTGACCGAGCCCTTGGGCTGCGAGAGGACCGCGCGGTTAGCGGGGCCGCCGCCACGGCCCACGGCGCCGCCGCGGCCGTGCATGAGGATCAGGTCGATGCCGTTGGCGTCCGCCCACTTGGCGATCGCGGCCTGCGTCTCGTGCAGGGCAAGCGTCGCCGAGGTGGGGCCGGCGTCCTTCGAGGAATCGGAGTAGCCGAGCATGACCTCGAGACGTCCGCCCGTCTCGGCCAAGCGGCGACGGACCTCGGGGAGCTTGATCATCTCGTCCAAGGTGTCGACGGCGCCGAGAAGGTCCTCGAGCTGCTCGAACAGCGGGATGACGTCGAGCACGGGCACGTCGTCCTCGTGCGCGAAGGCAAGGCGGGCCAGCTCGTAGACGTCGGCGACGTTCTGAGCCGATTTAGTAAAGGAAATGATGTAGCGGCGGGCGGCGTCCACGCCGTTCTTGCGCTGGATCTGGCCGATGGCGCGGAAGGTGTCCAGCACCTCGTGCGTCATGGCCGAGAGCTCTCCGCGCTCACCCCAGCGGCCGTGCTCCTTGATGTCTGCCAGCGCGCGGCTGTGCACCACGGAGTGCTGACGGAACTCCATCTCGACCATGTGGAAGCCAAAGGACTGGGCCTGCCAGATGAGCTTCTGCACCGGGCCGTACG
The DNA here is from genome assembly GCA_963591565.1 of bacterium. Taxonomy (GTDB): domain Bacteria; phylum Actinomycetota; class Coriobacteriia; order Coriobacteriales; family Atopobiaceae; genus Paratractidigestivibacter. The sequence continues at coordinate 706 of CAVAUD010000037.1, forward strand.
CCGTGCGGGCGGCACCCGCGCCGGCCAGCGACTCCTGAACAACGCGCAGGTCAGAGATGTACTCGTCGCAGTTCTCGTACATGATGTCGGCCGTGCGGTCGATCGTGGCGCGCAGGCGCTCGGCGATGACCAGCATGCAGGCGCGGTGCAGCTCGGAGGCCGAGATGCCCATGGCGCGGTCGGTGATGGCCTCGCTCATCTCGCACTGGTGGCTCCAGAGGTTCTGCAGCTTGGCCGAGGGCTCGGTCGAGATGGCGTCCATCGTGAGGTTGCGGCCGATGAAGTGCGTGGACTCGGCCAGGGCCTCCAGCATGTGGGTGCGGAACTTCTCGGCCACCGCACGGCTCACCTTGGCGGTGACGTTGGGGTTGCCGTCGCGGTCCGAGCCGATCCAGCTGCCGGGGTGGAAAAACGCGGGGCACACGGGCGGGACGGTGCCGGCCTTCTCGCCGAGCTCCCAGTCGTCGAAGCGGCGGTAGACCTCGGGCACCATCTCGAAGAGGGTGTTGTCGAAGATGTCGATGATGGTATCGGCCTCCTCAACGGGGGTCGGCTTCTTGTGCGCGATGGGGCTCGTGCGGAAGAGCGCGTCGATCTCCTGCAGCAGCATGCGCTCGTTCTCGAGCGCGGCGACGCCGCCCAGGCCCTCGTGCTTCTCGAGCAGGGCCGAGATGCGGCGGATCTTGCCCTCGACGGCCTTACGGCGCGCCTCGGTGGGGTGGGCGGTGAAGACGGGGCGGAACTCCAGGCGCTGGAGCAGGGCGTTTGCCTTGCCGCGGCCGCACTCGTCGACGAGCTGGCGGTAGGCCTCGGTGATGTCGTTGATCGGGTCGGCCTCGGCGTCGATCGACACCTCGGACTCGCGCACGCGCAGCGACCCCACGCGGTAGTTCTCCTCGCAGATGTTGGCCAGGTGGAAGAAGGTCACGAAGGCGCGCATGAGCAGCGTCGTGTTCTTCTCGTCCAGCTCGTTGATGATCGAGGCGATGTCGTTCAAGGACTCGCTGTCCTCGGCGCCCAGGTCGCTCTCCTCGTTCATGCCGATCGCGTCGAACAAAAGCACGTCGAAGATCGCGCGCAGGTCCTGGTCGGCCTCCTCGAGGACCTTCCTGACCAGGCGCAGGAACAGCGCCATGTTGTTGCGGATCTGCTCTGGAACATCGACGCCCTGCAGCGCGCTGAGCGCCGCGGTTTCCTCAACGGTGAGCTGTTTTGTCAACGTCTCTCCCCTCCGGATGGCCAAAACGCAGCCGTTTTCGCCTATTTAGTCAGTAATAAGATAGCGCGAAAGCCTCTGACCGACAAAATTCCGCCGTTCACGAAACTGATTGTTCACGCTGCTTTTGCGCAGGGTCGCGACGATGCGCAGGTGGCGAGAAGGGCGCTGCGATACAATATTGAGCTTAAACGTACAGATGACACGCCGAGAAAAGAGCACGAGAGCATGCTTGAGAACCCGTTCAAGAAGAAACAGGTAACCGTCGGGGTTGGGCGACGGAAGGCGAGCGCCGCCGGGGCGAAGGGCGCCGCCGGGGCGAAGGGCGCCGCGAGCACGAAGGCACCCGCGGGCCGCGTCGCCGGCGGGCGCGCGAACGCCGCCGGCCAGGCCCCGGCCGCGCACTCCCCCGCCGCCCCGCGCTACGGCGTCAAGCGCCCGCAGGAAAAGAAAAAGGCCGACAAGCAGCCCGGGTTTCTCAGCAGGCAGGTCAACAACTGGTGGAACCGCCTGATCGGCTCGATCTTTGGCGGCGGCCTCTCCGAGCAGACCGAGCAGTACCTCGCCCACCAGACGACGCGCGACTACGTCTTGAACACCGCCGGCCAGGCCGCGTGGGGCGCCCTGTTCCCGCTGCTCACCATGGTCTGCACGTGGTTCGCGGGCGCCGAGCAGGCCGGCCTTTTCTCGATGGCCTTCACCATCGGCACGCTGCTGTTGTTTCTCGCCAACTTTGGCGCGCGCACCTACCAGGTCTCTGACCTCGACGAGATGCAGTCGTTCTACGACTACCAGATTCACCGCGCCATCACCTGCGCGGCGATGCTCGTCGTGGGCTTCGCGTACTGCCGCCTGAGGGGCTACGCCGAGCCGATGGTCTCGATCTGCATGGGCGTGCTGTGCTTTCGCGCCGTCGACGGCCTGGCCGACGTCTACGAGGGGCGTCTGCAGCAAAAGGACAAGCTCTACCTGGCCGGACTCTCGCAGGCCATCCGCTGCGCGGGGTCGTTCATCGCCTTCTTCGTAGTGCTTTTCCTGACGCGAAACCTCGTCTTCGCCAGCTTCGCGATGGCGATCGCGGCCGTGGCGAGCCTCGTTCTTCTCAGCATCCCGCTTGCCTACTTCGAGACCGACAAGAGCTTCCCGGCGAGCACCCGCGGCGTGAAGGACCTCTTTGTCCAGTGCTGGCCGCTGTTCATCGCGCTGTTTTTGTACAACGTGATCGACTCGGTGCCCAAGTTCGCGATGGAAGGCAGCCTTTCCTACGACAACCAGCTGTACTACAACGCGATGTATTTCCCGGCGCACTCGATCCTGATGGTTGCAGGTTTTATCTATAAGCCGCAGCTCGTGCGCCTGGCCAAGATCTGGGACGACCCCGACAAGCACCGCCGCTTCGACCTGCTTGTCCTGGCCATGATCGGGGTCGTGGCGCTGATCACGGCGGCGATGGCGCTGTTTATGGGCACGCTGGGCATCCCGCTTCTGGGCATCATGTACGGCCTGGACTTCGAGCAGTTCCGCCCGCTCGTCTTTGTCATGGTGGCAACCGGCGGCGTGTGCGCGTGCATCGACTTCTTGTACCAGATCATCACCGTGCTGCGCGCGCAGGGCGAGGTCACGAAGCTCTACCTCATCGCGTTCGTGTTCGCGCTGCCGATCGCGATGCTGCTGGTCAACTTCTCGGGGCTTTCGGGCGCCGTGGTGGGCAGCCTGGTTTCGATGGCGATCCTCTTGTTGCTGCTGGTCACGGAGTATTTGACGATCCGCAAGCGGCTGGACAAGGAGTTCTAGCGGCGGGGCGTCAGTGGAGTCGCCCGGCGTTTCCAACCCCATAGAGACGGCAAAAGGCCCGGCCAATCGAAGCGGATTGGCCGGGCCT
>CAVAUD010000037.1:4003-17545 GCA_963591565.1 bacterium
TACTCCCCGCGGCGGGCCAAAAGCTCGTCGTGGGTGCCGCGCTCGATGATCTTGCCGTGGTCCAGGACCATGATCGCGTCGGCGTTTCGCACGGTGGACAGGCGGTGCGCGATGACGAAGGTCGTGCGGCCCGCCATCAGGGCGTCCATTCCCTTTTGGATAAGCGCCTCGGTGCGCGTGTCGATCGAGCTCGTGGCCTCGTCCAAGATCAAGACCGGCGGGTCGGCGATGGCCGCGCGCGCGATGGCGATGAGCTGGCGCTGCCCCTGGCTGAGGTTGCCGCCGTCGCCCACAACGGGCGTCGCGTAGCCCTGCGGCAAGCGGCTGATGAAGCCGTGGGCGCTCGCGATCTTTGCCGCGGCCACGACCTCCTCGTCCGTCGCGTCGAGCTTGCCAAAGCGGATGTTGTCCGCGATCGTGCCGGCGAACAGGTGCGTGTCCTGAAGCACGATGCCCAGGCTCTGGCGCAGCGACGCCTTGGAGATGTCGCGCACGTCGATGCCGTCGTAGGTGATGACGCCGTCGTTTACCTCGTAGAAGCGGTTGATCAGGTTCGTGATGGTCGTCTTGCCCGCGCCCGTCGAGCCCACGAAGGCGATCTTCTGCCCCGGCTTGGCAAACAGCGACAGGTCCTTGAGCACGAGCTTTCCCGGCACGTAGCCAAAGTCGACGTTGTAGAAGCGCACGTCGCCGGCCAAGGGCACGTCCTCGCCGTCGATGCGCCAGGCCCAGCCGTCGGCGCCCGAGGCGGTGCGCTCGGCGTGCGCGGTCGACCTCACCAGCGTGACCTCACCCTCGTCGACCTCGGGCTCGATCTCCATGGCCGAGAAGATCCTCTCGGCGCCCGCCAAAGCGGTGAGAAGGAAGTTGCCCTGCTGCGTCAGCTGGACGAGCGGCTGGCACGCCTGGCGAACAAACACCAGGTAGGAGGCCAGGCTGCCCACGTCCATGGACCCAGAGAGCGCGAGCAGCGCGCCCGCCACGGTGACCACGCCGTAGTTCACGTAGCTCACCGAGACCGTCGCCGGCACCATCGTCGACGCGTAGGCCTGGGCCGTCGTGCCCGTCTCGCGAAGGTCGTCGTTCAAGGTCTCGAAGCCGGCAAGGGCCGCCGCCTCGTGGTTGAAGGACTTGACGACCTTCTGACCTGCGCACATCTCCTCGACGTAGCCGTCAAGGGCGCCCAGGGTCTCCTGCTGCGCCTTGAAGTAGCCGCGGCTGCGCTGCCCGGCCAGGCGCACGTAGGCGACGATCACGACGTCGCAGACGAAGGTCACCAGCGTGAGCCGCCAGTCGAGAACCAGCAGCAAAACAAAGGTGCCGACGGTCTGGATGAGCGCCTGGACGCCGCCGGCGAAGCTGTTGTTGAGGGCCTCGGAGACGGTGTCGACGTCGTTGGTGAACAGGCTCATCACGTCGCCGTGGCGCGTCGAGTCGAAGTGCGACAGCGGCAGGCCCAGCAGGTGCTCGAAGAGGTCGCGGCGGATGTCGAAGACGACCTTCTGGGCCGCCCGCACCATGACCTGCGTGTAGCCCGCGGCCGACGCCACGCCCACCGCGTAAACGACGCCCGTCGTCACCACAAGGCCAACAAAGCGCTGGTAGTCGCCCTCGCCCACCGCGTTCACGACGGGCTTGATCATGTAGGTGCCCACCAGGTTGGCCGCGCCCGAGAGCGTGACCAGCACGGCCACGGCGAGCAGCTGGTACCTGGCGTGGCCCATGTAGGTCAGAAGTCTGCGCACCGTGCGGCGCAGGTCCTGCGGGCGCTTGGGCGCGCCTCCCTTACCGGCCATTTAGCACACCCCCTGGGATTCGCAAAGTTCCTGGTAGATAGAGTCGTTGGCGAGAAGCTCGGCGTGGGTTCCCACCGCGTGGACCCGTCCGTCGTCGAGAATGACGATCTTGTCGGCGTCCTTGACCGAGGCCACGCGCTGGGCGATGACGATCTTCGTCATGCCGGAAAGGCCGGCCAGGCCCGCGCGGATCTTCGCGTCGGTCGCCATGTCGACGGCGCTCGTCGAGTCGTCGAAGACGAGGACCCGCGGGTGCTTGAGCAGGGTCCGCGCGATGCACAGGCGCTGCTTCTGCCCGCCCGAGACGTTGACGCCGCCCTGGCCCAGGTCGCCGTCGAGGCCGCCGATCCGGTCAAGGAACTCGTCGGCGCAGGCCAGGCGGCAGGCGGCGAGAAGCTCATCGTCGGTGGCCTTAGGGTCGCCCCAGCGCAGGTTGTCGCGGACGGTGCCCGAGAACAGCACGTTTGTCTGAAGCACGATGCCCACGGCATCGCGCAGGGCGCACAGGTCGTAGTCGCGCACGTCTCGGCCGCCGACGAGGACCTGGCCCGCGCTCGCGTCGTAGAGGCGCGCGATGAGCTGCACGAGGGTCGTCTTGCCCGAGCCGGTGCCGCCGAGGATGCCCACCGTGGAACCCGCGTCAAAGCGCAGGTCGATGCCGGCGAGCACGTTCTTCTCGGCTGCGGCGCTGTACTTGAAGTCGACGGCGCGGAACTCCACCGAGCCGTCGGCGACCTCGCGCACGGCCACGTCCGCCGCCGGCGACGCGATGGCCGGGACCTCGTCCTCGACCTCGCGGATGCGCTCGATGCTGGTCAGGGCGCGCGCGAGCAGCAGGAACACGTTCGAGATCATCATCAGCGAGTTCATGACGAGAAGGACATAGCTCATGAAGCCCGTGAGGGTGCCCACCTGGAGGCGCCCCTCGAGGATGAGGTTGCCGCCGAACCACAGAAGCGCCGTGGCCGAGACGTACATCGACAGCTGGAAGACCGGCGTGTTGAGGACGGCTCCCTTGAAGGTGCGGGTCGCCGTGTCTGCCAGCGCGCCGTTGACCTGGGCAAAGCGTGCCGAGACGTGGCCCTCGCGCACGTAGGCCTTGATGGCGCGGATGCCCACGAGGTCCTCTTGCAGGGCGTCGTTGAGCGAGTCCATCGTGCGCTGCAGCACGCGGTAGAGGGGGCCGACGTGGCGCACGATGAGGAAGAGCGCCACGGCGAGGAACGGCAGGACGACGAAGAAGACGACGGCCAGCTCGGGCGACATGAAGCAGCTCATCGCGAGGCCCATGAGCAGCATGATGGGGCTGCGCATCAGCGGGCGAAAGCCGTTGACCATGGCGTTTTGGATGACCGTGACGTCGGTCGTCATGCGCGTGACCAGGGTCGACGCGTCGTAGTGGTCGAGGTTCTCGAAGGCGTAGGCCTGTACGCGGGCGAACTCCTCGCGGCGGATGTTGGCGCCCAGGCCCGTGGTCGCGCGGGCCGAGAAGCGCGCGAAGCCCTGGCCAAAGAGCAGGGCCGCGACCGAGCACGCGAGCATCGCCGCGCCGCAGCCCCAGACGACCCCCGCGTCGCCCGCCAGCACGCCGTCGTCGATGACGAACGACATGAGCACGGGAATGAGCAGCTCAAGGCAGGTCTCGATGCAGATGAACAAGCAGGCGAGAAGAACGTCGCGGCGGTACGGGCCAAAGCTCTTGGCGAGCCACTGGATGTCAGTCATCGAGGCCCACCGCCTCGTGGCCGTAGGCGGCGCGGGCGAGGTTCTCGTAGCCGCGGCGCAGGTAGCTGCGGAACTGCTCGCGCTCCTCGGCCGAGAAGCCCTCGAGCAGGACCGACTGCTGCTCGTCGCAACAGGCGTCCCAGGCAGCGGCGACCTGGCGGCCGCGCGGCGTGGCGACGTACTCCTTCTTGCGGCGGTCGGCGCCGGTGCGGCTCTCGACCAGTCCCTCGCGCTCGAGGGACTCGAGCATGCGGCAGGCCGTCGCCGGGTCCATCTCAAAGAAATCGGCTATCTCTCGCTGGGTGGCCTGGCCATGGAGCGCGACGTAGACGACGAGCTTGGGCTGGCCGGGGCCCATGCCGAGGCCGGTGATGCGCGGGCGCAGGTAGGCGCGCTGCGCCTGGAAGAGCCGGTAGATGACCATGTGGAAGTCGTACAGCGACCGGCCGCGCCGCTTCTGGATGGGTTCGGGCATAGGAAACTCCTTGCGATGCCAATTATTGCCAAGGCAAGAGCCTACGCCATTTCATTGGCATGTCAAGGTTTTTCTCGCCGCGCCAAGGGGCTTCAAGCGCCGACGCCGGACCCTATTGTCGAAAAGCGGACGCGGAATTGCGAACCTACGAGTAGACCCCCGTTTTGCCTTCTCGCCAACTGGCCTTTTGTCGCCAAAAAGCCCCGGCTACTCGCCAACTCGCAATTCCGCGTCCGCTTTTCGCAATTACCTGATTTATGGGGCCCCGCGCAACAAAAAAGCCGCCCCGCGGGTGCGGGGCGGCCGTCAAGCAACTAAGCGCAGGTCAAAGACCTAAAGCAGGCGCAGGGAAACTTCCTTGAGCTGCTTCATGCTGACCTCGGAGGGGGCGTCGCTCATCATGTCGGAGCCGGAGCTCGTCTTGGGGAACGCCATGACCTCGCGGATCGAGTCGCTGCCGGTCAGCAGCATGCACACGCGGTCGAGGCCCAGGGCAAAGCCGCCCATCGGGGGCGCGCCGAAGGCCAGGGCGTCCAGCAGGAAGCCGAACTGCTCGCGCGCGCCCTCCTCGGTGAAGCCCAGCATCTTGAGGATGGCCATCTGCATCTCGGCGTTGTGGATACGCATGCCGCCGCCGCCGGCCTCGAAGCCGTCCATGACGAAGTCGTAGGTGTAGGAGCCCACGGCCAGCGGGTCGGCCATGATCTTCTCGGGGTCGGTCTCGGTCGGCAGGGTGAAGGGCTGGTGCTCGGCCTGGTAGCTCTTGGTGTCCTCGTCCCAGTGGAAAAGCGGGAAGTTGACGACCCAGAGGAAGTCGTGGCCCTCGCGCGGGAGCTCGAGCGCGTCGGCCATGTGGCGACGCATGCCGCCCAGGATCTCGTCGGCCACGAGGCGGCTCTCGACGGCGAACATAACGAGATCGCCCGGCTCGACGCCCATCTCGGCGCGCAGGCCCTCCATCTCCTCGTCGGAGAAGAACTTGACGATCGGGCTGGTGACCGAGCCGTCCTCGCGGAAGGCGATGTAGGCCAGGCCCTTGGCGCCGAAGCCGGCCGCCACGTCGGCCAAGCGGTCGATCTGCGCGCGCGGCCACAGGCCCGCGCCCTTGGCGTTGATCGCCTTGACGAAGGTCTTCTCGTCCGCAGCGGCGCTCGCGAACAGCTTGAACTTGGAGTTCTTGAAGATCGGGGTGACGTCGTGCAGCTCCATGCCGTAGCGGGTGTCGGGCTTGTCGGAGCCGTAGGTGTCCATGGCGTCCCAGTAGTCGATGCGGCGCAGCGGCAGCTCCATGTGGACGCCCATGGCCTCGAAGGCCTGGCCAAGGACGCTCTCGATGCAGCCCATGACGTCGTCCTGGTCGACGAAGGACATCTCGACGTCGACCTGGGTGAACTCGGGCTGGCGGTCGGCGCGCAGGTCCTCGTCGCGGAAGCACTTGGCCACCTGGTAGTAGCGCTCGACGCCGCCGATCATGAGGAGCTGCTTCAAGAGCTGCGGGGACTGCGGCAGGGCGTAGAAGTGGCCCGGCTGCATGCGGGAGGGAACGAGGAAGTCGCGGGCGCCCTCGGGCGTGGACTTGAAGAGGCAGGGGGTCTCGACCTCGGTGAACTCGGCGTCGTGGAAGGCCTGGCGGATCGCGAAGGTCAAATCGCTGCGAAGCTTGAGGTTAGAGGCCATCTTGGGACGGCGGATGTCGAGGTAGCGGTAGCGCAGGCGCACGTCCTCGGAGGTGTCGACGTGGTCCTCGATCTGGAAGGCCGGCGTCTTGGAGGTGTTGAGAACCTCGAGCTCGGAGACCAAAACCTCGATGTGGCCGGTGGCCAGCTTCTCGTTGTCCTGGCCCTCGGGGCGCTCGCGCACGGTGCCGGTGACCTTGATCGGCCACTCGGAGCGCACGTCCTCGGCCGCGTGGAAAGCGGTGCCGCCGGAGTGCTCGGGGTCGAAGGAGATCTGCGTCACGCCCGCGCGGTCGCGCAGGTCGATGAAGATAAGGCCGCCGTGGTCGCGGCGGTGCCAAACCCAACCGGTGAGGGTGACGGTCTGGCCGATGTGCTCGGGGCGCAGCTCGCCGCAGGTGTGGGTGTGCATGGAGAAGGGCATGTGAATCCTTTCGTCTTTGCTGTCCCGTGCCGTGACGGACAGCCAAACTGCAAGACGGCGCCGGGGCGTAGACGGCACCTCGGCACACGGCTTTGGGATTGTACACCGCCAACAACCCCCATGTCGGCGGCAGTGTTAAGCTGAACCCAATTCGCAACAGAAGGAGATGCGCCAGATGGCATACAAGACGGTCGTCTTCGACCTGGACGGGACCTTGCTGGACACGCTCGAGGACCTCTACCTCAGCGTCAACCGGGCGCTTGTCGCCAACGGTTTGGCGAGAAGGTCTCGCGACGAGGTGCGCCTGGCCACGGGAAACGGGATCGCGCGCCTCATCCGCATCTGCGCGGGCGAGGCCTGCGACCAGGCTTTATACGAGAAGGTCTTCTCGGATTTCAAGGCAGACTACGCCGAGCACTCGATGGACCACACGGCGCCCTACGCCGGGATGGTCGAGGTCGTGGCGGCGCTGCGGGCGGCCGGGGCGCACGTCGCCGTGGTCTCGAACAAGGCCGACTTCGCGGTGCAGACGATCATCGAGCAGACCTTCCCGGGCGCCTTCGACTGCGTCATGGGAGAGAACGAGGCCGCGGGCATCCGCAAGAAGCCGGCGCCCGACATGGTGCTCGCGGCGCTGGGGCGCATGGGGGTCGCCGGCGCGGCGGGCGACCCGACGGCCGACCCGGCGGCCGACCCGGCAACCGCCGCGACCCGCATCGCCTACGTCGGCGACTCGGAGGTCGACCTCGCGACGGCGGCGAACCTCGGCTGCGACTGCGTGACCTGCACCTGGGGCTTCCGCGACCGGGCATGGCTCGTCGAGCAGGGCGCAAAAGTCCTGGTAGACACGCCGGACGAGCTTCTCGCCGTCCTTCTCGGCTAAAACCGGCGGCGGCAAGCAGGCGGTCCGCGAACCACCACTGGCCGGAGCAAGCTCGCGCTTACCGTACAAATCCAAAACATCCGTCTAACTTTTGGGCGCGCGGGTTATATTCTTCCTATCGCCAGACTGGTCGTTCAACAGAAAGGAACTGCCATGGGTAAGAAAGCCGCAGAGGCCCTCGACATCAATTACGACGAGCTCGCCGAATACCTGCACTGCAACCATTCGGTCTACATGAAGATCGACTCCTCGGTCTATTACCTGACCGACGTGAACTACGAGTCCTGGCGCGCGCAGGACACCAGCCGCCGCAACGAGAAGAACCACTTCGTCGACTGCTCCGAGCTGGTCCCCACGGTCGACGAGTTCCTGTCCTTGGCCTTCGTCAACGGCAAGACCATCAAGGAGGTCTTCGACCACGCGACGTTCTTCGCCTCTTTGTCCGGCGAGAAGGACTGACGCCCGCACGGCGCCGCGCGAAATCGCACTTCCCCAGGCCGTCCGCAGCACGCGGGCGGCCTTTTTCATGCCGAGACATGCCGCGCGGGGGTGCCGGGCAGGGCCGCGGGGGTGCCGGGGGTGCCCCGTGCTCCGGATTTGCCGCTCGTCGGTACTTCTCGCGAAAAAGTGCTCCCGATTTAGCGCTCGTCGGTACCTTGGGAAGGTCTTCTCCGTTAAGCGAGAAAATCACAAGTAGTTGACCTGCGGTTTTATGAAAGGACTGTCGAGTCCATCCCACGCACGAGCCCAAATAGTACCGACGAACGCCAAATCAGGAGCAGAAAATCGCTGCAAATACCGACGAGCCCCGTTTTTGGAGCACGCACCCGGCGCATGATAAGATGAGCCCGTCGACCTTCTGGGAACCCCGCGAGGGGAATAGGTCGCGGAGAGGGAGAGCTGCCCGGTCCTTTCGACCCGGCAGCTCTTTTGCGTTTACGCGGGCTTAGCGCAGGGCCAGGACGCGCATGACGGCGGTGACGTCCGCGATGCGGCGAGACAGGCCCTGCTCGATAAAGGCCCTTCTCACCGGCTCGGACGCGTGGGCGCTACCAGAGAGAATCTCCATCGCCTGGTCGAGAAACCCGTCGAGCCTGGCCGGATCGAACCAACCGGCCCGGTCCACCAGGGCCAGCTGACGCTCGGGCTCCGGGCCAAAGGGGCGCGCCAAAAACGTCCAGTCGCCGGCCTCGACCTCCTGCGCCGTCTTGGCGTACCACAGGCAGTTGCCCGTATCGAAAACGGGGGCGATTCTCAGCTCAAGGGTATCCACGTCGCGGATAAAGCCGAAGTTGCGCCAGTGACGGTCGGTGTTGGCGATGACGGAGTCGCAAACGAGCATCTTGCAGATACCCTCGCGCACGGCCTGCTCGTCTGCGCCGAGGCGCCCGGCATAGCGGCAGAGGCGGTCATAGGTCGACGAGCCGCGCACGTTGCCCATGCTCTGCTTAAGATAAACCGCCGGAATGTACTCCTCGCGGCCGCTCAAGAAGTTGGGGCACGCGCAGGCAACGCCGGAGGGCGTGCCGCCGACAAGTTCATAGGAGACATAATCGCCCGAGTCGAGAAGACGCCGATGAAGCGCCGTTGCGACGCACTCGTTGTAGGGACGCTGGTCATCAAAGCCCGAGCCTTTGAGCAGGCAGCGCCGCCCATTGCGTATGACCCAACGTTTTGGAAGCTCGCCCTCGGACGTGTTGTCCGGCGAGTTTAGGCCGACATTGGCGAGCCACGCCCCCTCGGCGCTTCCCGAGCCGTCGAAGTCGTTCTCGAAGTAGTTGAGGCTCTCCCAGCTCAAGGCCGCATCGTCGGGCAGCAACCAATAGCAGTCGGAGAGGGACAGGCCGTAGCTTCTGAGCGCGATCTCGCCCACGGCGCCTATGCCCAGCTCGGCCTTCTTGGCCAGAAGCATCGGGCGCGTGTCGGGGATGGAGCGGTGCTCCCACCAGTCGTTGAACTCGCGTTTCCTTACCAAGCCGCCGCCAGTCACTGTACCCAGAGGCATGCGCGAGGGGTCAAGGACCTCCTTGACGGCGAAGGGCAACTCGCGATTTGGATCGTACGACAGGCGGGCGACCTCGTGGTCCGCCGCCATAAGCATCATCTGCGTGCCTTCCGAGGAGACCGAGGCGCGCCCCGCCGCACGCCTGCACGAAGCGTAGCGCGCAACCGATGCCGCCGTTACCTGCTTTCTCCCGCCGACCATAGCCGCATCGAGCGTGCCCGCAGAGGCCAGCTGGGAGATACGCGCCTTAGTGAGCCCCAGCGCCTTTGACGCCTCGCCCATCGTAAGGTATTGCCCCGTCACCATAGTCTCACAGCCTCCCCGTTTGCCCTTTGCAAGCGTTAAGTATTCCTGCGTGTTAAGTATAGCGTTTAACGCACGGTAATATTTAACGTGCTGAGAAGGCATATGCCAAAGACGTGTGAACGATGCCGCGCCCCTTAATCACCCGCCCCCGCGCCGCTCGGCAAGAATGGGACGCGTGTCCTTGCGCAAGGTGCTGCGGCCTCTTAAGCTTTTGGGCAGGGGGAGGTGGTGCGCATGTCGAACGGGTCGGTCCTGCGCGTCTTCACGCGAAAGCACCGCGGGCAGCTGTTCGTGGCCTGCGCTCTTATCGCGGGCTGCTGGCTCGCGGCCGCCGTCGCGCTTGCGCTGGCCTGGCCGGCGACGCCGCCCGCGGCACCCGGGCAGGCACAGGACGCCTTAAGCGTCGCCATCGACCGCACTGCCTTGAACTGCGTCTTTGGCGTGGTCTTCTCGCTTTGGGGCGTCATGGCCTACCTGCGCTGCCTCGACCCGCGGGTTTCTCGCCGCCTCGCCGCCGTCGCCGTGACGCTCACCCTGTGGCTTCTGGCCGTGACCATCAAGTGGAACACGAGCAACCTCACGCTCGAGCGCTACCTCTGGTACAGCTACTACGTCCCCATGGCGCTCGTCCCGCCGCTGTGCCTCTCGTGCGCCCTGCGCTCGGCCGGCGTCGAGCTGGGCCGGCGGCGCACGCCTTTGACCCTCGCGGCCGTCGCGCTCGGCATAACGCTCTCGTCGCTTGCCCTCACCAACGACCTCCACCAGCTGTTCTTCACCTTCGAGACGCCCACCCCGGGCATCGTGGGCACCTACTCCTACGGCCCCGCCTACTACGTGTTCTTCGCCTACAGCGCCCTGTACTACCTCGCCTTCTTTTGCGTCTTGTGGCGATCGAGCAGAAACTCCCTGCGCAGCCTCGTGGTGCCTGCGGCCGCGGTGGCCGTGGCCGGGCTGCTCTACTTCGCCGCCTACGCGCTCCAGATGCCGCTGGCGTCTTCCCTCAACTTCTCGCTCGTCTACGGCATCCTCGTCATGGTGGTGCTGGAACTCTGCCTTGACCTGGGGCTCATTCCCTCGACGCGATCGTTCAACAAGGTCTTCGACAGCCTGCCGTTCGACCTCAAGATCGTCTCGCGCGAAGGAAGCCTCTTTCGCAAGACACAGGTCGCCGAGCCGCTGCGCCCCGAGGTCGTCGCGCGCATGAGCCCCGAAGAGCCGGCCTCGTTCACGTTACCCGGCCTGGCGGACGCGCAGTTCGTCAGCTGGCCGCTCTCGGGCGGCATGGCGCTGCTCACCCAGGACATGGGGCCGCTTCGCAGGCTCAACCGCAAGCTCGAGAGGCGCGCGGCAGAGCTCGAGCGCGACCGCCAGACCCTCGAGCACGACCGCGAGCTCGCCGAGCTTCTCGCGGGCCTCGAGGCGGAGTCGGCCCTGGTGGACGACGTAGACCGCGCCCTCTCCACATCGATGTCCGAGGTCACGACGCTGCTAAAGACCCTGCCAAAAGACCCCGTCGCCCGCCGGCGCCAGCTCGAGCGCGCCCGCATGCTCGTCGCCTACTGCAAGCGCAAGGGCTCGCTCGTGCTCGCCGAGGCCGCCGACCCCGAGCTCGACCGCGACCGCATCCGCCTCATCGCCAACGAGCTGGCCTGCGACCTTCGCGCCGTGGGCATCGACTGCGCCGCCATCACCACCCTGAGCCGCCCCGTGGCCGCCCAGCAGGCCAGCACCCTCTACGACTGCATCTACGACATGGCCGCCATGGCCTTCGACTGCGCCTCCCCCGCCCTCATCTACCACCTCGGCGAGAGGGACGACGGCATGGTCGAGCTGCGCGCCAACCTGCAGTCCGACGACGAGGAGGACCTGGGTTCGCGGAGAAGGACGCAGGCCCTGCGCAAGCGCCTGGACACCTGCGACGTCATCTACTCGCTCACCGGCGACGTGGGGTCGCTCTCGCTCGTCGCCCGCGTGAGGGGCGGTGGCGACGCATGAGCACGCTTCTTCTCAACGAGGCCTGCCTCGTGCTCGTGGTGGCCGGCGAGTTCGTGAGCACGAGCCTGCAGGTCGTTCACCTTTTCTTGGTCGCGTTTCAAACGGAGCCCAGGTCAAGGCGGCTGTCTTGCGCAATCGAGGCCGCGGCGCTGCTCCACCTGGCGCAGGCGCTCGTCCTCACCGTCGGGGCCGGGCTTATCGGCAAGGCGGTGCTGGCCTGGGCGCTGGCCTCGTCGAGCGCGTTTTGGATCCTCTGGTCAAACGCCGCCTTTGCGGCCGTGGGCATTTTTGCCGCCGTTCGCATGCGCAGGCCCGACCACCTCGTCGACGCCCTGTTCATGGCCCTGTGCACGCCGGCGGCGATTCTGGCGATGGGGCCGGCATGGAACCTGGTGGCCCTTCTCGACATCGCCTGGTTTTTGTTCCGGGGCCTTTGCGGCATCTCGCGCGACCTGGTGAGGCGCTCGGAGGGGCTTTCGGACCTTAGCTGCTCAGAGGCGCTGATGGGCATGCCCGTGGGCGTGCTGTTCATTGGCGCGGCGGGCGGCTCCACCTTCATGAACACGCAGATGCGCGAGTGCCTCACGGCGCTTGGCCTGCCCTGCGACCTTGGCGACCAAAGCCGGCTGTGGCCCAAGCTCGCCGAGCTCGGCCGCAGCCTCACCACCGAGGCGAGGCTGCTCGGCGCGCCGGAGGAGCTTGCCCAGGGCACCGATAACCTCTTGGTCGACCTCCCCGACAACAGGACCTGGCTCTTCGTGCGAGACGCGCCCCAGGGACGCGCGGCCACGACCAAGGTCGTGTGCCTCGACGTCACCGAGGCCTCCCGCGCCAACAAGGCCCTTGGCGAGACGAACCGCCAGCTCAAGGCCGCCGCCGACGAGCTGCGCGCCTGCCTTGCCGACGTCGATCGCGCGGCCCAGACCTCCGCCTACCTGCGCATGCGCTCGCGCGTCCACGACGTCGTGGGCCAGCGGCTCTCCATCCTTCACCGCTACCTCGAGATGGGCCGGACCGACCCGGAGTCGGTGGCCGAGCTCGAGCGGCTTCTCTCCTCGGTCATGGCCGACCTTCGCCAAGACGCCGCCTGCGACGCGAAGGCCGAGCTCGAGGCCATCGTGGGCGCCTTTGCGCTCGTGGGTGTTGAGGTCGAGGTGCGAGGCGAGCTGCCCGAGGGGCGCGTGGGCGTCGCGTTTGCCAAGGTCATCCGCGAGGCCTGCACGAACTCCTGCCGCCATGCCCACGCCAAGCACGTTTACGTGGGGCTGGAGCAGGACAACGGCGAGGACGGCGCGACAGGCGCCCCGCTCGCCCGCCTCACGGTCACCGACGACGGCGACGCGCCGGCCGGGCGCCTCAAGGAGCGAGGCGGCATCACGGGTATGAGAAGGGAGATGGGCTGCCTCGACGGCACGCTGACCATCGTGCGCGAGCCAAGGTTCACGGTTCTTGCCGAGGCACCCGTTGGAAGAGAGGTACGGCAATGATTGAGGTTTTGATTGTCGAGGACCAGGCCATGCTGCGCGAGAGCCTGGCCTGCGCGATAGGCGCCCAGGCAGACATGCACGTCGCCGCCAGCCTGGCCGACGCCGCCGAAGCCCCCGAGCGCGCGGCCAGCCTCGGGTGCGACCTCGTCCTCATGGACGTCTGCACCGAGAACGGCTCGAGCGGCATCGTGGCGGCCCGGCGCATCAAGGAGGCCGACCCAAAGGTTCGCGTGGTCATCATGACCGGCATGCCCGAGGTCACCTTCGTTGAGCAGGCCAAGGACGCCGGCGTCGACAGCTTTGTGTACAAAAACGTGGGCATCGACGAGCTTCTCGCCGTCATGCGCTCCACCGCCTCGGGCTACCAGACCTTCCCCAAGGCGCCCGACTCCATCTTCTCGGGCACGGCGGCGCTCACCGACGTGGAGGTGCAGATCCTGCGCCTGGTGTGCGAGGCCAAGACCCGCAAGGAGATCGCCGCCGAGCTCTACATGAGCGAGGGCACCGTCAAGCGCCGCATCGGCGAGATTCTCGCCAAGACCGGATACGACAACATCTTGCGGCTGGCCGTCCACGCCGTCGCCGAGGGCAACATCGTGCCCGGCCTGGACGCCGACAAGTCGTAGCCCGTCCGCCCGCGCCACGCATCCCAAGGTCCGGGGGATGGGGGTGCGCCTCGCAAACAACCTCGCTCATTCGCGCGCACAAAACCGCGCACACAAAAGGCCGGGGAAGTCGCCTTCCCCGGCCTGTCCTAGCTAGCTAGGCAG
>CAVAUD010000038.1:0-16883 GCA_963591565.1 bacterium
TGCAGTGGACGCGGCTCTGCTGACCCGCGCCGACGCCGATGGCCTGGCCGTCCTTCACGTAGCACACCGAGTTGGACTGCGTGTACTTCAAGGTGATGAGGCTCACGATCATGTCGCGGCGGGCGGCCTCGGGGATCTCTTTGTTGACGGTCACGACGTCGGCGAGAAGCTCCTCGTTGATCTCGAAGAAGTTGTGGCCCTGCTCGAAGCTGATACCAAAGACATCCTTGGTCTCGGTAGCCGGGCAAACGTAATCCGGGTCGATCTGTACAACGTTGTACTTGCCGCCCTTCTTGGCGGAGAGAATCGCGAGGGCCTCGGGCGTGTAGCCGGGAGCGATGATGCCGTCAGAGACCTCGTGCTTGATGTAGAGGGCGGTGCGCTCGTCGCAGACGTCGGAAAGCGCGGCCCAGTCGCCGTAGGAGCTCATGCGGTCGGCGCCGCGGGCACGGATGTAGGCGCAAGCGATGGGGCTGAGCTCGCCCTCGTCGTCGACGAAGTAGATCTGCTTATCGGTCTCGGAGAGGGGCAGGCCAACGGCGGCGCCGGCGGGCGAGACGTGCTTGAAGGACGCGGCGGCGGGCAGGCCGGTGGCCTCCTTGAGCTCGCGCACGAGCTGCCAGGAGTTAAGGGCGTCCAGGAAGTTGATGTAGCCGGGCTTGCCAGCCAGCACGGTCACGGGCAGCTCGGAGCCGTCCTTCATGTAGATGCGGGAGGGCTTCTGGTTGGGGTTGCAGCCGTACTTGAGCTCGAGCTCGGATGCCATGTGGGTTCCTTTCGTCAGGTGGGTGAGAACGGTTGTCTCCGCGGGGCGAGAAGGAATTTTGTCCCTCATGCTCAAACAGTCCTGTTCGCACGAAGGCGACATTTAGTCGCCTTCGGCTCATGCGGAACTGCGCTGAGGAACAAAATTCCTTCTTCCCCGCGGCGCAAGTCGAAGGAGCTAGTCGCCGAGGTTCTTGTTGTAGATCTTGACCTCGTCGCCGCGCTTGGCGTAGAGGGAGACCTTGTTGTCGGGGTTCAGGGCCGCCCAGACCTCGTCGGGGGTGGGCAGGCTGACCTCGATAGGCTCGCCGGCAAAGGTCGGCAGCGGGTTGCCGTCGCCCTGATAGGTAGAGATGAAATAGCCCACGCCCTCGTCGGCGCCCTCGTAGGCGAAGAACTCGCGCAGGCAGCGGCCGTTGGCCTGGTGCTTGAGGATCGAAATCTCGAACGAGCCGTCCTCGTTGATGACCGAGCTGATGCGCGGCGTGAAGTTGGGCGCGTCGGGCTCGAACTCACGGGCCATGCAGCCGTCGCGGAAGCTCCCGGCGTTGACGATCGTATCGGTCTGGTCGCCGTTGGTGACCACGAGCTTCTCGCCCATGGTACGGACGGGGTGGTAGATGATCAGGCTCGGGTCCTCAAGCAGCTCGGGCTTGTGGGCCTCGGTGCGGATGCCGTCGGGGCACTCGACAAAGACGCGGTTGCGGCTGTTGGTGCTGCGGCCCATGATCCAGTAGTAGACGGTGTCCTTGCCCACCACGATGCCGCGGCCCGGATAGGGGTTGTTGGAGAGAAGCTCGATCAGGTCCTGCATTGGCACATCCCTTCAAGAGAGGAACCGCGCGCCACGCAGACGTAGAAGGCCGCCAAAAAAGAAGGCAAGCCAGCCCCTGCGCAGAGAACGGCTTGCCCAGACGGTCGGCACTGAGTATGTTTGCGCTGCTCCCCCGCGGTTGCCCGCGATAATCCGTCAGTCACAACGCATGTCTCAGTCTATCAGGGGCCGGGCCGCCGGGCCCACGAGAAGCTATCCCCGCACAAACTTGAGATAATCCGCGCAATCCATGGCCCTGACCTTCGAGCCTTTGAACGCAGCGGCGTCACGAGTAAGGATGAAATCAATATCGTTGAGCTCGGCACAGGCGCGAATAAGGCCGTCCTCGAAATCTGGCTCGTTGCACCGCAGCGAAAGGTCGCATTCCTCTGCGGCAAGGGGGGCAACGACAAACAAACCCATCAAAGTCTCAACGGCCTCGCGCGCCATTTCATTGCCGCAGATCTTGCAAAGCACGTAGTAGGCGTCTTTGATAGATCCCGCGGTAATAAACCCAAGGTCTCCCCCGCCGTTGCAAAGCTCTGCGACCCTATTCGCTTCCTGGAACTGTGGGCGGCCGGCAGACAAAAGGTCCAAGGCAACGCAAGTGTCGATCAGCAACCGGTTGCCGCCATCCCTAGGCATCGCGGTCCCCCAGGATGTCACGCATCTGCGCCCTGCTCATCTCGTTGAAAGTCTCGGGCATATCCTCAAAACGAGCCTGAAGACTGTGCAGTCTTTCAAGCGCCTTGTTTTCCTCGGCTTGAACGCTCTGCTGAGGCAGCTCACCCGTCTTAGCGATTTGGTCCCAAACGCGCTTGATGACCTCGCCAACGGTAAGGCCCTCCGCTTTGATCCGCGCTGCGACGCGAGCGGCCACCGCCTCATCAATGCGCGACGAAACTACAACTGTAGCGGCCATGATCTCTCCCAACACCAGTGGTTAGTAGATTCAGTATACGCGTATTCAGTTTGTTTGCAAGACACGAATTGCCGCCGTGTCGCTACCAGGCGCACCCTACTCCGCGGATTTAAGGGCGCCGACCATGTCAACGCGGTCGAGGCTGCGGTTGGTCATGACGTTGACCATGAGCGTGAAGGCAAAGGCCAGCGCCGCGGCGATGACATAGGTGGGCCAAGCAACGATCGTGTCGAAGTACAAGGACGGCATCTTAAGTACATAGGTCAAGCTGCGCGTAAGCAAGTATCCGCTGGGCAAGCCGGCGAGAATGCCGATTCCGGTAAGGATTAAGGTTTCCTTATTGATGTAGACGTGGACCTCGCCGCGCTTGAAGCCCAAGACCTTGATGGTCGCCAGCTCGCGCTCGCGCTCAGAGATGTTGGTGTTCGACAGGGTGAAGACCACGGTGAACGCAAGGGCCGCCGCAAGAACAATGACCACGTAGACAACGGTGTTGATCAGCGTGAAGGAGGTCGAGAAGTCGCGCACGAGCTTGGCCGTCGAGGTGACGGAGAGCAGGCGCGCGTCCTTGGCCAGCCCGTCGCAGAACTCGATCTGGGCCGCGTCGTCGCCGGACAACGTGGCGAGAAGACCGTTTTGCTCGGCAGCCTTTCCAAAGCACGCCCGGTAGGCCGACTCGCTCATGTACATGGAATTGCCCAGGTAGTTCATGGCAACGCCTGCCACCTCAACGTCGGCCTCGGCCAGCGTGGCGTCCTGGACGTGGACGGTATCGCCCGCGCTAAAGCCCAGGACCTGCTCGGCGTTCTTCGTGATGAGGCAGCCCTTCTCGCCAACAGAAAGGGACGAGCCGGCGTCGTCGGCCAGGCCCACGTAGGCCGAAAGGTCGCAGCCGTCGGGCACGACGTAGAGGGCCACCGACTCGGACGCGTCGCCAAAGCTCACGGTGAGGCTGTCGACGCGCAAGCGCTGGATTGCGGTCACGGTCGGGTCAGCGGCGAGGTCGGCGGACACGGAGTCCAGGTCGTCGGTGTTCGTCACGGCCATGACGTCGTAGCGCAGCACGCCCGTCTCGCCGTATTGGCGCTCGGAGAGGGAAATCACGGTGTCTCGGATGCCAAAACCGCAGATGAGAAGGGCCACGCAGCCGGCGATGCCAAAGACCGTCATGAGGAAGCGGCGCTTGTACCTAAAGATGTTGCGCGCGGTCACCTTGTTGAGGAAGGACAGGCGGCTCCAGATGGGGGTAATGCGCTCCAGGAAAATGCGGCTGCCGGCCTTAGGCGCCTTGGGGCGCATGAGCGACGCCGGGGCCTCGCGCAGCTCACCCGCGCAGGTGGCGACGGTCGCGCCCACGATACCCGCCGCGAACAGCGCGATGGCGACCACGGCGTAGACGACGTCGAGGTGGTAGGTGAAGGCAGGCAGCGCGTACATGGTCGAGAAGATCGTGAAGATGATGGCGGGCAGGACAACGAAGCCCACAAAGTCGCCGATAAGGCCTCCCACCAGGCACGCCGCGGCCGCGTAGCTGGCGTACTTGGAGAGGATGCGCCCGCGGCTGTAGCCGAGGGCCTTGTACAGGCCGATCAGGCCGCGCTCCTCCTCGACCATGCGGGTCATCGTGGTGAGGCTGATGAGGACCGCGACCACAAAGAAGACGATGGGCAGGACCGTGCCCAGGACCTCGATGCACGAGGCGTCGGACTCGACCGAGGCATAGCTGGCCAGGTCGCCGCGGTCCTGGATGTACCAGGTGGCGTCCTCGACGTCGGCCACCTGGGCGCGGGCGTCGGCGATCTTGGCGGCGGCCTCGGCGCGCTTGGAGTCGAGGGTCGCCTGGGCATCGGCGAGCTGGGCGGCGCCGTCGGCGAGCTCGGCCTCGCTGTCCTGCAGGGTCTGGCGGGCCTCGGCGATCTGGGCGGCGGCGGTCGCGCGGTTCTCGTCCAGGGTTTCCTGGGCCGAGACGAGCTGGGCCGCGTTGTCGTCAAGGGCCTGGCGGGCGGCCGTGAGCTGTGCGAGCTTGCCGTTAAGGTCGGCGAGCTGAGCCTCGAGGCCGGCGACCGTCTGGTCGATCCCGGCATCTACCTGGGCGGTCACGGCGGCGGACTGCTCGGACCAGGCCTGGGCCTTGGCGGCGGACTCGGCCTCGGCGGAGAGTTGCGCGAGCTGGGCCTCGAGCGACGCGCGCTGCTCGGCATAGCCCTCGGCGGCCGGATCCAGGGCCGCGATGGCGGCGGCGAGCTGCTCTCGCATCTGCGCGAACTGCTGGGCAACGGCGTCCTCGACCTGCTGCTTGGCGGCGGCAACCTGAGGGTCACGGGCCGCCCGGGCCTGGGCAATGCCGGATTCTATCTGAGAAATACCGCTCTTGAGCTGGGACTCGTTTGAATCGAGAGTCGCGCGGCCAGACTCGATCTGCGCCCAGCCGTCGTCGATCTGCTGTTGCGCGGCGTCGAGCTGCTCGTTGGCAGAGGCCTCTTGATCGGCCAGCTCCTGCTTGCCTTCTGCGAGCTGGCGGGCACCGTCGTCAAGCTCGGCCTGCGCGTCGTCGATCTCTTTCTGGGCATCGGCGAGCTTCTGGTTGGCGGTCGCCTCGGCGTCGTCGATAGTCGCATCGGCGTCGTCGCGGATGCCCTGGGCGCGGGCGGCCTGGCGCTCCTCGCGCACGTCCTCGACGCGCTGCTTGACCGCGGTGACCATCGACTCGTACTCATCAGAGTAGCAAAGCGGGGCATCGGCGCCAGAAACGGCCAGGTAAACGACGGTATAGATGTCGACTTCGACGTTGTCGTCGGTCACGAAGAAGGTGTACTGCGCCGAGCCGCCCGAGCGAAACGACATCGTACCCTCGCCCGCGTTGACGTCCTGCGGGTCCAACACGATGGCCGAGATACGGTAATCCTTGCGCGTGAAAACGGCCGTGTCGGTGGCATCCGTGTCGGTGTCCACGTCCACGTCGACCGCGATGTCATCATCGGATGAGGAGGACTCGGCCGCGTCACCGGCCGCGCCGCTGGCCGCCGCGTCACCGGCCGCGTCGCTGGCCGCCGCCTCAACGGCCGCATCCCCGGCCCCCGCGTCCGCCTCGCTGCGGAAGCTCACCGAGTCGCCGACCCCAAGCCCCGCCTCCTGCGCATAGCGCCTGGTGACGGCTATCTCGTCGCTCGTCTGCGGCAGCGCACCCTCAAGTACCTGCGGTTCGTTGAGGCCCTGGCGCGAAAGCGCACGCACCTCGGCCTTGGCAGAGCCGGACCCCACGGTGGTATAGACCGTCTCGCTCCAGCCGCCCTCGGCCGCCGCGACCCCCTCGATCTGCGCCAGCGCGTCGACGTCCTCGTCCGTGAGGCCCAATGTCGACTGCACGCGGATATCGAAAAGCCGCTGCGCGTCGAAGAACTCGTCGGCCGAGTGGCGCAGGTCCAGGCACGAGGCCCGCAGGCCCACGAGCATCGTTGCGCCCAGCGCGCAAATGACGGCCAGCGCCACAAAGCGCTTGAGCGTGCCGCGGACCGTTCGAATGGTGCCCAGGTTAAAGGCCTTGTTTGAGGTTCTTCTCGCCATGGATTACCACTCGATCTGCGCGATAGGCACGGGGTTTTTGTTGACGCTCATCTCGGTCACACGGCCGCTTTTGAAGCGAATCAGGCGGTCGGCCATCTGCGCCAGCGCCGCGTTGTGCGTGACGATGACGACGGTGATCCCGTCTCGCCGGCAGGTGTCCTGCAACAGTTGCAGGATCTGCTTGCCGGTTTGGTAGTCAAGCGCGCCCGTGGGCTCGTCGCACAGCAGGAGCTTGGGGTTCTTGGCCAGCGCGCGGGCGATGGAAACGCGCTGCTGCTCGCCGCCCGAGAGCTGTGCCGGGAAGTTGTCCAGGCGCTGCGCCAGCCCCACCTTGGCCAGGGTCTCGGCGGCGTCCAGCGAGTCGGAGCAAATCTGGGCCGCCAGCTCGACGTTCTCGAGCGCCGTGAGATTGGGCACCAGGTTGTAGAACTGGAAGACGAAGCCCACGTCGGCGCGGCGGTAAAGGACAAGGTCGTTCTCGCCGGCGCCGCTGATGTCGCGACCGCCCACGACCACCCGTCCGCTCGTCGCGCGGTCCATGCCGCCCAAAATGTTGAGCGCGGTCGTTTTACCTGCGCCGGATTGGCCCAAGATGACCGCCAGCTCGCCCTTCTCGACGCCAAACGAGGCGCCGTCGAGGGCGTTGATCTTCGCGGAGCCCTCCCCGTAGCTACGGATGACGTCGGAAAACTCGATATAGGGCATGCGGGCTCCTTCTTGGCGCTTCATGTGGCGAGACAAGCGATCACTCGACACGGTGTCGTATGGTTGCAGTATAGTGAGCCGAACCCGCGAGGCTAAGGTCTTCTCGACACGCGGGCCGCAATTGTCGAGCAATGCCAGGGTCGGCCGCCCGCCCCCGAAAGGACCCCGCAATGAAGAAGCAGCCCCAGATCACCGAGCAGACCCGCTCCAACCTGCGCGACGCGTTCTGGGTCCTTTATGCCGAGCGGCCCATCGAGCGCATCCCCGTGCGCGAGATCTGCGAGCGCGCCGGCTACAACCGCGCCACCTTCTACCTCTACTACCACGACGTCTACGCGGTCTTAGAAGAGATCGAGCAGACGGTCCTCGACGGCATAAATACGCTGGTAGACGGCTTGCTTGCACGTGGAGAGACCCTCGACTTCAGCGCTCACATGGGCCTTATCTTCCAGATGGCCGCCGATTGGCGCGCCTACACCGAGGTCCTTCTCGGCCAAAACGGGGACCCCGTGTTTGTCGAGAGGCTCAAGGAGGCGATCCGGCCGCTGGTCGTGCGCTTCATTCTGCCCGCGGAGGGGCTCGACGACCAGGCGCGCCGCGTCGTCTGCGAGTTCTACCTCTCGGGGATCCTGGCCGCCGTCCGCGCCTGGCTGGCCGAGGACGACCCCATGCCCATCGATGAGCTGATCAACATCGTCGTCGCGACCGTTTTCCCTGCGTAGCGCCACAAACTACGCCTGCGCACGGGCACCTGCGCGCTATACTCGCTTGGCACACCACGACACTCAACCTTTGCGGGGAGAACAACTTTGAAAAAGGGTTTGATAGCGCTGGCCTGCGGCGCGTTTGCCATGGGCTTCTCTGAGTTCTTGGTCATGGGCGTCATCACGAGCATCGCGGCGGGCGTCGGCGTCACCGTGCCCGAGGCGGGCGGCTTCATCTCGGCGTACGCGATCGGCGTCTGCTTTGGCACCCTCATCCTGGTCTTTGGCCACAAGGTCGCGCCCAAGAAGCTTCTGCTGCTCTTCATGTTGCTGTGCTTCGCGGGTAACGTTTTAGCAGCACTGGCGCCCAACGCAGCGACTCTAACGGTTGCGCGTTTTATATCCGGAACCCCGCACGGCGCCTTCTTTGGAACCGCGACCATCGCCGCCAAGGCCATGGCCGAGAAGGGCCGCGAGGGCCAGGCCGTGGCGTTCATGGTCCTGGGCCAGTCGCTGGCAAACACCGTGGGCGTGCCGTTTGGCACCTTGCTCGCGGGCCTGTTGAGCTGGCGCGCCGCGTTTGGCTTCGTCGCCGCCTGGGCCCTGCTGTCCTTTGCCCTGACCTGGCGTTTTGTGCCCGCCATCCCCGGCGTGGCCGACGCGGGCCTGGCCGGTCAGTTCAAGTTCCTGGGCCGCCCCGGCCCCTGGATCGTGCTGGCCGCCGTCTTCTTGGGCAACACGGGGATCTTCTGCTGGTGGACGTACGTCTCGCCGTGGCTCGAGAGCATCGGAGGCTGGAGTGCAGCGGCTCTACCTGCGCTTTTGGTGCTGGCAGGCCTCGGCATGATCTTTGGCTCGCAGCTGGGCGGGCGCGCGGGCGACCACTTCACGCCCGGCTGGGCCAGCGCGATCGGCCAGTCGATCACCTGCGTGTCTCTGCTGCTGATCTTCGCGTTCTCGGGCTCGCAGGTGGGCTCGGCGGCGCTGATGTTCCTGTGCTGCTGCGGCCTGTTCTTCGTCTCGAGCCCCCAGCAGATCGCCATGGTCGAGGTGGGCCAAGGCGGCGGCGAGATGATCGGCTCCGCGTGCGTCCAGGTGGCGTTCAACGGCGGAAACGCCGTCGGCGCCCGCATTGGCCAGGCGGTTCTCGACACCGGCCTGGCCTATAACTACCCCGCTTTGGCCGGCGCCCCCATCACCGCCGTGGCCGTCGCCCTTCTCGCCCTCTACGCCTGGCGCTTCGAGCACGAGTATCACGGGGCCAGCAAGGTCAAGGCCTAGGCCAACTAGCCTACACAGGGAGGCGCTACTTGCTCCTAAAGAAGCCCAAGGCGATGGCGCCGGGGCCGACGTGGGTGCCAATCGTCGCTCCCACGGTGTAAACGGGCAGGTCGCCGGCGGGATAGCCCTCTTGCCATAGCCCGGCCGAGTCCTCGATGTACTTGTCCAGCAGCTTACGGGAGAGGCCCGCGTAGCCCAGGGCCAAAGGCATGCCGAAGTCAATGCCTCCCGCTGCCTTGACCTGCTCGTTTAGCAGGTTGCGGCCGTTCTTGGAGCCGCGGGCCTTGCCCAACACGACCACGCGACCCTCGTCGACGCTGATGACCGGCTTGATGGAAAGCAGCTCGCCCACGGCCCCGGCCGCATTGGAGATGCGACCGCCTTTGCGCAGGTACTCGAGGGTATCGAGCAGCGCCACGACGTGCACGCGGTAGCGCGCGGCCTCGAGCTCGTCGGCGATCTGCGCCGCCGAGAGGCCCTTCTCGGCCAAACGACAGGCCAGCTCGACCAGGATGCGCTCGCCCACACAGACGTTAAGGCTGTCGACCACGCGCACGTGCCCCTTGGCCTCGGCCGCGGCGACCATCGCGCTTTGGTGGGTGCCCGAGAGCTTGGACGACAGCGTGACGATCACGGCCTCCTCGCCCGCCGCGTGGGCGCGGGCCAGCGCCTGCGAGAAGGCATAGGGGTTGACCTGGCCCGTCGTAGGCAGCTCGTCGCTTTCGACCAGCAGCTCGTAGAAGCGCCGGTGGGTGAGGTCGACGCCGTCTTGGTAGGTCGCGTCGCCAAACGCGATGGACAGGGGCAGGACGTCGACGTTGGGGTACTCGCCCGGCAGGATGTCGGAGCCGGAATCGGTGATGATGCGCACAGACATAAGCCCTCCTTGAATAGGGTCTTTAGGTGGTTAAGTTGTTAGATGGCGAGACGGGCAGGCCGAAACGGCGGACCGGGGCGGCAGGCGACCCTACCGGGAAATCCCCTTGAGCTGGCCCAGCACAGAGTTCAACGAGTCGTACATGACCTGGCGATTCTCCGGCGTGAGGTCGCTTCCCGCACGGGCGACTACCTCGGCGATGATCTGGTCGACCTCGAGCATCGCGGCGGCGCCCTTCTCGGTTAGGCGGATCAGCGCACGGTAACGGGCGGGAGCGTTTGCGGGCTTCTCCTCCCCCACCTCAACAAAGCCCTGGTCGGCGAGGCGGCCCATCACGCGCGAGACGGCCGCGCGATCAATGTTGGCCAAGCGCGAGACCTCGGCCGAGGTCAGGCCCTCGGGATGCTTCTGCAGGTGGTAGACGCACATAAGGTCCGAGGCGCGCAGGCCAAAACGGGCCAGCTCGGCCGTCTTTATGCGCTGGATCTCCTTGTCGATGGCCGAGATGAGGCCCAGAAAGTCCTCGAAGCGCTCTTCAAGCACGTTTGCTCCAACCGCGTGGGGATGTTGACGGGTCAATAGTAGGGCTCCAATTGTTGAGCTGTCAACATCTATTCGTGTTTTTGCGCATTGTGTGACGGCGGGATCGGGATCCCAGCAACGTATTTTCGAAAAGCGGACGCACTATTGAGATTCTCCGAGTAGACAGCCGCCTCGAATCTCGCCCAACTGGGCTTTTGTCGCCCGAAAACTGCAGGCTACTCGCTATAACGCGATACTGCGTCCGCTTTTCGACATTACATGCCGTGGAACCCCGCGCGGCCCCTACTCCGCGACGCGCGCGGCGAAGGCCGCGAGCTGCGCGGGGATATCGATCCCTTGCGGGCAGACCTTGGCGCACCGGCCGCAAGCCACACAGGCCTCGGGGCGCTTTTGCGCAGGTAGGCTGTCCAAGAACATGTTAGAGATGAAGTCCTTGGGCCCCGTCGAGAGGTTCTGGTTGTACATCTCGAGCAGCTTGGGAATGTCCAAACCGCGCGGACAGTACTCGGTGCAGTAACGGCAAGCCGTGCAAGGAACCGTCCCGCGGCTGCCCATCTGGCGGGCAATGTCTTGCAGCGCGTCGAACTCGGAGCTGGTCAGGGGCTTATCCTCGCTAAAAGTCGCGATGTTTTGCTCGACTTGCTCCATGTTCGACATACCAGAGAGCGTCACGACCACGCCGGGGACGCTCTGCACAAAACGGAAGCACCACTCGACGTTGGAGGCATCGGGCCGCAGGTCGCGCAGGGTCTTCTCGTGCGCAGCATCGAGGTTCACCAGCTTTCCGCCGCGCACCGGCTCCATGACCCACACCGGGATACCGTAGCTGGCGAGAAGGTCCACCTTGGCGCGTGCGTTCTGGAACTCCCAGTCAAAGTAGTTGAGCTGGATCTGGCAGAACTCCATGTGCGCGCCGTACGCATCGAGAAAACGCCGCATGCACTCCAGGCTACCATGGGTCGAGAAGCCCAGATGCCGTATTCTACCTGCGCGTTTTTGCTCCAACAGGAACTCGAGGATGCCGTAGGCCGGGTCGAGGTAGATGTCGATGTCCTTCTCGGCCACGTTATGGAAGAGATAGAAGTCGAAGTACTCCAAGCCTGTGCGGGCAAGCTGCTCCTCGAAGATCTGGGCGACCTTGCCGGCGTTGGCCGCGTCGTAGCCGGGGAACTTTGTTGCAACGTTGTACGTGTCGCGCGGGTGGCGGCGCAGGGCCGCGCCGGTCGCCGCCTCGGAGCAACCGTTGTGGTAGGCCCACGCGGTGTCGAAGTAATTGACGCCCTGCTCAAGGGCATAGTCGACCATCTCGTTGACGGCCGCCTGGTCGATCCGGGCGTTGTCGCCGTCGATGACGGGCAGGCGCATGAGGCCAAAGCCCAGCGCCGAGAGTTTTTCTCCCTGGAAGTCCTTGTACAGCATGGGTCCCTCTCCCCCTTACGTGCGTTTACGCCGCTAGTTGCCCGCGGTCGCGCGACCCGCCAGGTCCACGACGCGCGTCCCGTGGACCTCGGCAACACCCAGCGCCAAAGCCACTGCCTGCGCGTTCTTGTGCGTGATCCCTCCGCCCGGCAGGATCGTGATACGCCCCGCCGCGCGCCTGATATAGCCGAGAAGAGCGTCGAGGTTCTCCTCGATGGGCGTCCCCGCCGGCCCGCCGTGGGTCAAGATGCGCTCGACGCCAATGCCGGCCAGGTAATCGATGGCATCCGGCTGCTCGGCGGCCGGCAGGGCGTCAAAGGCCATGTGGAACGTGACGGCCAGGCCCTCCTCCTTGGCGACCGCGACCAGGCGAGAAGTAAGCTCGCGGTCCAGGCGCCCCTCGCGCAGGCAGCCAAAGACCACGCCGTCGACCCCCAGCCGCGCGGCGTGGCGCAGGTCGTCCTCCATGACGCGCGCCTCCCAGGGCGCGTAGTCGAAGTCCCCGCCGCGGGGCCGCACCATGCACATGACGGCGGCGCCCCGCGCGTGGCACAGCTCGACCGCCGCGCGAATGACCCCGTGCGAGGGCGTCGTCCCGCCAACGGCCAGGTTGTCGCAGAGCTCGACGCGCTGCGCCCCGGCCGCAAGCGCCGCCTCGACGCACGTGAAGTTCTCCGCGCAAAACTCGCGAAGCAGCAGGTCAGCCGGCATGCCTAGACCCCCAGCGCCGCGGACCAGGCGGCCTCGTTGAAGCCGGGGATCGCAAAGTCGTCGCCCACCAAAAGCGGCCGTTTGACCAGCATTCCGTCTGTGGCGAGAAGCTCGTAGCACTCCTCGTCGCTCATGCCGGCGTCCAGGCGCGCCTTCACGCCCAGCTCGCGGTAGCGGGTGCCCGACGTGTTGAAGAGCCGCCGCACCGGCAGCCCCGAGCGCGCGTGGAAATCGGCCAGCTCGGCCGCGGTGGGGTTATCGGCCACGATATCGCGGTCGACATACGCCACGCCCTTCTCGTCCAGCCACTTCTTAGCCTTCTTGCACGTAGAGCACCGGGGGTACTCGAGAAACACCACGCCCATGTCACGCTCCCCTTCCCTAAAACCTACTCGCAGATCGTCGCGACCAGCTGGTCGACCTCGGCGTCGGTCATGCCGGCAGAGACCAGATACGCCCGCGCGGCGGCCGAGTAATCCGCGGTCTTATCGACCTGCCCATCGGCCGCGCCCGTCAGATACTCGATAAACGAGTCGAAGTACAGCGAGACGACCGCGTTGTACTTCTCGGGCGCGGCCTCTTTGGTGATGCCGTAGTAGTTGGCGTAGGTCTGCATGTAATCGGCGCACATCTCGTCATAAGTCGCGCCGGCCAGGGCCTCTACCAGCGTGCACACAAATCCGGTGCGGTCCTTGCCCTCCATGCAGTGGATGTACGCCGGCCCGCCGCACGCCGTGAGATGGCGCATGCCGGCAGCGACGCTCGCCTTGTACGCGTCGGTCGAATAGTTCGAGCTCATCGACAGCGCGATCACGCGCCCTTGCTCGTAGAGCCCCTCGACGTACGGCGAGTCGAAGCCCACCGCGTCAAAGTAGCCGAGCACCTCGTCCGCGGAATCGGCCAGGTCAACGACGCAAGTGATGCCGTTTGCCTCGAGAAGGTCGTCGGCCAAGGACGCCCGCCCGTACGAGTTGTCCACCGGCGAGGCGCCGCGGAACAAATACCCCGCCTTCAGCCGGCCGCCGGAAAGCGCGCGGAAGTTAACGAACTGCTCGTCAGAGGCATAACGCTCCCGGTCGCTGGAGTAGCTCTGGCTCAAAGCTTCCTGCGTGGCCAGGTACTTGCCCTTCTCGCAAAGGGTGATCGTCACGGTGTCGCCCTCCGTGAGGCCCGCCGCGTCCCACATGCCCAGGTTGTTGTAGGTGACGGCCACGTAATCGAAGCCGGGATAGGCCACGACCACGGGCTCTCCGGTCTTGACGTAGTAGCCGTTGAAGTAGGGCACGTCGGTCAAGGTGAAGCCGTTGCTAAAGGCCACGTTGACGCTGTCGCCCGGGGTGTAGCCGCAGTATTCGAACTCGCTCTCGTTGGCGAGAAGCTTCACCGAGCCGTACTTCTCGTCTTTGGAGACGGACGAGGTGAGCTCGATAGCCTTTTCCTGGGCGGCGGCGTCGGCGTCCGCCGCAGACGCGGCCGAGCCCCCGGACACGTCTTGCCCGTTGATGGTCACGGTGCAGCCCGTCTGGCCGAGAAGCGCCGCCGTCAACCCGAGCGCAACGGCAAATCCGCAGGTCAGCTTCTTGGTCTTTCTCGTCATGGGACACCTCGCCGTTCGATAGGAGACAGTCGTCGGGGGCAACGCAATTTGGCGACCAGAAGCCGCCGCTTACTCATGTTTGCTACTATAGTTGTTCTAGCTCTTGCGCGCCCCGCGATCCGCGCCGCCGCGCGCCGCATCCTAAAGAAAGGAATTGCCATGGGCACCGAGACCACCATCAACCTCAACCAGCTCATCGAGCAGGCCCAGACCACCGGCACCATCACCTACCAGGACGCTGTTATCAGCCTCGCCGCCATCCTGGTCATTCTCGGCATCATCGCCTTCCTGCAGCTCTTCGTCATCATCGGCCGTTGGAAGACCATCAAGAAGCTGGGCGGCCACGGCTGGTCGCAGGTCATCCCCATCTACAGCGAGTGGTGCCTGTCGCGCGCGGCCGGCTGCGTGACCAAGCTGTGCGCCGCGATCACCGTGCTTGACGCCATCTCGATCTTCTCCGGCGCGTTTGACGCCAGCTGGTGGAGCACGCTCACCGGCATCTGCGGCATCGCCCTTATCGTCGTTCGTTGCCTGGTCATCGACAAGGTCTGCAAGCGCTTTGGCAAGAAGGGCGTCGGCTTCCAGATCGGCCTGTTCTTCCTGCCCTGCATCTTCTACATGATCTTGGGCTGCGGCTCTGCCCAGCCCGTTGACGAGGAGTAGTTCTTCTCGCCGGCGCCCCTTTGGCGCCCTTACCCCTCTGCAAATTTGGGACTTGTCTGATAGCTGCACATCAGACAAGTCCCTTTTTTGTTGGCCAATCCTCAGACAAGCCCAAATCTTGAAGCCGAGAAGGGCCAAAACTATCAGACAAGTCCGAGAATTGAAGAAGGGGCCGCGGCACGAGCTGCCCAACACGCGGACACGGTACAATGGTCCGTTGAACTCACGTCAAAAATCTCGGTTAGGAACCCAATGGATCTGTGCGCGCTCGGCATCGGCGGCTTCGTGGCCGCGGCTCTTCTCGGCATCTTGGCCTTCTTCATGGCAAAGCAGCAGCCCAACCGCATCGCGAACGGCTTCGTGCTCGAGATCGCGGTCCTCACGCTGGTGAACAGCGCCGCGTACTACGCGTGGGGCCAGAGCATGACCGACGACGCCGCGATGACGGGCTCGACCCTCTTGACCGATATCATCGCCTGGATCTACTACGCAAAACTGCTGGTATACGCCGTGCTGGGAGTTGCCCTCATCGCCAACGGGGCCTACACCGTGCGCCGAGAGGGCAAGAGCCTCACGCACGTGCTGCCCTTCGCCTGGGGCGTCCTTTTGCTGGTCGAGGTCTACTGGTACACCTTTGGCCTGGGTTTTGCCTCCAGCGGGTCCCTCATCTTCACCGAAGCCGTAACAATTGCATCTTTGATGCTCGACTATATCCCGTTCGCCCTGCTGGGCGCCTGGTTCTCCAACGACATCTGTTACAAGTCCAAGAAGGCGCCCGAGACCGAGTACATCATCGTCTTGGGCTGCGGCCTGCTTAAGGACGGCACCGTGACCCCGCTTTTGCGCGCCCGTCTCGACGCGGCGATCGCGGCCTGGGAGGCCGGCGGCCGCCAGGCCAAGATCATCACCTCGGGCGGCCAGGGCGCCGACGAGGTCATCTCGGAGTCGCGCTCCATGGCCAACTACCTGCTGTCCGTTGGCGTGCCCGAGGACGCGATCCTGCTCGAGGACAAGTCCACCACCACCGAGGAGAACCTCGCGTTCTCGCAGGCCATTATGGACGCGCGCGGCGGCGCGAAGCACTGCACCATCGCGACCAGCTCCTATCACTGCCTGCGCGCCGCGATGTTCGCCCGCCGCGCCAACATGAACGTCAGCTGCGTGGGCGGCCGCACCGCCGGCTTCTACTACCCCGCCGCGTTCTTCCGCGAGTACGTGGCCCTCGTCGTGCGCAACCGCTACGCCGTGGCGCTGTTCTTCGTGGCCGTCCTCGCGCGCTTTGCCCTCATCTACCTCAACATTCTTCCGCAGTCGATTTTCTAGCCGAGAAGAAAAAAGAGGCTGCGGGTCACCAGACCTCGCAGCCTCTTTGCGTTACTTGATCGCGTACACCACGGCCCCGTAAGGCTCCAGCTCGACGGTGCGCGCCAGCTCGGCCGCGGCCGTCTCCTCGTTGGAGATGACCAGCTCGCTGGCGTCCCACTCGACGTCGCCGGGCAAGGTGAACTCGGCCGGGCCGTCGGTGAAGTTGCACAGCACGACCAGCGTCTCGTCGTCGGCGCGGCGAAGGTACGCGTAGACCTTCTCGTCTGCCGGGGCAAGGTCCACGTACACGCCATCGGTGATCGACGCGCGCTCGTGGCGCAGGGCAATAAGCCGCTGGTAGAAGTAGTAGACAGACTTGGGATCTGCCTTAGCCGCCTCAACGTTGATCCACTCGCAGTTGGGGTTGGCCTCGATCCACGGCTCGGCCTCGCTAAAGCCGGCGGCAGGGCCCGCGCTCCACTGCATCGGCGTGCGCGAGTTGTCGCGCGACTTGAGGCGCAGAAGCTCCAGAGTGTCAGTCGCGGAGAAGCCCTTGCGCTCGGTGAAGTCGCGGAAGGTGTCCAGCGCCTCGACGTCGCGGTACTGCTCGATGGACGTGAAGTTGGCGTTGGTCATGCCCAGCTCCTCGCCCTCGTAGACGTAGGGGGTACCCTGCATGAAGTGCAGGCAGACGCCCAGCATCTTCGCGGACTTCTCGCGCCACTCCTCAGAGTCGTTGCCAAAGCGGGTGACCGCGCGGGCCTGGTCGTGGTTGGACCAGTAAAGGCTGTTCCAGCCGCCGCACGCCGCCATCTTGTCCTGCCACTCGCCCATCACGCGCTTAAGATCGGGCAGGTAGACGCGGGTAAGCGCGTACTTGCCGTTCTCGTCGTAGTCCAGGTGCATGTGGTCGAAGTGAAAGACCATGTCCAGCTCGCCGCGGCCCGCGCCCACGTAGTCCATGGCCTGGTCGGCCGAGGTGTGGGGCGCCTCGCCCACGGTCATGATGCCGG
>CAVAUD010000039.1:0-16515 GCA_963591565.1 bacterium
AGGCACTAAGGCGGCGCCCGTAAAACATCCAAGAAAATGGCCCCGGGCACGAGTCGTTGTGCCCGGGGCCATTCTTCTAGCTGGAGTTTCTTGCCGCAGATCCTAATCCAGAACCGTGAGCGTGGCGCCGATCAGGCTGTGCAAGGTCGCCTTGGCCTTTACGCTCGCTTCCTCGGAGCTGCCCGCCGACCAACGGTTGAGGATCCCGAAGCACCCCTCGAACAAGAAGTCGAAGAGGCAGTCGGCCTCGTCGCGGTCGAGCTTGCTGTCCTGCGTCCAGTTGATCACGCAACGCGTGCGGGCGTACTCGCAAATAAGCTTCTTGGCGCGCCCCGTCGAGTTGGGCGAGACCAGCCAATCGAAAATCTGGGCATCCGAGATGATCGCGCTAAAAATCGCGTCGGCGACCTCGGTGGGGTCGGTGGATGAGCCCACAGAACGCTCGGCGTCCTGGATGACGGCGGCCGCCACGTCTTCCTCGAGCGCGCTTACCAGATCAGAGATGTTGGAGAAGTGGGCGTAGAAGGTCGCCCGGTTGACGTCGGCGAGCCCCATGACCTCTTTTACGGTGATCTGGTCGACGGGGCGATCCTTGGCAAGCTCAAGGAAGCTGGTTTTTATTGCTTGTCTTGTACGTTTGACTCTGCGGTCCAAGGGCTTTTGCCTGCCCGTGGTTTGAGTGTCCAGCATACGAAAACTGCGCCTTCTAGTCTTTGGAACGAGTTACCCAACACACCGGCTAAATATGTCGTTTAACGCGTCTACCTTGCAATCTGTCAATCAAGGGTACCATTTGAACGGCTCGGATTTTGCCGCGATGCCCGATTGACTCCGATTATTTTATGTCAATAGGGGGTGGTGACAAACCCACCTCACGATAGTTATACAACGCCGCATTGACCCTTCACGTTTTGGACGGCTGGCCCCATAATCGACAAAGTTCGAAAATTCGGGCCCGCGACGAGCCCGTCTGGGGGAAGGAAATCCATGTCACTCACAAGGCGAGAAGTTCTGGGCGCGGCGGGGGCGGCCTTGGGCGGCGCGCTGCTTTCGGCCTGCGCGCCTGCCGCCAACACCACTAAGGCCTCGGAGTCCGCAGAGTCCTCCGCGCTCCTCTCCTCCAATCTCAACGAGGACCATGAGTACCAGCAGCACGGAGCGGCCCTTCTCAGCAGCTTGAAGAGCAAGGACGAGATCTGCCGCACGCGCGAGAAGCAGGGCCGCGTCGAGACCTTGGAGTACCAGACGCACTCCTACGTCCTGGAGGAGGCCAACCCCGGGCAAGAGGTCATCGTCACCAAGAAGCTCAACGTGTGGCTGCCCGCCGGCTACAACCGCGAGCTTGCCCACAGCGTCGTCTACCTGCTGCACGGCACGGGGCAGATGCAGGATTATTGGCTGGGCGACGAGTCGGCCTTTGGCGAGGCCTGCCACGGCGCCGAGACCCGCGGCATCCTCGACGGCCTGGTTGAGGAGGGGCTTCTCGCCAACGCGATCGTGGTCACGCCCACGTATTACTCGATGCCCGAGGAGGACATCCCGGCCACGACCGACGGCTTCTTTAGCGAGCCCTATGCCGACCGCTGGCCCATGCTCTTCTACAAGGAGCTGCGCGAGACGATCGTGCCCTTGGTCGAGTCGACCTACCTCACCGGCGCGCATGGCGACACGAGCGAGGAGAGCCTGGTCAACAGCCGTGCTCGCCGCGCTTTCGCGGGCCTGTCGCGCGGCTCGATGGCGACGGTCAACTCCGCGATGATGCACTGCTCGGATATCTTTGCCTACTTTGGCTGCTTCTCGGGCGTGTGGGCCGACTTCGACGAGTTCAAGGCCCACTTCGAGGACCTGCCCGAGGGCCAGCCCCTCCTGTACTGGTACAACGGCAACGGCACGCGCGACTTCTCGCTGGAAAACCACCAGGAGTTCTGCCAGAAGGCGCTCGACCAGCTGCCCGACACCATTGTGAACGGCGCCAACTTCGCCTGGGTCAACTTCAACGGCGGCGACCACAACTACCAGAGCTGGGCCTGCCACCTCTACAACGCGCTTCTCTGCTTCTTCTAGGCCCGGTGGGCAAGGGCCCGATCGCGGCCGGCCGTCGCATCGCGCCCGGCGCACGCCTTACTGGTAGCGCAGGGCCTCGACCGGGTCGAGACGGGCGGCGCGGCGGGCCGGGTAGTAGCCAAACAAGACGCCGATCCCGCAGCAGATGGCCGCCGCGGTAAGCGCCGTCTGCAGCGTGATGACCGGGGCGAAATCGGCGTACCCCAGGCCAGAGCCCACGGCGCCGGCCAGAGCCCACGCGCCGCCGAAGCCGAGCGCCATGCCAAACACGCCGCCCACCAGGCAAATCGCGATGCTCTCGAGCAGGAACTGCGCGGTGATGTCGCCGCGCTTGGCGCCCAGGGCCTTGCGCAGGCCGATCTCGCGAATGCGCTCGGTCACGTTGGTGAGCATCATGTTCATGATGCCGATGCCGCCCACCAGAAGCGAGATGCTCGCGACCGCCAGGGCCATGAGCCTAAAGGACGACATGGTGCTCTCGAGCGAGTCGATCATCGACTGGACGGTGCTCACGCTGCAGTAGCCGTCGATGGAGTTGCCGCCGGCGTCTTCGTCTGCCGGGGCAATGTTGTACTTGGTGCGCAGGTAGGAGTCGGTGCGGGCCGCGACCTGGTAAATGTCTTGCCCCTCGCGAGCATAGCCAAAAATCTGGAGGCCCCGCCCGTCGCCCTGCCCGATGATGCGCACCTTGGCGGTGCTGTAGGGCAGGTAGGCCAGGCAAACGGCGCCGCCATAGCTGGTTGAGGCCTCGGTCGTGCCCACAACCGTGTAGTTGTCGCCGCCGATCCGTACGGTCTTGCCCACGGCCTCGGCCTTCTCGCTACCAAAGAGGGCCTTCACGGCCGATTTCTCCAGCACCGCGACCATAGCGGAGTCGTCGTTCTCGGCGGCGGTGAAGAAGCGGCCCGTCGCGGTCTTGAGGCCCTGGGCCTCGAAGTACTTCTCGTCACAGGCAAGGAT
This sequence comes from bacterium, assembly GCA_963591565.1. Classification (GTDB taxonomy): domain Bacteria; phylum Actinomycetota; class Coriobacteriia; order Coriobacteriales; family Atopobiaceae; genus Paratractidigestivibacter. The sequence continues at coordinate 3,025 of CAVAUD010000039.1, forward strand.
CTCGAGCTGGTCGGTAGAGGCGGCAGAGGTCGAGGCGTTGGAGTAGGCGTAGGTGTAGCCGGATATGAAATCGTAGTCGCCGGCCAGGTCACGGGCCATGTCCTCGACGTCGTCGAGCTCCAGGGACCGGTTGTTGGGCGGCCAGCAAGTGATGCTCACGGCGCGCGCCGAGTTAAGGCCGAGCTGCCCCACGATCGACGCGCGGATCCCGTCGATCAGCGAGGTCATCGCGATGACCGCCGCGATGCCGATGACGATGCCCAGGATGGTGAGCAGGCTGCGCACGCGGTTGGTGAGAATGGCCGAGAAGGTCTCGTAACCAAGATCGATGGCCCTCATCGCTTCCTCCCGTCGTCTTGGCCCGACGCGAGCCGGGCCCGGATCGCTTTCTCCTGCTCATCGGAGAGAAGGCGCCCGTCGCGGATGTGAACCGTGCGGTCTGCCCAGGCGGCGACCTCGGCGTCATGGGTGATGAGAATGACGGTGCGGCCGCGCTGCTTGAGCTGGCGGAAGGTCTCCATCACGAGGTTGCCCGTCGCGGTGTCGAGATTGCCGGTGGGCTCGTCGGCCAAGATGATCGCCGGGTCGTTGACGAGGGCGCGCGCGATGGCGACGCGCTGCATCTGGCCGCCCGAGAGCTCGTTTGCGCGGTGAAAGAAGTGCTCTTCGGGAAGGCCGGTGGCGGCAAGGGCGCGCCAGGCGCGGGCCTCGCGCTCGCGGACGGGGACGTTGGAGTAGACCAGCGGCAGCATGACGTTGCGCAGGACAGTCGCGCGCGGCATGAGGTTGAACGACTGGAAGACGAAGCCCAGGCGGCTCGAGCGCACGTAGGCCAGGTCGTCGTCGGAAAGCTCGCCGACCTCGGTTCCCTCGAGGCGGTAAGTTCCTGCGGTGGGGCGGTCGAGGCAGCCCAGGATGTTCATGAGCGTCGACTTTCCCGATCCCGAGGGACCCATGACGGCGAGAAACTCACCGCGTTCCACCTGCAGTGATATGCCGCGCAGGACCGTGGTCATCCCGGCCGCCGAGTCGTAGACGCGCCACAGGTCGCGGATGTCGATGACGGGGGTCGCCATGGCGCTACTCCGCCGCGGCGGCGGTCCCGGCACCGGACTCGGCCGTCGCCGCGGCGCCGGCGTCCGTCTCGCCGCCCAAGCCCTCGCCGGTGGCATAAGGATCGAGAAGGACCTCGTCGCCGGCGGAAAGGGCGCCCGTCACCGCCGCGGTCGTCTGGTCGGTGGCCACGACCTCGACGTTGACGCGCTCGCAGGCCTGCGTCGCGGGGTCGCTCACCACGACGACGAAGCTCTTGCCCGAGCCGTCCGCGCCGACGCACGAGGCGGGCACCATCAGCGTGTCGGCCACGCTCTGCAGCATGATGTCGACGTTTGCCGTCATGCCGGGCTTGAGCTCGGCCACAGGGTTGGGGATGAGCAGGCTCACGTCGTAGGTCACGACGCCGCTCGAGCCGTAGAGGTAGCCGTCCGAGCTGTCGCTTGCGCTGGACACGGTGGCGATGCGGGTCACCTGCGCGTCGAGCGCCACGCCGGGCAGGGCCGAGAAGGTCGCCGTCGCCGCCTGGCCCACGCTGACCTTAGAGATGTCGACCTCGTTGACCTGGACCTTCACGACCATCTGCGAGAGGTCCGCGATCTGGATGAGGCCGCCTTTGCTGGTCGCGTCCGCGACCGAGGCGCCCACCTGCGCGTTCATGACCACGACCGAGCCGGCGCTGGGCGCGCGGACGGTGCGCTTCTCGGCTCCGGCGACGGCCTGGTCGTAGGCCTCCTGCTGGTCCGAAACGGCGTTCTTGGCCGTCTCGATGGCGAAGGAGGCCTTGTCGAACTCGCTGTCGCCGATCTCGCTGCCGGCGTTGTAGGCGTCGACCAGCGTGTTGTAGTCGTTCACCGCCGACTCGAGGTTGAGCTTGGCGTCGCGCACGGCCAGCTCGGCGTCGCGCACGGCCTTGTCGAGGTCGTCGTTTTTGATGGTGAGAAGAACGGCGCCGGCCTCGACGGTGTCGCCCTCGGCAACGTTCACGCTTTCGATGGTGCCCGTGACCTCGGGCGTCACGACAACCGAGCTCACGGGCTGGGCGGTGCCGGTGGCGCTCACGGCTTCGGAGAAGTCGCCGCGCTCCACGTAGGTGGTGGTGAGGGACACGGTGTTGACGCTTTCCTGGCTCGCGCTGTAGGCCTGCACGCCCCACACGATGGCGCCGACAAGGGCGATACCGCCCGCGACGCAACCGGCGATGATCTTCTTGCGGCGGCGAGCGCGGCGGTGACGCATGAGGCCTTCCATGGCAAGGCGCGCCTCGAGGTCCTCCTGCGTCTCGGCGATCGAGCCGTCGGGGGCCAGGATCTGCAGGGGCTCGCTCACGGGAGTATCTGCGGCCTTCTCGGCTTCTTCCAGGGGCTTCTTGGGGTCTTTGGATTCGCTCATGCGAGGCTCCCAACATGCTGTGTTTGAAATGCGGCGGTCCCGGGCTATGCCAGTCAATCGTAGCGCTTATCCGTTTGGCTTGTTTAAACCGTGCTTAAAGAACTGCCGCTCAAAGGCGCATAATCGCCCTCGAGCGGCACGTCTTCGCAAATCGCATATCCCCAAAAGAGATAGAGCACACGTGTCTGCCGGCCCTTCTCGGCCGCAACACCGGACGCTACTTCAAAAGCGGCGTCATCTCTCCCTGCGAGAAGATCCGGATCTTGTGCATCGCGCGGCTGATCGCCGTGTAGAGGCGGCGGCGCGAGAGCGGCGTGTCGGGGTAGACCTCGGCCTGGGCGTCGGGGATGATGACCTGGTCGAACTCCAGGCCCTTGGCCACGCGCAGGGGCAGCAGCACGACGCCTGCGCCGGGCAGGTCGGAGTCCTTGCCCAGCACCTGCACGCGGTCGCCCAGCTGCTTGGCAAGCCAGCTCACGCGCGAGTCGCTCTCGGCCACGAAGGCGGTGAGGCCGTCCTCGCCGGCGGCCTCCTCGGCAATGCGGGCCAGCTCAGCGACGTAGCCGTCGCGGTCGTCGGCCGCGAACTCGCGCATCTCGGGCGCCACGCCGGGGCGCTGGACGCTCGCGAGGTTCATCTGCTCGTCGGCGTCGAGAAGCCCGCAGAAGAGCTGCGTGATCTCGGGCGAGGAGCGGTAGCTCGTGAGCAGGCGGCACTCCTCGACGCTGCCGTGCGACTCCACGAAGATGTCCTTGACCTGCGCAAACGTCGCCGTTCCCTCGAGGATGGCCTGGTGCTCGTCGCCCAACAGCAGGAAGTGGGCGCGCGAGAAGTAGCGCGACAGGACCATGAGCTGGGCCACGGTGTAGTCCTGGACCTCGTCGATCATGACGTAGCGGGCGCACTTCTCGCCGGCGCCGGTCACAAGAAGGCGCAGGTAGAGCCACTCGGTGGCCGAGAGGGCCTGCTGGCCCAAGGCGCGCATGCCCATGCGGTCGAAGCGCAGCCAGCTCATGTTGTCGATCGCGTCGTGGGCGGCCGAGAAGCGGTGGTCCAGGTAGCGGCGGGTGTACTCGGCGGTCTGGTTCTCGTCCTCGGGGCTGATCGTCTCGCCAAAGATCTCGACCTGGCGCTCGACGTCCAGGTTCAGCATCTCCTCCTGGATCTCCTCGTCCTTGGACATCTGGGCCAGGCGGCGGCCCAGGCGGTCGTGCAGCTCGTCCTTGACCAGGGCGCAGAAGCGCGAGCCGATGCCAAAGCGGATGAACTTCTCCACCGCGCCGGAAATCTGGCCCACCTTGAGCAGAACGACGTCGTCGACGCGCACCTCACGCAGGTCGTCCTCCTCGATCGAGAGGTGAGGGACGACCTCTTCCAGGCGTCGCAGGCTCGCCGGGTCGGTCTTCTCGCCGGTGTCGCGCTGGCCGGCGCCCTGGGCCTCGACGAAGTCCTTCCAGGTGAAGACCTGGGGGTTGGCCTCGCCCATTGAGGGCAGAACGGTGTCGATGTAGTGCTCGAAGACATTGTTGGGCGTGAAGAGCCAGACCTGGTCGGGGTTCAGGGTCTTGCGCTCGCGGTAAAGCAGGAAGGCGATGCGCTGGAGCAAGACGCTGGTCTTGCCCGAGCCGGCGATGCCGTTGACGAGAAGGACGGGCACGTCCTCGTGGCGCACGATGAGGTTCTGCTCGCGCTGGATCGTGGCGGTGATGGCCTGCAGCTTCTCGGAGTGGTGGCGCTTGAGGGCGCCCAGAAGCAGCGAGTCCTCGATGGCCACCGTGGTGTCGAAGTACATGTTGAGCTTGTCGCGCACGATGTCGAACTGGCGGCGCAGCTCGAGGTTCACGCAGCGGACCTTGCCGTCCACGGAGTAGCTCGTGGGGCCCATCTCCTGGTTGTAGTAGGTCTCGGCCACGGGGCTTCGCCAGTCGACGACCAGGGGGATGGAGCGCTCGTCGGTCATGCCGGCGGCGCCGATGTAGACGTCGCGCGCCGGGCGGCCCGGGCGCATCTGCAGGCGGACCTTGGCGAAGTAGGGCTGCATGAGCAGCAGCATCACGCGGCGCAGCTTGTCGACGTTGAAGTCGTGGTACTGGTTGTAGGCGTCGATGACCGAGTTCAAGGTCTCGATGGCGGCCAGGGTCTCCATGGTCTCGTCGGCGCCGCCAAAGTCCAGGCGCACCTCCTCGCTCATGTCGATAAGGTCCTGCTTGGCCCCGGCGTGGTTGCTCTCGAGGTCGGCCGCGATCGTGTCGCGCATCTCCAGAAGCTTGGCGTAGAGCTGGCTCAAGTGGGCCTGCTCCTCGGCGAAGATCGGGTCGTTCGCGTTGTCTACCTGCGTGTCATTCTCGGCCATGCGTGCGTGCTCCTGCCTTGTGTCGAGTCGGTGCCGCGAAAATCGCGGGTTATTAATGCTACGACAAAGGCGGGGCGGTGGTCTATCCTTGTGAGGCAAAACAACGAATCTAAGGGAGTTTGATATGGGCAAGCTTATCCAGCAGTTCTTGAAGTTCGGCGTCGTGGGCGTGATCGCGTTTGTCATCGATTACGGCGTGCTGATGCTGTTGTCGCAGGTATTCGGCATGGACCCGGTGCTGGCGGCCGGCATCTCGTTTTGCGTCTCGGTGATCTTCAACTACCTGGCGTCGATGCGCTACGTCTTCACCCACCGCGAGGACCTCTCGCGCGGCCGCGAGTTCGTCATCTTCATCATCTTGTCCGCGATCGGCCTGGTCATCAACGAGCTCTGCATGGCCGCCGGCGTCGCCCTTCTGGGCACCGGCGCGATCATGGTCACGATCACGAAGCTCTTCGCGACGGCCGTCGTCATGGTCTGGAACTTCGTGAGCCGCAAGAAGTGGCTCGACGGCGGCGAGAAGTCGGCCGAGTAGGCCACGGGGCATATTTCGGGCAGCTGGTTTGCGAGCTTATCGCGAATCTGCATGTCCGTGCCTTTGCGCTGCGAGCTTATTGAGAATCTGCATGCTCAAATCGGCGTTTTAGCCAAATTGAAAAACCGAATCCTGGGCTTTTGTCGCCGTGAACTCCCGAAAATCGCTTTTAAGGCGATTTCGAGCATGCACATTCGCGATAAGCTCGCAGCGAACTCACCCGAACATGCACATTCTCAATAACCTCGCACGGCGCTAAACAGAAACCCGGGGTTTGTCTCTGGCGCAGTTCCGCATGAGCCGAAGGCCACTTAATGTGGCCTTCGTTTTTAGTTGCGCTCGAAGCCCGAGCGGGTGATGTGGCCGCCCTCGCCGGTGACGACCTGCTTGGCGATGTAGATCGGGCGGTGCTTGCACTCCAGGTAGATGCGAGAGATGTACTCGCCAATGATGCCCAGCGTAAGCAGGGTAAGACCGCCAATGAACAACAACAGGCACACGACCGTCGGGTAGCCGCGCGGCGTGTTCTGCCGCACGAAGGTGTCGAGCAGCACCACGAAGAAGTAGACGATCGACGCGACAAACGAGATGCCGCCCGCCCAGGTCGCCAGCTTCAGCGGCAGGGTCGAGAACGAGAAGATTCCCTCCAACGCGTAGGCCATCAGCGCGCGGAAAGACCACTTGCTCGCGCCCGCCTGGCGCGGCGACGGCTCGTAGGCGAAGGGGATCGTCTCGAAGCCCACCCAGGCGAAGAAGCCCTTGGTGAAGCGGTGGTACTCGGGCATGCTGAGCAGGGCGCCCGCGACGTCGCGCCTAAAGACGCGGAAGTCCGAGGCCCCGGCGATCATGTCGCCCGTGCCCTGCGTCACGGCCTTGAAGAGCTTGTAGAACGTGCCCTTGAAGACCTTGAGGACGGCGCTCTCGTGGCGCGCGGCCTGGTAGGCGGCCACGCAGTCGGCCTCGGGGTGCGCCATGAGCTCGTCGTACATGGCCAGCATCGTCTCGGGTTCCTGCTGCAGGTCGGCGTCGATGAAGCACATGTTCTCGCCGCTCGCGTGCGACAGGCCGGCGAGAAGCGCGGCCTCCTTGCCAAAGTTACGCGAGAAGTTCACGCCCACCACGCGCGGAGCCGGAGCGGGTTTCTCGGCAAATTCGCAGATAAGACGCCACGTGTCGTCTTTGCTACCGTCGTTGACGAAGATGAGCTCGTAGGTGAGGCCGTGGGCCTCCAGGGCCTGGGTCAAGCGGTCAAAAAGCAGCGGCAGGCATTCCTGCTCCTCGTAGCAGGGAACGATTACCGAAAGGTCCATGGAGTCCTCCTGTGATAGGGCGCGCGGGGTTTTGTCGCGTCTGTGGGCCGCCGCGCCTCACCTATACTAGCTGGAACCAGTTGAATTCGCGCGGGGCATCGGCCGCATCCTCAAATGCGACAAGACCGCGCAAAACATCTAAGGAACCTTGAGGTGCACCACATGGCAGTCATCATCCACGCCGACGATTTTGGCATCGAGCCCGCTCAGTCCGCCCGTATCCTGGAGTGCTGCGCCGGCATGGGCGAGGGCGAGGCGGCCGAGAAGGGCCTGCTCAACTCGCTGTCGATCTTCGCGAACTCGCCGCGCTTCGACGAATGCGCCGCTCTTTTGGACGCGCGGCCCGAGGGGCTTCGCCTGGGCGTGCACCTTAACTTCGTCGAGGGTCCGTGCTGCGCCGACGCAGCGGAGATTCCCCTGCTAGTGGACGAGAAGGGCTTCTTCAAGCTGGGTTACGGCGGGCTTCTCTCCGGGTCCTTTGGCGGTGGGGCGGCCGAGCTGTCGCGCCAGCTCGAGGTCGAGGCCGCCGCGCAGATCGAGCGGGTGGTGGCCCGCTTCCCGCACATGGCCGGCCACCTGCGCCTTGACGGCCACCAGCACACGCAGCTGATCCCCGCTGTCTTCAAGGCCGTGCTTGGGGCCGCCGCGGGCTGCGGCTATCACCTGGACTACCTGCGCATTCCCGCCGAGCCGACCGCCGCTTTCCTGCGCAGCGGCTGCGCGGGCACGATCGCGCCGATCAACTGGGTGAAGCACGAGCTCCTGAACCGCCTGTGGCAGATGGACCGCCGCCTGCTCGAGGAATCCGGCCTGGGCTCCTACCAGGACATCTCCGCGGTTTTCTGCGGCGTCCTGTTCTCTGGCCACATGGACGAGGACCGCGTCGCGGCCGTACTGCCGGGCCTGACGTCCGTGGCCGAGAAGCGCGACATGCAGCTTGAGCTGCTCTTTCACCCCGGCCGCGTGAACGACGCGCGCCAGTGCCTGAACCCCGACCTGCCCGGCTTCGTCGAGTTCTCCTGCGGCGAGGGCCGCGACGTCGAGCACGACGCCCTGCTCTCTGCGAAGTTGGCGCAGGCGGTAGAGGAAGCCTCTTCTCGCCTTTAGATCCCCTAGACAAAACATCGCATCGCCCGGGCGTGATCCGGGGTTTTGTCTCCGGCGCAGTTCCGCATGAGCCGGAGGTGACTTAATGTCACCTCCGTGCGAACAGGACTGTTTGAGCACGGAGATAAAACCCCGGAGCGCGCCTGGGCGTCGCATGCCCCCTCATGCGGAACTGCGCCGGAGACAAAACCCGGATCTCCCTCCCGCCCGGGCGCCGCATGCCCTCCCGTTAGTCGTCGACGAAGCCGACGCGGTACTTCTTGAAGATGACGGCGCCCTCGGCCTGGGTGGCGTCGAGGTCGACGTCTGCCCAGATGCCAAAGTCGTGGTCGTCGTCCTCGTCGCGGAAGACCTGGTGAACGTGCCAGACGTGGCCGCCCTCGGCCGCCGGTTTCTTCTCGTCCGTCTCGTCGATGGTGTAGTAGGCGCTGCTGCGGGCGTCTCCGTCGAGCAGGATCTCCTCGTGCTCCTCGTGGTAGCGGGCCAGCTGCTGGTCCCAGACCACCTTGCGGTAGCCCCAGTCCGCGTCGAGGGCGCCCAGCTCCTGCGTGGAGCCAAAGGCCGCCAGGCGCACGCGCGCGAACAGGGCGTTTCTCACCAGCAGGGTAAGGGCGCGGCGGTCGTGGACCACCTCGTCGGCCGCGGGCGGCGGGGCGACGTCGACGCCGCCGGCGCTGCCGGCCGCGCTCCACTCGTCGACCAGGCTCGAGTCGACGGAGCGCACGACCAGCCCCAGCCACGACGTGATGTCGCGCAGGCGCTCGTCCTTCTTGTCGGGCGGGACGGTGCGGTCCAGCGCGTGGAAGGCGTCGGAGAGGTAGCGCAAGAGGATGCCCTCGCAGCGGGCGATGTTGTAGCGGCCGATGTACTCCTTGAAGTCGCTCGCGCACTCGACCATGTCGCGCAGGATCGACTTGGGCGACAGGGCGAAGTCGCGCGCCCACGGCACCTTGGCGCAGTACTCGTCAAAGGCCGGCTCCAGCAGCTCCTCCAGCGGCTTTGGCCAGGTCACCTCCTGCAGGCGCTCCATGCGCTCGTCGTAGTCGACGCCGTCGGCCTTCATCTCGGCCATCGCGCGGTCGCGGGCGGCGCGCTGCTGGGCGCGCAGGATCTGGCCCGGGTCCTCCAGCGTGGCCTCGACCATGCTGATGACGTCCAAGGCATAGGTGTCGCTCTCGGGGTCCAGAAGCTCCAGCGCGGCGAGAAGGAAGGGGGAGAGGGGCTGGTCAAGCGCGAAATCGACGGGGACGTCGACGGTCGTCTCGTAGGTCTTCTCGCCGTCTTCGCCCTCGTTGCAGACCACGACGCCGGCATCGAGCAGGGTCGCCATGATCTGGTCGGCGCGGGAGTGGAGATCGGCCTTCTCGCCGTCGGTCTGGGCGGAGTCGTCGATGAGCTTGTGGGTGCGGGCCAGCGCGTCTGCGCCCTGCTCGACCTCGGCCAAGACCATCGAGTGGCTGATCTTGAGGCGCGGCTTCAAGGGCGCGGGGACGGACGACTCGAGCCGCTCGAAGGTCTGCTTGTTCCAGCTCACGAAGCCCTCGGGCGGCTTCTTGGTCTTGATCTTGCGGGCCTTCTTGGGGTCGCCGGCGGCCTTGAGCAGGGCCCGGGCGTACTCGATCTCGTACTCGGTGGCCTCGGCGATGACGCGGCCCTCGGTGTCGAAGCCGGACCTGCCGGCGCGCCCGACGATCTGGTGGAACTCGCGGGCGTTGAGGACGCGCATGCGGCGGCCGTCGAACTTGGTGAGGGCCGTCAGGATGACGGTGTGGATGGGCACGTTGATGCCCACGCCCAGGGTGTCGGTGCCGCAGATGACGGGGAGAAGCCCCTGCTGGGCGAGCTTCTCGACAAGAAGGCGGTAGCGCGGCAGCATGCCCGCGTGGTGGACGCCCACGCCGCAGCACAAAAGGCGCTGCAGGGTCTTGCCAAAGGTCGTGGTGAAGCGCGTGCCCTTGATGGCCTCCTTCACGGCCTCGCGCTGCTCCTTGGTCGAGACGCCGTAGCTCGCCAGCGACTGGGCGCTCGACAAGGCGGCGTCTTGCGAGAAGTGCACGATGTACAACGGGGCGTCGCCGGCGCGAAGGGCCAGCTCAACGGTGCCCTCGAGGGCCGTGTCGACGAACTCGTAGGACAAGGGGACGGGGCGCGGGGCGTCGGCCAGGACGTCGACGGTGCGGCCCGTGTGCTCCTCCAGGCTGCCGGCGATGGCCGTCGTGTCGCCCAGGGTGGCGCTCATCAGCAGGAACTGGGTGTGGGGAAGGGTCAGCAGCGGCACCTGCCAGGCCCAGCCGCGGTCGGGGTCGGCGTAGAAGTGGAACTCGTCCATGGCCACGCAGCCGCAGTCGCACTTCTCGCCCTCTGCCAGGGCGCGGTTGGCCAGGATCTCTGCGGTGCAGCAGATGATCGGGGCCTCGGCGTTGATCGAGGCGTCGCCGGTGATCATGCCCACGTTCTCTTTGCCGAAGTAGTCGACGAAATCGAAGAACTTCTCGCTGACCAGGGCTTTAATGGGTGCGGTGTAGTAGGCGCGGCGGTCGGTGCAGACGCTCATGAAGGCCATGCCCAAGGCCACCATCGACTTGCCGGAGCCCGTGGGGGTGCCTAAGATCAGGTGGTCGCCGGACGCCAGGGAGAGAAGCGCCTCCTCCTGGTGGTCCCACAGCTCGACGCCGCGCGACTCGACCCAGCCCAAGAAGAGCTCCAGGGCCTCGTCGGCGCCGATGTTGGGGTAGCTTTCGTCGTCGGGCCAGGGGATGAGGGCGCCCAGCGAGCCGGGGGCAAACGGGTCGGCGCCGGCGGCCGTGTCGGGGGCCGAGGCGCCGGCGGTTGCCGTCGCGTCGCTGGCCAAGGTGGGATCGTCTGCGGGGTTTGCCATGCTCAAGCACTGCCTTTCGTCACGTTTCAAGGCCCTCATTCTATCCCGTGCGCGTGCTTCTCGCCGAGCGCGAGTGCTAAACGTGTCGTAATTCGTGCCGGTTGCGACAGGTGCGTCGAAGCGGCGCGCCAAACCGGGTATTCTCGGGTCAACGACAGGAAAGGTCCAGCCGGCTTCACGCACCCTACCTTGCGTAAAGGCCACTCCTCCCCTCCTTCCCGGCTTTCGCTGGCAACAAGGCCCCTTGTCGTCTTGCCTCGGACGGGCCGGGCGCCGCATGTTGTGGCACTCGGCCCATCTGCTTTTTGCGGCACTTTGGCGAGAAGGTCCTCTCGCCGCGGGCTTAAACTAGACGAGCGTAAGTTGCCTGCCCTCGTCGAAAGGTGCCGATATGTCCGATTTCCTGAAGCTCGCCGCCGAGCGCTACTCCTGCCGCAAGTTCTCTGACGAGCCCGTCTCGGCCGCGGACGTCGAGGCCATTCTCACCGCCGGCGTCCTTGCCCCCACCGCAGTCGACAAACAGCCCTGGCACGCCTGGGTGATCAGCGAGCCGGCCGACGTCGAGAAGCTCGCCGCGACGACCAAGTTCGCGTTTGGCGCGAAGACCTTCATCGTCGTGGGCGCCGCGGCCGACGAGGCCTGGGTGCGCAAGTACGACGGCTACAACTTCGCCGTCGTGGACGCGTCCATCGCCGCCACGCACATGATGCTCGAGGTCCAGGACCTGGGGCTGGGCACCACTTGGGTCGGCCACTTCGACGCGCCGGCCTTGAAGGAGGCCTTCCCCCAGATGGCCGGCCACGAGCTCATCGCCATCTTCCCGCTGGGCCACCCCGCCGCAGACGACGAGCCGGGCCCCCTGCACGCCAAGCGCAAGCCGGCCGGCGAGCTTATCGACCGCGTTTAGCCTACTCATCGCCCCATAAGGCTTGCATCACAAAGCCTACACATGCATAATGTGCCTGCGATTGACACAGTGTCAACCGCAGGCGTTTCTCGTTTAAGAAGAGGTCAGGTAAGTGGAATCAACCGAGATAAGCTCCGCGAGGAGCAAGCAGATCGTCGATGCCGCCAGGGAGCTTTTTGGCGAGAAGGGCATCGCGCGCACCTCGGTTAAGGACATCACCGAGAAGGCCGGCATCACGCGCAGCCTCTTCTACCACTACTTCGACGACAAAGAGGCCGTGACCGGCGCGGTTTTGGACGGCTACGTCGAGGGCTTCATCGGCGCGGTCAAGGAGTGGAACGAGCAGCGCGCCGAGGGCGACGTGGCCGGCGCCCTGCGTGACTGCGTCGACATGTTCACGGCGCTTTTGCTCGAGCGCGACACCTTTAGGCAGCTGCTCTTGAAGCCCGAGAATGCGGCGCTTTACCTGCGCTTTTCTCAGCATAGCGCCGACGCCCTGGCGCGCTATTTCACCGACACCACCGCAGTCGACTACGCGGCGAAGCACAAGATGGAGATCGTGAACGTCTACGACACGTTCTACCTGCTGATCTTTGGGCTTGTCGGCTACGTGAGGGCGAACCCCGAGGCGCCCAAGGAGGTCATCGCCGACCTTATCGCCAAGACCCTGCACCTGGATTTGGAGTAGGGGAGGGGCCGGCGCGCGGAAGGGAAAAGCGCGGCCGGCTGCCTATAAAGCCAAAGCCACGGGCCGTGCGCGCCCGTGTAAGGAAAAGGAGAGAGGAAAGAAATGCTGTTCGACGTTTGGAGTTCCAACACGGTTTACCACTGGCTCGGTTGGGCCATGGTGTTCGTGGGCCTTATCGTGGCCAACGAGATCGGCCGCCGCACCAAGATCGGCGCGGCAATCATCTTTGGCGTGGCGCCTCTTGCCATGACCATCTACTGCGCGGCCATCGCCTTTGGCGTGGCGAGCGGCGCCGAGTGGGCGCTCACCAACCCGACCCACATCTACCAGAACAGCTGGTTCCACTACGCCAAGGTCTACGCGGCGCTGGCCGGTTGCTGGGGCTTTATCGCCATTAAGTACCAGTGGGGCAAGATCGGCAAGGCGCGCTGGTTCCGCGCGTACCCGTTCTTGATCGTGGCCATCAACATCATGATCGCCGTGTGCTCGGATTTCGAGAGCGCCTACCACTTCTTCGCCCTGGGCGAGACGACCTGGGTGACCTCTGAGGGCGCCACGCAGCTCGCCGGCTGGAACAACGTGTTCAACGGCATCGCCGGCATCATCAACATCTTCTGCATGACCGGTTGGTGGAGCGTCTACGCCTCTGACGACAAGTCCGACATGCTGTGGCCCGACATGACCTGGGTCTACATCGTCGCCTACGACATCTGGAACTTCTGCTACACCTACAACTGCCTGCCGACGCACTCCTGGTACTGCGGCTTCGCGCTGCTGCTCGCGCCGACCGTGGCCAACTTCTTCTGGAACAAGGGCGGCTGGATCCAGAACCGCGCCTTCACCCTGGCCATTTGGTGCATGTTCGCGCAGGTGTTCCCGTACTTCCAGGAGGAGTCCATCTTCGTGACCCACTCCAACCTGAACCCCAACGCCGCGCTGGCCGTTTCGATTGTGGCCCTTGTCGCCAACGTCGCCGCGATCATCTACATCGGCTACCGCGCCAAGAAGCTTGGCCGCAACCCCTACAAGCAGGACGTCTTTGAGGGGACCAAGGATTGGGAAGAGGCGACCGCCCGCCGCGGCGCCGTGGATTACGCCCACGCCGAGTAGTGTTTTTGCCCGCTAGCCGGGTTACGTAACGGGAGGGGGACCGTCGCAAGCGCGCGACGGTCCCCCTTTTTGTGTCTACAGGGCTGCTGACGGTAAACCTTTTGGATGGGGCCAGGGCTGCACGTGCGTTCTCCTATACTGGTGCAGATTGCCAAAAT
>CAVAUD010000040.1:0-4969 GCA_963591565.1 bacterium
GCTTAGCCGGTGACGGAGCCCCAGTTGGACTCCATGAAGTTCCAGAGGAAGAAGACGATCAGCGCAAGCACGACGATAAGGACGAGAAGCGCGACGGCGGTCTTGATGCGCGCGGTCTTCTCGCGCGAGGCAAAGATGTCGCGGCGGCCCTTGGGAATCTCGAGGTACTGGCCGTAGTGTAGATCGCGGCGCAGTTGCTCGCCCTGGGCGCGGGAGCGCTTGTACGAGCGGCCGCTGATGGGCGTGCCGGGGTTGGTGTAGCCCGAGTCGTGCGTGACGTTGGGAATCTCGTCCTGGGCGTTGGCGTAGTCGTCGATGGTGCCCATGCTCTGGTGGACGGGGCGTTTGCGCACGTAGGGAGCCGGAGCCGGCGTTGCGGCCGGAGCGGGTGCCGGGTTGGGCACGGCGCCCGTCGCGGGCATGGGGTTTTGAGGAGTGCTGCTGTCGTCGGGCATGGCCACGTCCTTGCGTAGGTGTTTAAACCACTCAATGATACGGCATTTCGCGTTTGCGGGGCCGTTTGCGAGGGTTTTACCCGAACGCTGAAAGTCGGCCAAGGCCCTTGGGCCGGGGCAAATCACCTTGCGTGACGCGAACTCTGACTTTTCGCACATTAAAATGCGACTCGGCGAGTAGCCGCGCGGTTTGCGACGGCGTTTGCCCAGTTGGCAGGAGCTGCGGACCTCGGGCTACTTAGCGAAGTGGATTTTAAAGTGCGAAATGTCAGAGTTTATGTGCGGGAGGGCCTCGAAGGTGGCAAAGACGGGGCGACGAACAGGAAAAAGTGACTAGGGCCGGGCCACAAAAATATTTAAAATTACTTTTCGTCGTGGTCAAGGCTGGGGTGGTCATGCAAAGCGAATAAGGCCCTAGTCACTTTTGCCTATACCGTATCGAGAAACGCCACGTAGACATATACGCGAGCCAGCAGGTAAAACTAGACCCTAGTCAGAAAAACCGCAGGTAGATGGCCGTGCTCCGGCTTTGCTTTGCGGGTTTGTATCGCTACTCTTCTAATAAAAACCGCTTGTAAATGGCGGTACGCGGGCCAAGAGGAAGTAGTGGGGTGTGAGACGTTGGCGAAGAAGATTACCTACCCCATAACCTTCGACGTCACCATCAACGAAAGTGAGCTCGCCCTCCTTCAGTTCCTCAACAGGCGCCTGGCCGGCAAAGAAATGGTTTCGCTCACAGCCAAAGAAATCAGGGAGAAGCTTGGCGTCAGCGACTCGTCGATACGGCGCTGCTACAAGTCCCTGGCCAAGAAAGGCCTCATCTATGTCGGCCCCGGCTTTCGCGAGGACGGCAGCTGCGCGGGCAACATCTACGCCGTGACCCTCGTGGGCTTTACCTTGCTGGACCTCGAGAAGGAGCAGAAGCTCAGCAAGAAGAAGCCGGCGGAGAAGAAGCCCGCCAAGGCCGAGAAGGACGCCGCCCGCAAAATCCCAGCTCCCCAGCACGTCTAATCCGTTACGAGACGCGGGCGCCTCGGCCCCGCGCGAGTACAATGTCTCCAGCAAACAAAGGCCGGTCCGGCCCCGCGACCTGCGGCCTTGAAAGGAGACCCCATGGCAATCAACCAGAAGAGCTACGACTACGGTGCCCAGAAATCCTCGATCCGCGAGATCGCGGCCTACGGCGGCGCGCGCAAGGCCCAGATCGGTGCCGAGAACGTCTTCGACTTCAGCCTGGGCAACCCCTCCATCCCCGCTCCCGAGGCCGTCAAGCAGTCCATCATGAAGTCCCTCGAGATGCCCGCGACCGTCCTGCACGGCTACACCCCCGCCAACGGCCTGCCCGCCGCCCGCGAGGCTGTGGCCGCGAGCCTCAACCGCCGCTTCGACACCGCCTATTCCGCCGGCGACCTCTACCTGACCTGCGGCGCCGCGGCGTCGCTCTCCATCACCTTCAACGCCCTGGTCAACCCCGGTGACGAGGTCATCGTCATCGCCCCGTACTTCCCCGAGTACCGCGTGTGGATCGAGACCGCCGGCGCCGCTTGCGTCGAGGTGATGGCAGACGAGAAGACCTTCCAGATCGACGTCGCCGCCGTGGCCGCC
The DNA here is from genome assembly GCA_963591565.1 of bacterium. Taxonomy (GTDB): domain Bacteria; phylum Actinomycetota; class Coriobacteriia; order Coriobacteriales; family Atopobiaceae; genus Paratractidigestivibacter. The sequence goes on from CAVAUD010000040.1 coordinate 2,061, forward strand.
GCCATCACGCCCAAGACCAAGGCCGTCATCGTCAACTCGCCCAACAACCCCGTGGGCTCGGTTTACTCGCGCGAGAACCTCGAGGCCCTGGCCGCGGCCCTGCACGAGGCGCAGGATAAGCTCGGATCCCAGATCTTCCTGATCTCTGACGAGCCGTACCGCGAGGTCACCTACGGCGCCGAGGTCCCCTGGGTGCCCGCCGTCTACGACCGCACCATCGTGTGCTACTCCTACTCCAAGAGCCTGTCTCTGCCCGGCGAGCGCGTGGGCTGGATCTTGGTCCCGCCGACCAACCCCGACCACGACGAGCTTCTCGCCGCCATCGCCGGCGCAGGCCGTAAGCTGGGCTTTGTTTGCGCGCCGGCCCTCTTCCAGCACGTCGTCATCGACTGCGTGGACGAGCCCTGCAACGTCGACGCCTACGCCAAGAACCGCGAGGCCTTGACCCGCGGCCTCTCGGAGCTGGGCTACGAGTACATTGAGCCCCAGGGCGCCTTCTACCTGTGGGTTAAGGCGCTGGAACCCGACGCCAACGCGTTCTTCGAGCGCGCAAAGGCCCTTGAACTTCTCCCCGTGCCCTCCGACAGCTTTGGCTGCACCGGCTGGGTCCGCGTGGGCTACTGCGTGAGCTACGAGACCATCGTCAACTCCATGCCCGCCTGGAAGAAGCTCGCCGAGAGCTACAAGTAGGCCCCGGGCCCGCCCGCGCGGCGATCTTCTCGCCGCGGACCACCTTCAAATCTCGGGCTTGTCTGATACTTCGCGATCAGACAAGCCCGTTTTTTGTGGCCAGGTCATCAGACAAGCCCAAAACTACAGCTGAGAAGCCCGAAAACCATCAGAAAAGTCCGGAATTTGCAGGTGGGTCCCGCTCCTAAGACCCCGGGGACAAGGTACACTAGACCAGTTATAGAAACTCACGAGGTAGGGACATGCAGTGGACAAGAACATGACGAGGCGTTCCCTGGCAAGAACGACCCTCGCCGCGCTGGCGGCATCGGTGCCGGCGGCCATGGGCGGCTGCTCTCAGCGGGGCGGCGGCCAGGGCTTGACCGGCGGCTCAGCCGCGTCCTCCGCCAAGGCCTCCTCCTCGAACCCCCTCACCGTCTACCTTTGGGACACCGACCTCGTCCGTGACCTCGCCCCCTACATCCGCGAGCAGCTCCCGGGCAAGGACATCCAGTTCATCGGCGGCAACAACGACGTCGACCTCTACAGCTACCTAGAGGAGCACGGCGAGCTGCCCGACATCATGACCGTCCGCCGCTTCGCCGGTACCGAGGCCCGGGACCTGCGCTCGCATCTTCTCGACTTCGACTCCTACGACGTCGTGACCAAGTTCTCGTCCTACTCGCTGCAGTACTACAAGGGCGAGGACGGCCAGGTCAACTGGCTGCCCGTGTGCGGCATCCCGCAGACGATCATCGCCAACAAGACCCTCTTTGATGAGCAGGGCATCGCGATTCCCAACACCTATACCGAGTACGCCCAGGCCTGCCAGGCCTTTGCCGAGAGGGGCATCAAGCCCTACGCCCTCGACCTCGCGGCCGACTGGTCGAGTCACGAGATGGTCCAGGCCGGCGGCATCGGCGAGCTGACCAGTCTTGACGGCATCACCTGGCGCGCCAATGCCGAGAGCGCCCAGGGTGACATCGAGTTCGACGATGCCCTGTGGACCCGCGTATTCTCGCAGGCGGCCAAGATGCTTTCCGACTCGTGCTTTACCCAAGACGACCTCTCTATCGACACGACCGCCGCGATGGCCCTGTTCACCCAGGGCCAGGCCGCGATGTTCCACGGTTCGCCCATCCACCTCAAGCAGTGCCAAGAGGCGATGCCCGGCAAGACCCTGGTCCGCATCCCGTACTTCTCGCAGACTTCCAACGACGGGTACGTCTACATGACGCCCTCGCTGCACGTCGCGCTCAATAAAGACCTGGAAAACGATACCGAGCGCCTGGAGACCGCGCTGGCAATCCTGGACTGCATGCTCTCTGCAGAGGGCCAGAGCCTCATCGCCAACGGCAGCGGCGTCATCTCGTTCAACCCGGCCGTCGCGCCCATCACCGAGGGCATGATCGGCCTCGAGAGCGAGGTCGAGAACAACAGGTACTACATCCGCTACTCCGCGCAGAAGTCGTTTGCCGCCAGCGTGAAGGCCGTGAAGGGCCTGCTCACGCACACGATGGACGCCGCCCAGGCCTACGAGGCCTTCCGTACCTCGATGAACGCGAGCGCAGACGCGGCGCCCGTGGCCGTGACCTTCGATAACGACTACGCCCTTGACCTCAACGACCGCTGCGGCCGCGACGCCGCCTCGGCCATCCTGGGGACGGTGCGCGAGGAGACGGGCGCGCAGCTGGCCCTGGCGCCGGCCTGCAACTTCACGGCCCCCATCCACAAGGGCGACCACACGGCTGCCCGCGTCGACCTGCTGGTCACCCGTACCCAGACGCCCGCGCTCTACCTCGCGAACCTCACCGGCGCGCAGGTCAAAGAGCTCGTGCGCAAGAATCTGTCGGGCGAGGCCGCCTACTTCACCGCCGCGAGCATCTACGGCCTGCCCGTCGCCTCGGGCATGAAGCTCGTCGTGGACAAGGTCAACGGGGGCTTCGAGCTCAATGACGTGCTGGTAGACGGCGTGTCCATTGCGGCCGAGAAGACCTTCTCGCTGCTTGTGACCGACGATGCGGTGTCTGGTTTGGACGACGGCGTCGCCGCGGACGCGAAGCTCGACGTCACCCTTCCCGACGCCTGGGTCAACGCCATGGCAACCGGCCGCCAGCCGGCCGAGCCGCAAGACTACATCGAGGTGCGCAGCTAAATGCAAGACGCCCAGACGCAAAACCAGGCCCCGACGCCTGGGGCGGCCCCCGCGCCCGGCACGGTTCCGGCGCCCGACCCGGCCC
>CAVAUD010000040.1:5066-16159 GCA_963591565.1 bacterium
CCTTTTTGCCCAGATGCTGTTCTCTCGGATGGATGCCGCCATCAAGACCAACGGCGAGACGAGCATGCAGGCCGTCGTCGAGCAGCTCGAGCAGTCCTACGAGCTGCAGGTCGCGAGCTATTACAGCCGCCTGCACACCATCGAGCACTATGCTGCCCAGGGCGATGGTGAGCAAAGCGACGGCACCCAGGGCAACGAGGCCCTGGTCCGTCTCGTCAAGACGATCGAGGAGAAGGGCGACTGGAAGGTCTTCTTCATCAAGGACAACGGCTCGTCGATGACGATCGACGGCGCCGAGCGCCACCTCGACATCTCGACCTCCCTGTTAAACGACCTCAAGAACGGCCAGAACATCGCCAAGCTCATCTCGTACAACGACGGTCAGGAGGCGTCCGCTAAGTTCTTGCTGGCGATCCCGTGTGAGGGCTTCGAGCTTAACGGCCAGACCTTCACGGCCATCGGCGCTTTGATGGACCGTTCCGAGATGGACAATGCGCTGCGCCTCTACGCTTACGGCGGCGATGCGTCCCTCTTCTTGCTCAACGCCGAGGGCGAGGTTCTCTACACCAACCTCGCCGACGAGAAGCTTTTCCAGAACTACACCCTGCTCAAGCACCTTGTGAAGGACGGGGCCATGGAGCAGAGCGAGTCCGACGCCCTGCAGGCCTCGATCGACGCGCGCGAGTGCTCTGTGGGTCTCTACGGCGACGAGCGCGCCTACTACCTGGGCCACGCGGCGATCAAGGACAGCACCTTCACGGTTGTATGCATCGCGGGCAGGTCGGTCGTTGACAACACGCTGTCTGACTACCAGCAGACGGTGCTGAAGTCGGCCGCGGCCATCGGCGCCGTGCTGGTGGTTCTTCTCGCCGGCTTCTTCTACAGCCTGTGGAAGAAGAGCGAGGCCGACCAGCGCTCCGAGTACCAAAAAGAGGTCTTGATCCAGCAGAGCCAGGGCATGCAGAAGCTCGAGGCGGCCAACAAAGAGCTGGCAGAGGCCCAAGAGGTCGCGACCCAGGCCCTGCAGGCGGCAGAGTCTGCCAATAAGGCAAAGACGGCGTTTCTCGCCAACATGAGCCACGACATTCGCACCCCGATGAACGCGATCATCGGCCTGGCCACGCTGATCGAGCACGACGCGGGCGACGAGAAACGCGTGCGTGAGTACGTTGGTCGCATCCAGGTCTCGTCCCGGGCCCTGCTGGGGATCTTGAACGAGGTCCTGGACATGAACAAGATCGAGTCGGGAAAGACGACGCTCAACTACGCGGACTTCTCGATTCTGGATTTGGTGCGCGACGTTGAGATCATGTTCCGCCCGCAGGCAGACGCCAAGGGCCAGGCCTTTGGCGTGGCGACCGAGGGTATCGACCACGCGTGGATGACCGGCGACGCCGTGCGCCTGATGCAGATCTTGACCAACCTGCTGTCGAACGCCGTCAAGTACACCCAACCGGGCGGCCGCGTGCTGCTTATCGTCGAGGAGCTGCCGGCGAGCTCGGCGGCCTACACGCGCCTGCGAATTCAGGTGAGCGACAACGGCGTGGGCATGGACGCCGATTTCCAGGACAAGATTTTTGACGCCTTCACGCGCGAGGAGAGCTCGCTTACCAATAAAGTGCAGGGTACGGGCCTCGGCATGGCCATCACCAAGAACCTGGTCGAGCTCATGGGCGGCACCATTGGCGTCACAAGCGAGAAGGGTCGCGGCAGCACCTTCGAGGTTCATCTCAACATGAAGATCGCCGAGCACGCGGGCGACGCGCCGCAGCGCACGAGCCGGGCCGGCGCGGCCGAGGCCGGCGAGGCGTCGCTGGCGGGCCTCAAGTTCCTGTGTGCCGAGGATAACGCCTTGAACGCCGAGATCTTGGGCGAGCTTCTCGCCATGGAGGGCGCGCAGTGCACCGTCTGCGAGAACGGCCAAGAACTTCTCGCCGCTTACGAGGGCTCGGCGCCCGGCGACTTCGACATGATTTTGATGGACATCCAGATGCCCGTGATGAACGGCTACGAGGCCGCCCGCGCGATTCGCGCCAGCTCGCACGAGGGCGCGGCCGGCGTGCCGATCATCGCCATGACGGCCAACGCCTTCTCGGAGGACATCCAGGCCTCGCTGGCGGCGGGCATGAACGTCCATGTCTCGAAGCCGATCGACATGGGGGTCTTGAAGAAGGCCGTCGCGAGCCTTCGTTAGGTTGGGGACGGCTGATGGACGCGATTATCCTGGTGTTTCTCGGCGCCTCGGCGGTCTGCTCGGCCGTTGCGGCGGCGGTGTGCGTGGCCGGGCAGCGGCGCGTGGCGGCGCTCGAGGAGGGCCAGCGGCAGGACCGGGCGCTCAACAAGACGCACTTCGACGCGGTGAACTCGGCGGTTGCGGCCGTCGACCAGCGGCTCGAGGCCAAGATCGACGCCTCGCGCCGCGAGACGGCCGCCGCCCTGCAGCAGAACACCTACACGGCCGAGGCCAAGCTCGACAAGATCCGCGACGTCGTGGACGACAAGCTCGAGAAGATCCGCCTCGACAACTCGCGCCAGCTCACCGAGATGCGCGCCACGGTGGACGAGAAGCTCTCGCGCACCTTGAACGACAGCCTGGCGCGCTCGTTTTCGCAGGTCAACGAGCAGCTCGAGGCTGTCTACAAGGGCCTGGGCGAGATGCAGGCCGTGGCCCAGGACGTGGGCGGCCTAAAGCGCGTGCTTTCCAACGTGAAGACCCGCGGCATCCTGGGCGAGGTCCAGCTGGCCGCCATCCTGGGCGACATCTTGACGCGCGACCAGTACGAAGAGAACGTGGCCACCAAGCCCGGCAGCAACGACCGCGTGGAGTTCGCCGTCAAGGTCCCGGTCGAGGACGGCTATATCTACCTGCCCATCGACGCCAAGTTTCCCGGCGACGCCTACGACCAGCTGCGCGATGCCCAGGAAGGCGGCGAGAAGGACGCGGTCGAGGCCGCCCGCAAGGTGCTGGAGACCCGCATCAAGGCCGAGGCCAAGGACATTTGCGAGAAGTACATCAGCGTGCCGCAGACGACCAACTTCGCCATCATGTTCCTGCCGTTCGAGGGGCTCTACGCCGAGGTCGTCGACCGTCCGGGCCTGATCGAGGCCCTCCAGCGCGACTACCACGTGAACGTGGCCGGCCCCTCGACCATGGCCGCGCTGCTCAACAGCCTGCAGATGAGCTACCAGACGCTGGCCCTGCAGCGCCGCGCCGACGAGATCGCGCAGGTTCTCTCGGCCGTGAAGGCGGAGTTCCCGCGCTACCAGGCCGAGCTCGAGCGCGCGCTGAAGCAGCTCGACACCGCCCGCGGCACCGTGAGCGGGATCATCACGACCCGCACCAACGTCATCGAGCGCAAGCTCAGGGACGTCACGGCAATGGAAGACCCCCAGGAAGCAGAGCGGCTGCTTGGCCTGGGGGACTTCGGGGAGACGCAGGATTAGGGGAGCCCGGCGGGCCGGGGCGCTACTCCGCCAGGGCCGCGCGGCCGTAGGCGTCGGCGGCCAGCATCGCCGCGGCGACCTTCTCGGGCGTGACCTCAAACGGCATGTTGTGCAGCGTGTCGGCGTCGGAGCAGGCGAGCTTCGCGACCTCAAGGACGCGCTCGTAGCTGGCGTCTTGCACGCCGAGCTGGGCAAACGTCACCGGCAGGCCGACCTCGACGCAGAAGTCGAGAACCTCGTAGAGCTCGTCGGCGTTCTCGAGCACGAGCTGGGTCAGGGTGCCGAAGGCGACCTTCTCGCCGTGGTAATACGCGTGGGTCTCTTCCATGGCGGTCATGCCGTTGTGGATGGCGTGGGCGCCGGCGAGGCCCGCGGACTCGAAGCCCAGGCCCGAGAGCAGGGTGTTTGCCTCGATGACCTTCTCGACAGACTCGGTGCAGGCGCCGGCCTCGAGCGCGAGCTTGGCCTTGACGCCGTCGCTCATGAGGGTGTCGTAGCACAGGCGGGCGAGCGCCATCGCGGCGCCGGTGACCTTGCCGCCGGCGCAGGTGCCCGCGTCGGAGCGGGTGCAGGCGCGCGCCTCGAAGTAGGTGGCCAGCGCGTCTCCCATGCCCGAGACCGTCAGGCGCACGGGCGACTTGGCGATGACCTCGGTGTCCATCAGGACGAGGTTCGGGTTTTGCTTAAAGAATTGATACTCCTTGAACTGGCCGTCGTCGGTGTAGATGACCGAGAGGGCCGAGCAGGGCGCGTCCGTCGCGGCGATTGTGGGAACGATAACGACGGGCAGGTCAACGGCCGCGGCGACGGCCTTGGCGGTGTCGAAGATCTTGCCGCCGCCCAGGCCCACGACGACGTCGGCGCCGCAGTCCTTGAGGACGGCCACGAGGCGGTCGATCTCTGCCTGCGAGCACTCGCCGTTGAAGTTGTCGTAGACCAGCTCGACGCCGGCCGCCTCAAAGCTGGCGTTCACACGCTCGCCAAAGCGCGTGAGGCCGCCCGCGGATATGATGACCAGGGCTTTATTGCCGTAGACCTTGGTGTACTCGCCCAGGCGGTCAAGCTCGCCGGGGCCCTGGAGATACTTGCTGGGGCTGATGAATACGCGTGCCATGCTCATGTCCTCTCGCTGGCGGGTTAAGTGAAAAGCCCCTCGCTTTTCACGCAGATAGGGCTAGTATCCCCAGGCAGGGAGAGCCGCCGGGAGACGGTACGGTTTTTCTCGGCGAACGGCTCAATAGGCGCGGAGAAGAAAATTATTTTCATGCTTGCAAAGTCGCCCGGGTGCGGTATCTTGTAATGCTTTATCAACGGCCTAGGAAAGGCGGACGCCATGTCTGACGAGAAGAAGCAGCTCAGCGACGCTGAGGTGGCCGAGGTCCAGGGTGGTCAGGACGAAAGGCCGCGCGCAGACTATATGCTCTACGACGGCCGTAAGTACTACAGATACGATCCCGGGTATGATGTCACCATCTACTGTCCCCAATGCAAGGCCACCGAGTTCTGGTACAGGACCGCCTTCTTTATCCCTATTCTTCGCTGCGCGAAATGCTGCTATGAGTTCTACAGGGACCTCGAGGGCGCGTCGTCCGTCGGCGGCGATTGGTAAGTAAGCACGCGTCACGCGTGAGAAGCAAATCTAACGAGTAAGGAGAGAGCAATGTCTGACGTTAAGAAGCAGCAGTTGACCGAAGAGGAGTTCGCCAAGGTCCAGGGCGGTGCCCGTACCGGGGACGTGATTTATTACTGCCCCGATTGCGACGGCAAGGGCATCGAGTTTTGGAACGGCACCAGCTGGGACCTGTGCTGCGTCGTGTGCCACCGCGTCTTCACGAAGGAAGAGTGCGCCAATTCCGTGGGCGGCAGCTGGTAAGGGCACTGCGTTAGTTTATGCTTAGGCCGGCCCGTGCCCAGCTTGGGCGCCGGCCGGCCAACATTAAAGGATGGGAGCGCCCCATGGCAGATGCAGAGAAGAGGCCGATGACCGACCAAGAGATCGCCGAGGTCCTGGGCGGTAAGGAAGAGATCATCATCGAAGGCGACACCTGGTATAGGTATAGGCCCAAGGACGACGTCGTCACCTACTGCCCCAGGTGCAAGGGTACCGAGTTTGTCTACGACGATCCTTTCTGGATCATTGAGCTGTGCTGTCTGAAATGCCACTACACGTTCTTCAAGGATCTCGAAGGCGCTTCCTCCGTCGGCGGCGACTGGTAGAACCCCCGTCCGAGGCGCGGTTTTCCCGCCTTGTGGATGGTCCCGTCAAAAAAACGACGAAAGACGGGTGCACGCGTGCGAATCGGTGAGTAGCCGGGGTTTCTCGGCTGCAAAAGCCCAGTTGGCGAGAAGCCAAAAACGGGCTCTACTCGCCAACTCGCCGGAGTGCACCCGTCTTTCGTCGTTTTTTGTTTTGCGGGGGCGGGTGAGCGGCGCGAGAGGGGCCGCGAGTGTTAAATCGGGCGACACTGTGTTTCCGATTCGGGGCGTTTTGGACTCCCCGGCCTGCGCCGGTTTAAAATTCGGGCATCGATTTTGTCGAGAAACCCACAGGAAGGGGAGACATATGAACATCACCCGTAGGAACTTCGCTGCGGCCTCTGGCCTGGCCGCCGCCTCCGCTGTTCTGGCCGGCTGCGGCTCGAGCTCCAGCTCCAGCAGCTCTACCAGCAGCGATTCCGGTTCCAAGACCTACAAGATCGGCGTCGTCCAGCTCACCGAGCACGCCGCCCTCGACGCCACCAACGAGGGCTTCGTCGAGGCCGTCAACGCCTCGGGTCTCTCTGTGTCCATCGACCAGCAAAACGCCCAGAACGACCAGTCCGCCTGCCAGACCATCGCGTCCAAGTTCGTGGGCGATGGAGTCGATTTGATCTACGCCATCGCGACCCCGGCCGCCCAGGCCGCCGCCGCCGCGACCACCGACATCCCCATCGTCGGCTCCGCCATCACCGATTACGCCGCGTCCGGCCTGGTCAAGGACAACGACAAGCCCGGCACCAACGTCACCGGCGCCTCCGACCTCACCCCGGTCGCCGAGCAGCTCCAGATGATGCAGAAGGTCCTCCCCAACGTGAAGACGGTCGGCCTGCTGTACTGCTCCGCCGAGTCCAACTCCGACATCCAGATCGCCAGCGCCAAGGAGGAGCTCGACGCCCTCGGCCTTTCCTACACCGAGTACGCCGTCTCGAGCTCCAACGAGATCCAGTCCGTCGTCGAGTCCGCCGTGGGCAAGGTCGACGCCCTCTACGCGCCCACCGACAACACCATCGCCGCGGGCGCCGCGCAGGTCGGCCAGATCTGCAAGGAGAACAAGCTCCCGTTCATCACCGGCGAGGAGGGCATGTGCGAGGCCGGCGGCCTGTTCACCCTCTCCATCAACTACAAGGACCTGGGCAAGCTGGCCGGCGAGATGGCCGTCAAGATCTTGAAGGGCGAGTCCAAGCCTTCCGAGATGGCCATCGAGCACCTCTCGACCGACGAGCTCGTCGTGGTCAAGAACGAGGAGATGGCCGCGGCCATCGGCGTCGACCTCTCTGCTCTCGACGCTTAATTCCGCGCAGGTAAACGACCTGATTTGCGGGCATGCGACCCTTCTTTGGGTCCGCATGCCCGCTTCCTAGTAAGAAGGAGCGCACATGCTCATCGCACTTCAGGGCGCCGTTTCCCAGGGCATTCTCTGGGGCCTTCTCGTCCTCGGCGTCTTCATTACCTTCCGCCTGCTCGACATCCCCGACATGACGGTCGACGGCTCGTTCGCCCTCGGCGGCGCCACGGTTGCCGTGCTGGTCGTCAACTTTGGCGTCAACCCGGCGCTGGCCACGATCTGCGGCATGCTCGCCGGCGGAGTCGCGGGCGCGGTCACGGGTGTTCTCACCACGGTCTTCGAGATCCCGGCCATTCTCGCCGGCATCTTGACCCAGATCAGCCTGTGGTCCATCAACCTGCGCATCATGGGCAAGTCCAACACGCCGCTTTTGGCCAACGACACGGTCTTCTCGATCGTGGCCGACGCGACGGGCCTGCCGCAGAGCACCGTCGTCACGATCATCGGCGCGATTCTCGCCGTGCTGGTCATTTGGGCGCTGTACTGGTTCTTTGGGACCGAGATCGGCTCGGCGCTGCGCGCGACCGGCAACAACGAGCACATGATCCGCGCGCTTGGCCAGAACACCAACGCGACCAAGATGATCGCCCTTATCCTGTCGAACGCGCTGGTGGGCCTCTCGGGCGGCCTGATTTGCCAGAGCCAGAAGTACGCCGACATCGGCATGGGCACGGGCGCGATCGTCATCGGCCTGGCGGCCATCGTCATCGGCGAGGTGCTGGGTCGCCTGCTCCCCGGCGGCTTGACCAAGTTCGGCAGTCGCCTGGTGGCCGCGGTTATCGGCTCGATAGTTTACTTTTTGATTCGCGCCATCGTCCTGCAGCTGGGTATGGACGCCAACGACATGAAGCTTCTCTCGGCCATCATCGTGGCCCTTGCCCTGTGCATCCCCGTTGTGATCGAGAAGCACCGCCTGCGCGCGTCCTACACGAGGGGAGATGAGTAGCATGCTCAAGATCTCGCATGTTAAGAAGACCTTCAACCCCGGTACCGTAACCGAGAAGCGCGCCCTGACCGGCGTCGACCTCACCTTGAACGACGGCGACTTCGTGACCGTCATCGGCGGCAACGGCGCGGGCAAGTCGACCCTGCTCAACATGATCGCGGGCGTCTACCCGCTGGACTGCGGCGTCATCGAGCTCGACGGCGTCGACATCTCGCGCATGAGCGAGGCCCAGCGCGCCAAGTACCTGGGCCGCGTGTTCCAGGACCCGATGCGCGGCACCGCCTCTGACCTGCAGATCGCCGAGAACCTCGCGCTGGCCAAGCGCCGCGGCAAGAAGCGCGGCCTGGCCTGGGGCATCTCCAAGGAGGAGAAGGAAGAGTACCCGGCGCTGCTGGCGACCTTGGGCCTGGGCCTCGAGACCCGCATGAACGCCAAGGTGGGCCTGCTTTCCGGCGGCCAGCGCCAGGCCCTGACCCTGCTCATGGCCACGTTGACCGACCCCAAGCTGCTGCTTCTCGACGAGCACACCGCCGCCCTGGACCCCAAGACGGCCGCCAAGGTGCTCGAGCTAACCGAGAAGATCATCGCGGAGCGCCACCTCACGGCCCTCATGGTCACGCACAACATGAGCGACGCGATCCGTCTGGGCAACCGCCTGATCATGATGGCCGACGGCCACGTCATCTACGACGTGCAGGGCGAGGAGAAGAAGTCCCTTACCGTCTCTGACCTGCTGCGCAAGTTCGAGGAGGCCAGCGGCGAGGAGTTCGCGAACGACCGCATGCTGCTGAGCTAGCGGCACCGGGCAGGGCGGCCCGGGCGTGGCGGCCCTGCCGGCCTGTCGCGCGACCTTGCCGCCGCCCCAGCCCCGCCACCCCGCGACACATGACAAGACCCTGCGTTTAGAGTCACTTTGGGACATAAAAGTGACTCCAGACGCAGGGTCTTGTCGTCTGGCTTCCGGCCGGGCTTCCGGCCGGGCTTCTCGCCGCCCTTCTCGCCGACGCCAGAACCTACTTGATGTCGCGCCAGTGGCGGACGTTGTTCTCCCAGATGTAGGAGTAGCCCTTGGCCAGCTCGCGGGCGGTCTTGGGCTTGGTGCCGGTGACGTCCTCGATGTCGGTGGACGCGACGTCCATCAGGCCCTCGGCGATGGAGCCCTCGTTGGTCACCATGTCGTTGCCGCACCAGGGCACGGGCGCCTGCGAGAAGTCCTCGGTCGCGGTGCGCGGGATGTGCATGGAGTCGAGGTACTCGAAGAACTCCTCGTGGGAGACCGGGCAGTACTCGATCTGGCGGCCGGAGAGGTCGCTGATCATCGCGGCGAGGTCGCGCTGAGAGAGGCTCTCGCAGCCGCAGGCCTTGTACGTGCGGTTATCCTCGCCCTTGCCGAGCAGCAGCGCGGCGGCCATGCGGGCCACGTCGTCCTTGGGCACGTAGGTGGCCTTGCCCTCGCCGGCGGTGGTGTACCACTTGTTGCCGCTCATGAGGGCAAGCATCACCGAGGTGGTGAGGTAGTTCTCGAGGTAGAGGTTGTCCTGCATGAAGTTGTACTTGATGCCCGTCTCCTCAGCGCGCTCGCGGATGTAGGCCTCGGTCGCGGTGTGGTCGGGCGTCACGTAGACGTGGGCGTAGCGCGGGTCGGAGGCGCCCAGGAACGAGGTGTAGGTGAGGTGCTGCACGCCGGCGGCGATGGCGGCGTCGACGACGTTCTTGTGCTGCTGGACACGGATCTCGCCGATGGTGACGGCACTCACGATGTAGATGCGGTCGCCGCCGCGGAAGGCCTCGGTCATCTCCTCGACGTTGTCGTAGTTGGCCTGGCGCACGGCGACGCCGGCGGCCTCCCACTTCTCGCGCTTCTCGGGCTTGAGCCAGTCCATGTTGGGGCAGGTGAAGATGAGGTTCTCTGCGGGGACCTCGGCGAGCATGAGCTCGGCCACGCGCCCGCCAAGCTTGCCGTCCACGCCAGTAACGATGTAGTTCATGCATTCCTCCTAATAACGATGACGACCTGCAGTTTCACTCTCGATTCTAGGGTGGCTTCAATAGAGGTTCTAATACCTTTACGCTATTATCGATAGAGAATGTTGATTGCCAGCAGGCGGAGAAGGGGCAGGGGAGCAGTCATGAACTCCAAGCAGGTGGAATGCTTTATCAGCGTGGCCGAGACGCTCAACTTCACCGAGAGCGCCAAGCTGCTGTTTATTTCGCAGCCGTCCGTGACCCACAGCATCGCGACGCTGGAGGAGGAGCTGGGCTACCGCCTTTTCAACCGCGACAAAAAGCAGGTGAGCCTGACGCCCGCCGGCAGGTACCTGTACAAGTCGCTCAAGGCGCTTGGGTCGCAGTACCGCAACGCCGTCTCGCGCGCCCGGCTTTTTGGCGAGGGTTACGAGAAGGAGATGGTGATCGGCTGCGGGTCCTCGGTTTTCGAGGAGGAGTTCCTGCCCGGGGTCGTGCGCGAGTTTCGGGCTACCCACCCCGACGTTTACCTGCGGTTCGATATCTCCAACATGCGCGAGAAGATCGCGCTTATGCACGAGGAGAAGATCGACCTGCTGCTCACCACCACGCTTGCCGGCGCCGACCCCAAGCGCTTTGACTACAGGGCGCTCAGGACCTACCCCATGGTCTGCGTGATGAGCGCCGAGCACGAGCTTGCCGGGCGCGAGAGCGTCGGCGTGGACGACCTGGCTGACCAGGGTCTCATTCTCCTTGACAGGGCCTGCGCGCCCGCCGAGATGCAGGAGCTGCAGGTGACGCTCGAGCGCATGTACCGCGCGAACATCATCGCGCACGTGCAGGATGTGCGCCTGAGCCACCTGCTGATGCTGTGCGACATGGGCGTTGCCGTGATGCCGGAGTTCAAGTTCACGCGCAACGCCGGCCTGGTCGCCGTCCCGTTTGCGGGGACCGAGCAGATCCCCTACGGCATCCTGGTCAAGCAGGGCGAGGCCCGCGACTACGTCCTGGACTTCGCCCGTCTCGTCGAGAAGGCCTTTGCGCGGTAGTTTGAGGCGTGGGCTGGTTTTGGGGCTGGTGGCTTCGCGATGACGCAGGGCAATACCCCGCTCTTTCGGTCAGTTTTGGGGCTCA
>CAVAUD010000041.1:0-16031 GCA_963591565.1 bacterium
GTCGCGAAGCCCCAGCAGGTGCCCCAGGGGTTCTGGAACTTGACCGGGGTCACGACGGAGTCGGCGCGGTCGCCGTCGCCGTTGGGGTCGCGCAGGTCGTAGGACGCGGGGTACTCGGTCGTGCTGGTCTCGTCATCCGAAAGGGCCGCGACGGCCGCGGTGCCGGTGGAGGTGTAGGGCTGGTAGTCGGCCGCGTCGGCGTTCTGGGCGGCCTCGGCCCAGCTGGACACAAGGTCGGCCTCGGCAGCGTATGCCGCGGTCGAGAAGACCCCGGACATCGACGCCGCAAGGACGACGGCGAGGCTGGCCCTAAAGCCGCGCCTCAGGATGTGGCGAGAAAAGCCTTGCGGCTCCTTCTTGCCCGGACGGGTATCTTTCACGTGGTCTCCTTTTGACGAGGGCCCGGCGACGCGCGGTCTGCGGGGCCCAAATGGGCCTGTAAAGAGGTAAAACTTAAGGAATTGTACAGGAAGCTTGTTACTGGTTTTTTAAGGTTTGGGGCAACGGATAAAACAACACGGCAAGCGTTAAGCAACACATGATGTGCGCGCAACGCCGCCTGCCGGGTGGGCGTTGACCGCCGCCGCGCTCGGCACCATACTTAGCCTATCTGCGCGGCCCGCGCCGCCGCAGGCAAACCACCCTATCCCGCCCGCAAGAAAGAGTCATCGCCGCGATGCACATCCCACGCCGCACACCCAAAGATGCCACCAGCCCCCTGGTGCCCTCCGTCTTCAAAGCGCTGGTCGTCGCCACGGTCATCGGCCGCCTGTCAGAAAGCGCCTGCGACACCATCACGAGCATCGTCGTGGGCCAGCTGGTGGGTTCTTCTCAGCTGGCGGCGATCAGCCTGGTCCAGCCGCTGGACATCCTGGCGGCCATGGTGGCCAACCTCATCGCGCTGGGCTCGGCGTTTCTGTGCGCCTACTACATGGGCAACGGCCGCGAGGACGAGGTCAACAGCACCTTCTCGTTAAGCGTGGGTCTTCTCGCCGTCTTTGGCGTCCTGTTCACCGTGATATACGCCTTCGCCGCCGAGCCGATCGTGGCCCTGATGGGCGGCGAGGGCGAGCTCGCGCAGTGCACCGTCGACTACATGCACGGCACGGCGGCGGGCTACATCCCGTACTTCACGTCGCGCATCTTGCTCGAGGCGATCACGCTCAACGGGTCGAAGGACTTGGCCGTGCGCTCGACGGTGGCGGCCAGCGTGACCGACCTTGTGGCCGCCCTGGGCTCGCTTTACTTCTTTAAGCTGGGGATCTTTGGCGTGGGCCTTTCGGTGAGCCTGGCCAGCTGGGCCTGCTTTGCCGTGTGCATGCTGCACTTTAGGCGGCCGACCAACACGCTTGCGCTGGTGAGGCCCTATGGCGTGGACGAGAAGCTCACCAAGATCTTGCGCGGCGGCTCGTCGCAGGGCTTCTCGCGCGGCGGCGTGGCGCTGCAGGCCATCGTGCGAAACGGCATCCTGCTGACCTTCGGCGGCGCCGAGGCCCTGGCGGCGATGCGCGTCGTGATGTCGATCAACAACCTCTTCACCTCGACGGTCTTGACCTGCAACTACACGGTCCAGTCGATGGAGTCGATGTTTTTTGGCGAGCACGACCGCGCCGCGATCGAGGACACCGCAGAGGTCGCCGCCAAGGTCGAGGCGGTGCTCACCGGCTTCTGGACGCTGGTTCTTCTCGCCGTGCCCAACCTTTTCTGCCTGCTCTTTGGCCTGGACGACGGCCGCTCCTTCGATTTTGGCGTGGTCTTGCTGCGCCTCTACGCGCTGGGCCTGTTCTTCGCGATGCTGCGGCAGCTGTTCACCAGCGTGCAGAACGCGCTCGGCCGCACGGTCATCTCGTGGCTGGGCACGGTTGGGCAGACGGTTTTTGCCTACATCCCGCTGGTGCTGATCTTGCCGCAGGTGTGGGGGATCAACGGCGCGTTCGCCGCGCTGCCGGCCTCGGAGCTTTTGGCCTTCTTGGTGTGCGCGGCCTATGCCAAGAACAGGGGCGGCAACATTTTGCACCCCCGTAGCTGGACTTTGTTGCCCGACTCGTGGGGCCAGGAGCGCGGCGTCGAGTTCGCGATCGACGGCTCGGCGGCGTCGTACGAGGCGGCTTACGAGGCGATCCGCGACTTCTGCGCGGCCGAGGGCATCGACCACAAGGGCGCCGAGTTCGCGGCCCACACCGCCGAGGAGCTGGCCCTTCTCATCGTGGCGCACCGCCGGGCCGAGCAACACGCCGTGGGCAGGCTGCGTCGCATGGAGAAGAGCATGACGGGCGCGGGCGCCGAGCAGAAGACGGCCGTCGAGTACCGCCTGGTCGTGCTGGGCGACGAGCTGTCGCTGCGTCTGCGCTTCGCCGGCCTGCCCTACAACCCGCTGGGCGCCGAGCGCGTCGCCGGGTCGTACGAGCTGAAGCTCATTGACATGTCGACGGCCTCGCAGGACTACCGCCACGCGCTGGGGATCAACAACCTGATCTTGAGGATCCGCAAGTAGGACGGCGTGGCCGCGGGCCGCTGGGGCGCTGGGCCCCGCCGCGGTCTTCTCGCCGTCTTTAGATCAGGCGGAGAAGGACGAAGGCCACGACGCCCGCGACGCAGCACCACAGCATCGACTTGGTCTTGTGCGCCACGACGACCACGATCGCGGACGATGCGAGCGCGACCAGCGACATCTTGGGGTCCTGGGCGAACTCCTCGGGCGAGAAGAGGTCGTTGACGACGAGGGCCGCGAAGGCCGCGGGCGGAATGTAGCCAAGCGCGCGGACCACCTTGGGCGGCAGGGTGCGGCCGCGCAGGGCGAACATCGGGACGACGCGGCAGGCAAACACGATGCCAAAGGACCAGAGCCAGATGGTGAGAAAAGCCTGGGTGCTCACTGGGCATCACCGCCTTCCGGGGCCGTCGCGGGAACCGCGGGCGCGGCCTGTTCGCGGGCCTCGGCGGCCTCGGCGGGCGGCTTCGGGCGCTCGTCTCCCGAGCCTCCGGGGCGCTTGCTGTACAGAATCGCGGTCACGACGCCGGCGAAGGAACCCGCCGGGACGACGATGGCGGACAGGCCCACGAGCTTGCAGAGAATGACGGCCAGAACCGCGGCGCTCGCGGCCATGTACTTCTCCTTGCACTGCCCGTCGAGCTGGGACCACAGCAGGTAGATGAACAGGGCCGTCATGGCAAAGCCCGCCACGGCCGTGGGGATCTGCAGGACAGCGCCCAGGGCCCCGCCCGCCGTCACCGAGCCGGCCCAGGTCGCGATCGTCAAGAGGTTCAGAAGCAGGGCGTGACGGATGGTCCAGCCGCACTTCTCGCCCTCGATCCATTTGGAGAGGGTGACGCCGTAGGCCTCCTCGATGAGGGTGAAAGCCAGGGCAAGGGCTTCTCGCTTACGGCATTTCTGCAGGTAGGGGGCGAGAGAGGCCGAGTACAGGGCAAAGCGCAGCGAAATCGCGCCCACGCAGGCGATGATCGTCGCGGCGGGCATGCCGGCCAGCCAAAGGTTCGAGATCATGAACTGCGAGCCGCCCGAGATGACGGTCACGCTGAGAAGAAACCCCTGGATTGGGCCCACGCCGCACTTGGAGCCGAGGATTCCGCAGGCCATTCCGACGGGGACGTAGGACATCATGATGGGCCAGGCGTTGGCCAGGACCTCGCCGAGGATCGGCCGTTGTTCTTGCGCGCTTTCCTCCAAAACCGTGCCTTTCAACAATCTGAAACTGAAAAGGGATTTCAGTTTGATTTGCTATAGTGCCAGCGTCTTTTCTATCACGGAGGTAAAGATGCAGGCAAATGCACATAAAACTGTTGAGAAGCCGGCAACATTCGAGCGTGTGCTGGATGCGCGCCTGGTCTTGAGCGTGGTGGCCGCAGGTATCATGTCGTTTTGCGGCGTCACCGTCGAGACGGCCATGAACGTGACGTTTCCGACTTTGATGTCTGAGTTTGGGATAGGCACCTCGACGGTGCAGTGGCTTACCACGTCCTACCTGCTGGTTCTTGCGGCTATCGTGCCTACTTCGTCTTATCTCAACCGGCGCTTCAAGACAAAGCACGTCTTTGTCGCGGCCATGTGCTTCTATATCGCGGGCATCGTG
Source organism: bacterium (assembly GCA_963591565.1). Lineage (GTDB taxonomy): Bacteria > Actinomycetota > Coriobacteriia > Coriobacteriales > Atopobiaceae > Paratractidigestivibacter. Next base: position 4,092 of record CAVAUD010000041.1, read on the forward strand.
TGCGGCTTCACGGCGCAGAGCTTCCCCGCGCTTATCGTCGGGCGCATCCTTGAGGGCATGGGAACCGGCATCGCCTTGCCGCTGATGTTCAACATCATCACCGAGCAGGCGCCGCGCGAGTGCATGGGCACGATGATGGGCGTGGGCACCCTGGTCAGCGCGATGGCGCCGGCCGTGGGCCCCTCCGTCGGCGGCTGGCTTGCCGAGAATTTTGGTTGGCGCATGATTTTTGCCGCGCTGCTGCCGATTCTTGCCGTGGCCTTCTTGCTGGGCATCTTCTCGATTCGCCAGAGCCATGAGGTCTCGCGCGAGAAGTTCGACGTGCTGGGGTGGCTGGCCGTCTCGGCGAGCTTCGCGGCCCTGGTCTTTGCCGTCGACCTGGGCGCCGGGTTTGGATGGACCAGCCCGACCACGCTGGGGCTCTTCGCCGCGTTCGTCGTGTGCCTGGGGCTTTTCGTGGCCCGCGAGCGCGCGGCCGCGGCGCCGCTGATCCACCTGTCGATCTTTGGGAGCCGCCGCTTTGTCATGGGCGTCGTCGCCATCATCTGCCTGCAGTTCGTTGTGCTGGGCCTGAGCTTTCTCATCCCCAACTACTCGCAGTTGGTGATGGGGGCGGGCGCGACCGAGGCCGGCTCGATCCTGCTGCCCGGCTGCGCGGTGGGTGCCGTCATGGCCCCGCTGTCTGGCCAGATCCTGGACAAGCTGGGGGCGAGAAAACCGATTCTTACCGGCGCTGCCTGCGCTTTTGTGGGCGTCGTGCTGTTCTGCGCGTTTAGCGCCGCGCTGCCCACGGGGCCGGCCATCTGCTTCTATGTGCTGTTCGCCTTTGGCCAGAGCCTGATGGTGGGCAACTCGATGACGACCTCGCTGTCGTTTCTCCCCGCCGAGACCAAGGCCGACGGCAACGCCGTGATCAACACGCTGCAGCAGCTCTCGGGCGCCGTGGGCACGAGCGTGGCCTCGGCTATCGTCAATGCCGCCCAGGTGGGAGTGGGTGCCGAGGCCATGGCGGCGGCGACCGCCGCGGGTACGCGCGAGGCCTACGTCCTTCTCGCCGTCGTTGCCGTCGTGCCCTTCTGCGCGATGGCCTGGGTCACCTCGAAGCAAGAGTAGCGGCCTGCGGCGGCCTTCTGGCCCGCCCCGGCGCGCCTCGAGCGACTTTTTCCATTTTAAATTTGACTTTGCCGAGTAGCCCGGCATAAAGCGGCGGCGTTTGCCCAGTTGGCAAGCGTCGCCGCCTTGTGTCTACTCGACGAGTTGGAATTTAAAATGGAAAAAGTCGCGCGAGCTTCGCGCTACCAGTCGAAATCGAGGACTTCGTGGCGCAAATCGGCCTCGGCGCGTCGCTCGAAGTCGCTCTTGGGACGCACCTTGCGCCCCAGCTTGCCCGAGACAAGCCGGACGATCGCATCGAATTGCCGCTGGGAGGTCAGCTGCTCGTAGGTCATGGGGACGACTTCGATGCCCATGAGCTCGAGGGCCGCCTCGCGCGCGAAGTCCGAGAGCTGGTCGTCGCGCTGGGTGTGCCAGGTCTTGCTGTGACACTCGAGGTCAACGCCGTCGTCCCAGTACAGGTCGCAGTAGCAGGATTGCCGGTGGGCGATAAGGGCCGCGTCGACCGTGAGGCTGACGCGCTGGTTGTGCGAAAGGCCGGTGAGGCCAGCGCCGCCGCAGCGCCGGGGCAGGCCCAGCAAAATCCCGGCTTTGGCCTCGAACGGGGACGCTGCGCCCGGGATGACGCGCTCGGCCACGCGCAGCAGTTTCTTGCGGCCGCGGGCTGCGTCGCTGTTCTCGGCCAGGCGCAGAAGCTCGGTAGGGGTGAGCAGGGGTTCGCGGGACCAAAGGCCGGTGAGCCTGCCCTCGGAGTCGAGGCTCGGCGCCCAACCGTTGATCGCCGGCAGTCGGCCCGCGGCGCAAAGGCGCTGAATAATCGCGGCAATCGGCGCCGGCGCATGATAGACGGAGTAACTGCCGCACAGCTCGGTGGCCATAAGCAGCGTGCGCCCAAAGCTTTCGCGCGCGGCGACCTGCTGCAGGGCAAAGCCGGGCGAGGTCACGCCAAGCGTCTCGGTCGCCGGGCGCACCGTGCCGGCGGGCAGGGGAGCGCTCCAGATTCGGGGCCGCATGAGCTTGGACTCGCGGATCTCTCCGCGGTGTGCGACCAGAACGTCAAAGGGCTCTTCTCCGCACAGGGCAAGCAGTGGGATGTTCTCGATGACGTCCCGGTACGCCTGGCCTGCGTTTCCGCAGTGCTTGCGCTTGAAGGCTGCCTGTGCATCGACGAAGGCGGCCGCGAGGACGTCCATGTCGTGGTCGGTGAGCAGGCGCGCCAATCGCGGGTCGGCCTCGGGCGAGCAGGCCAGAAGCTGAACGACCGGCGGAATTCGCCAGTAATTGAGGGCTGTTATGTCGCAAATGACGGTATCCATGGGGTGAGCCTATCACTCGCGCGACTTCTTCCACTTTAAAATTGAGAAGGTGGAGTAGCCGACCGGATGAGCGTTGCGTTTGCCCAGTTGAGCGGCGTCTGCAAGCCTCGGCTACTCGGCAAAGTCAAATTTAAAATGGAAAAGGTCGTTCGGGGCGCTGCAGGGCCGCGAAAGCCCGCCCGCCGCCCGTGGCGGACCCGCTAGAGCACCGCCAGGCCCGCCCGCACGACGTGGGCGATGCCCTCGGGGCTGTCGTCGTCGCAGATGAGGGCCTCGAAGTCGTCGAAATCCGCGTAGCGGTAGCTGCCAAAACTCAAGAGCTTGCGCGCCTCGGCCACCAGGTAGTTCTGCTTGGTGCGCTCGACCACGGCCTGTTTGACGATGCCGTCCTCGGGCGCGCGCGTCGTGATCTCGCGCGTCGCCGGGTCCAGCCCGTAGCAGCCCATAAACGACAGGTCAAAGCGGTAGTTCTCCAGCGCCGCCACGCACGAGCCGCCCACAAAGCCGTCGTATCCCATGCGCAGGGTCCCGCCGGGGCACAGGGCCGTGACCTCGGGACTTTTTGACAGCGCCTTTAGCACGCCGATCATCGTCGAGACCACGTTGCAGCGGATCTGCCGCTCGGCGATGAGCTGGGCCAAAAACAAATTAGTGGTAGAGATGTCGAGAAAAACCGTGGCCTCGGGCTTGATGAGCTCGACGGCCTTGGCGGCGATGATGCGCTTTTGCGGCACCATCGTCCCGATACGGTCGACGACGTTGAGCTCGGGCGTGGCCTGCAAGGCGGTTGCGCCGCCGTAGACGCGCCGGCACCTGCCCTCGGCCGCGAGCTGCTTTAAGTCCTTGCGGATGCAGTCCTCGGTGACGTCGAAGCTCCGCGCGAGGTCGGCCACGGTCACGCGCCCCTCGGTCTCCAGAAGCTTGACGATCTGTTGCTGGCGCTCTTCGAGAAACATGGTTTTCCTCTCGCTCGGCTGCGCCAAGTATACGCACAATTCGAACTTTGGACCGAGCAAGACGAAACAATAACCATTCGCCGGCAAAATAAGATGCAATCGGAGAAAACAAGACCAAATACGATAACAGCACGCAAACAGCTAAAACCAATACAACAAATGATGTAGCCCAACATAAGGTTGTTACCGTCAACTACCGCTCGCCGACAGTTTGTTGCCACTGACAACAAACTAATCGCCATCGGGATAGTTGCCAGTGACAATCACATCGAAACGAAGGCCGCCCGTGCCTGCCCGGCCGTCCGGCCACGCGATAAAACAAGAGAGAAAGGACACCCCATGCGTCATCTCCTGATCGTCAGCCACGGCACCTTCGCCCCCGGCCTCCACAGCGTCCTCAAGATGCTCGTGGGCGACCGCGACGACGTCCTTTCCACCAGCCTCGAGGACGGCATGGGCGCGGACGTCTTCACCGCCAACGTCCAGGCCCTGACCGCGGGCTTCTCCGCAGACGACGAGGTCGTCGTCCTGGCCGACATCATCGGCGGCTCGCCTCTCACCTGCACGCTTAATGTCCTTGGCGAGAAGGGCCTTCTCGCCAACACCATCGCCTTCACCGGCATGAACCTGCCCATGGCCATGGCCGCCGCGATGGAGCTCCAGACCGCGAGCCTCGCCGACCTCAAGGCGTCGCTGGCCGACGAGGGCCGCGCCGGCGTCATGGAGTTCGCCATCGAGGCGCCCGCCGCAGACGACGAGGACGACATCTAAGCCGCCTCGCGCCCAGCGCGCCCGTCCCGCCCGGGCGCCACGCCTCACCAGGCCTTTTCTCGGCAAAAAGCCGAGTTGCAACGTAGTCAGGCAAGACGACAAGCAAAGGAGCACGCAATGATTTCCTTCATCCGCATCGACGACCGCATGATCCACGGCCAGACCGTCACCCGTTGGTCGCTCGAGTACCCCTGCGACGGCCTGATCGCCGTCAACGACGCCGCGGCGTCCAACCCCGTCCTCAAGCAGGCCTACAAGTCCGCCTCGGGCAAGAAGACCTTCGTGTGGACCATGGAGCACTTCCAGGAGGTCCAGGAGAAGGTCCTGAACTCCCAGGATCGCTACTTCCTGATCACCAAGAACCCGCTCGACATGAAGAAGATCCTCGTCGACATGGGCTTCAAGCCCGGCATCGACCGCGTCATCGTCGGCCCCTGCAACGACCGCCCCGGCACCACCAAGCTGGGCAACAACCAGTCCATCACCCAGGAGGAGGCGCAGGCCTTCGAGGACATCACCAACGCCGGCTTCACCGTCGAGTTCGCCCTCATCAAGGAGAAGAGCATCGGCGAGTGGCCCAAGTTCCGCGGGCAGTTCGGCTTCTAAGCCGCAGGGCGCCCCAAGCGAAACGCGCCCCGGCGCCCCGGCCGGCGCCGCAGCCGGCGCCGCAGCCGCCGCGCGCAAGAAGGTAAACCGGCCCGCAGGGAGGCGGGCCTGTGACAAGGAAAGGTAGGAAGGCAAATGACAGTCAACGTGTTCCAAGCCGCGCTGTTCGGTCTGTTCGCCTGCCTGGCATCGATGCCTGGCATGGGCGGCACCTCGTTCGGCAACTACACCCTGGGACGTCCTTTGGTGGCCGGCCTCGTGGTGGGCCTCATCATGGGAGACGTGCGCTCCGGCATCTTGATCGGCGCCGCGATCCAGCTCGTCTACATCGCGCTGGTCACCCCGGGCGGCACCGTCTCGGCCGACGTCCGCGCGGTGTCCTACATCGGCATCCCTCTGGCCATCCTGGCGGTCAACGCCCAGGGCCTCGACCCCAACTCCGCCGAGGCCGCCGGCCTCGCCGCCTCTCTCGGCGCCGCCGTTGGTACCCTCGGCACCGTCTTGTTCTACGGCACCGCCACCATCAACCTGGTGTGGCAGGGCATGGGCTGGAAGTGGCTCGAGAAGGGCGACCTGCACAAGCTCTACCTGGTCGACATGGTCCTGCCCTGGATCGGCCACATCTTGTGCTCCTTCATCCCCACCTTCATCATCACCATGGGCGGCGCGACGATGGTCGACCTCATGAAGACCTACATGCCCATGGACGGCATCGCGATGAAGACCCTCTTCACCGTCGGCTCGCTTCTGCCCACCGTCGGTATCGCCATCCTGCTTAAGCAGGTCATCTCGAAGCCGACCGACTTCCTCACGTTCTTCTTTGGCTTCACCCTGTCCGCGGTCATGGGCTGCAACCTGATCGCCGCCGCCGGCATCGGCTGCTTCTTCGCCCTGATCAACTTCAAGATCGAGTCCATGAAGATCGACCTCGACAAGGTCCGTGTTTCCGGAGGCGCGATTGCGGCCGGCTACGATGACGAAGAGGAGGAGGACATCTAATGGCAGAGAAGAAACTCTCTAAGGCTGCCCTTAACAAGTCTTTCCGTAACTGGTACTACGGCAACCTCACCTGCTTCTCGCAGGAGCACATGCAGACCTTCGGCTACCTTTGCTCCATGCTTCCTTTGGTCGAGGAGCTCTATGACACGCCCGAGGAGCAGAAGGACGCGCTCATGACCTACAGCGCCTTCTTCAACACCGAGCCCCAGCTCGGCTCCCTGGTCGTCGGCATCACCGCCGGCCTCGAGGAGGCCCGCGCCAACGGCGAGGCCATCGACGCCGACGCCATCAACGGCATCCGCGCCGGCCTCATGGGCCCGGTCGCCGGCCTCGGCGACTCCCTGGTCGTCGGCACCTTGATCCCCATCCTTCTGGGCATCGCCCTGGGCCTCTCCACCGACGGCAGCCCGCTCGGCGCCATCTTCTACATCGTCGTGTGGAACCTGCTCATGTGGTTCGGCATGAAGTTCGCCTACAACCAGGGCTACCAGCTCGGCGGCAAGGCCGTTGAGTCGCTCGTCGGCCCCACCGCGCAGGCCCTGCGCGACTCCATCGTCATGGTCGGCACCGTGGTTATCGGCGCCGTCGCCGCGACGTGGGTGTCCATCTCCTGCAGCCCCAACCTCACGCTGCCGGGCGGCACCACCTTCCAGAGCACCCTGGACGGCATCTTCCCCAAGCTTCTCTCCATGGTCTTCACCGTGTTCTGCTGGTGGCTCATGACCAAGAAGAAGCTCTCCCCGGTCGTCACCATGCTTATCCTGGTCGTTATTGCGTTCGTCGGCGTCCTTGTCGGCTTCTTCGACCCGGCCCTGAGCTACTAAGCCCGGGATTGGCTGTCGCCGGGCCCTCTCGCCTGCCGGGGTAGGAGGGCGCGGGGCGGCGCAAGGAAAGGCAAGACAAGCGGGCGCGGGCGCAAAGGTAGGAGCGCTCGTGCCCGCTTTTGGTAAGGTTGGCTTGGCCGCGGCGAGAAGGTCGCGCGGCGCCGGTGCGGCCGTGGCCGCGCCCGCGAGAAGGGGAGCCCCATGGCACTTGACACCAGCAACTGGACCCGCGATGACCTGCTCAAAGAGGCCGGCATGCAGACCACGGCCATCCAAAAGATCAAGGTCTGGCTTCGCCTGGCGTACTCGGCCGCGACGATCGGGTTTCTTCTCGGCTGGTGGGGCATCTACGGCAGCGGCCCCTTTGGGGTGGGCGTCGCCGGAGTGGTCTTGCTGGTCGCGGGAGTTCTTCTCGCCGTGCCCATCAAGGTCGGGGTCACGAATGCCGAGAAGAACGTCGAGCGGATTCTGGCGGCCGTCGAAGGCAAGGACGGCGCCGGGGACGCGGCGGGCGCGGCGGGCGTGAGCACGGGCTCGGAGCAGGCGTAAGGTCTGCCGAGGGGCGGCCTTCTCGCATGTGGTTTCGTTATGCGCTGGCCGACGCGCGTGCGCTTTTCCGACAAAGATTTGATACCATCTCAAGCTTGATATATCAGGTATGTACGGTATTTAGGGGCTTTGGGTTTCTCAAGCCTGGCGGGTTGTTATGGATTACGAGGACGCGGCTAACAAGCTGATCAAATACTCGAAGGCCCTGGCAAAGGGCTCTTTGTCGAGCGCCTACGGCCTCTCGATGGGCGAGGGCCCCGTCCTTGCGTACGTTTGCCGCTCTGAGGAGGCGCTCAACCCCTCTGACCTGGCCAAACGCCTGGGTTACACCCGCTCGCGCATGACGCGCATCCTGGACTCGCTGGCCGCGAAGGGCTTTATTCGCCGCATCAGTGACAAGACGGACGGCCGCAAGGTTTTGATCGTCGCCACCGAGGAGGGCCGACGCCACTCGCGCGACACCCGCGACGAGGGCGTGGGCAACCTGGCCGACAGCCTCTCGGTTCTGGGCGAGGACGACACGCGCGAGCTGATTCGCGTGCTGGAGAAGGCCTACAGCATCACCTACGACCGCGAGGGAATCGTCATCCCGGACGACAAAAAGTAAACGCCGCGCTGTTGACGCGGCGTTTTTTATGGCGTGATGCGGCTGTGGGGTGCGCCGGGCCCGGGGCGGCTTGGGGCCCGGGGCCGGGCCGGCTGCTGCCGGGCTCTTACTTGACGCGAACCAGCTCGTACTCGTGCGTGCCCAGGCCGATCTTCTCGGCGTGGGCGATGCAGGTCTGCCAGTCGGTGTCGGGGTGGGTCACGTAGAACTTGTCGTGGGCGCGGGCCTCGTCGAGCTCGCCTGCGGCCTCGAGCTTCGCGAGCATGCGGGTGTGCTCCGAGCCCGGGTTCGAGACGGCGGCGTTTACCGCGTCGGCGCAGGCCTGGTCGATGGCAACGGGGTCGAAACTGGCAAAGAATCCCAGGTCAGGAGCGATGGCGACGTCGTTCTCGTCGTGACAGTCGCAGTTGGGAGACAGGTCGATGGCTAGGCTGATGTGGAAGCACGGGCGCCCGTCGCAGATGGCCTTGGTGTACTCGGCGATCTTGCAGTTGAGGACCTCGACGGCCTGGTCGTAGTCCGGGCGGATCGCGTCCTGGTTGCAGACGGCGATGCAGCGGCCGCAGCCCACGCAGCGGTCGTGGTCGATGGTGGCCACATGGACCTCGCGGGTCTTGCCGCTTGCCAGCTCGACCGCGCGCGTCTCGCCAAAGGAGAAGGCGCCGTGCGCGCAGATCTTCTCGCATTGGCGGCAGCCGACGCAGCGGCGGGCAGAGACGCTCGGCTTGCCTGCGGCGTGCTGCTCCATCTTGCCCGCGCGCGAGCCGCCGCCCATGCCCAGGTTCTTCATAGCGCCGCCAAAGCCGGCCTGCTCATGGCCCTTGAAGTGCGTGAGGCTGATCACGATATCGGCGTCCATGAGGGCGCGGCCGATCTTGGCGGCCTTCACGTACTCGCCGCCTGCGACCGGGACCTCGACCTCGTCGGAGCCCTTGAGGCCGTCGGCGATGATCGTGTGGCAGCCGGTCTGGAACGGGTTGAAACCGTTGGCGTAGGCCGAGTCCAGGTGGTCGAGGGCGTTTTTGCGCCCGCCCACATACAGGGTGTTGCAGTCGGTGATGAAGGGCTTGCCGCCCAGCTCGCGCACCACGTCGACGACGGCGCGGGCGTAGTTGGGGCGCAGGAAGCTGAGGTTGCCGGGCTCGCCCAGGTGCATCTTGATGGCGACGTACTTGTTCTGGAAGTCGATCTGGTCGATGCCCGCGGCGCGGATCAGGCGCTTGAGTTTTGTGGGCAGGCCGTCGCCCATGTGCGTGTGCAGGTCGCAGAAGTAGACCTTCGAAGGTTGCATGCGAATCCTCTCCCTTGGGTTCGCGCGGGCCGCGGCCCCTCAGCCGCCGTTCCGCGCACTGGAATCATTCTCGCACAGCCACCCGGCGGCCATTTCGGCCGTTTTCGAACCCGCGCGAATCAAAACTCTGACTTTTCGCACTTTAAATCCCAGCTCGCCGAGTAGCCCGCCCTTGCGCGCTGGCGTTTGCCCAGTTGGGAGATCGCTTACCGGCTCGCTACTCAGCCATCCCAATTTTAAAGTGCGAAAAGTCAGAGTTTGCTCGCGGAAGGAGCGACAAACCCCGCCGCGGCGCGAAAAGGAGAGGGGGCGCCGACGGCACCCCCTCCTAAAGGCGTTCGATTTGGCGCTCGGGCCGCGGCCCGGGTTCGCGCGCTACCCCTTAAGCGCGGGCAACAGCCCCAGTACCAGCGCGACGATGGCGATCGCCACGCCGATGACCGCCACACAAATACGGCCGCCGGTGCTCATCGGCTGATCCTCGCCGATGTCCTTGCCGCGAATGGCGCACGCGACCATGACAGCGCCAAAGACCATCCACGACACGTTGTTGACCAGCGGATACGGCCCGGTTGTGCGGTCGATCAAGCCAAACAGGTCGAGGATCATGGTGCTCACCGGGCTCAGCGCCGCGGCAATCCAAAGCCAGAACAGCGGGTCGCGCGACCATTGGTTGGGGGAGTCGGGGTTGGTCTCGTTGGACATGGTGGCTCCTATCTTCGTTCCCGCGACGCCTCGCGCCGCGCGTGAATGATACCTTGCATATCCAGTTTTACTACAGCTGTCGCTTTCGAAACACCCCACATCGTGTTCAATTTAGGACGCCCGTGCGCTCCGGGCTCGCTACCAGGCGATAAAGACGTTGTTGCCGGGTTTCTCCGGCTCGTCGGGCCACTCGGGGACGACTTCTGTGGCCGAGAAGACCTGGCCAAAGGCCGCCTGCACCTCGCGCAGCGGCGCGGACTTGCGGCCCCGCATCGCACAACGGACGTCGGCCAGGTAGACGCCGCCGGGCGCCAGGTGCTCGGCCACGACGCGGGCGCCCTCGTCGGTCTCCATGGGCCCGAGCGGCCGCCTGCCGCCAAAGACCTCGTTGACGATGACGTCGTAGGGCTGCTCGGCCGCCTTGAGCTCGCCCCACGCGTCGCCGACGACGATCCGCATCCGCCCGTCCTTCTCCGCCCCGGTCTTGGCCAGGCACTCGTCCAGGAAGAACTGCTCGCGCGCGATCTTGACCATCGCCGGGTCGATCTCGACGACGTCGACCGTCGCCGCGGGAACGTACGCCGCCAGGTACTTAGGAAGCGAGAAGCCCCCGCCGCCCATGACCAGCACGCGCAGCGGGCCCGCCGCCGCGTCGCCGTCGTCCGCCCCGGCCGCGCGCTTCTCGGCCAGCTCCTCGATCCGCCGCGCGATCTCGCGGTGGTACTCGCACGCCAGCTCGAAGCGCAGCTCCTCGGGCACGTAGCTCACCGACTGGAACGTCCCGTTGACGTTGATCAGGCGCACCGGCGTCCCGTCGACGTTCTCGGAGTCGAAGATCAGCGTCAGCCCAAACATCGTCCGGCACATCGTGACCCCGCGCCGCCGCAGCAGCCACGGCATGCACGCCACAAAGACCGTGAGCACGGCCGTTATTCCCATCGACCACCAAAACAGGGTCTTCAAATCCACAAAGGCCTCCATGTACTCGCCCAAAAGAATGCGGTATTATATGAGATTGCGTTTTTGCTAATCGGGTACGTTTGGCAGAAACGCGGTTATACTATCCCATACGTTTGCGTATACCCGCGGCGCGTGCCGTCACAAACAAAGGAGCTTCTCATGATTCTTGGCCTTGGCGTCCCCGAGCTTGTCGTCATCTTGATCGTCGTTCTGGTCATCTTCGGGCCCAAGAACCTCCCCAAGATCGGCTCTGCCCTCGGCAAGACCGTCAAGAACGTCCGCGAGGGCATGGAGGGCGACGAGGAGCCCAAGAAGGACGAGAAGAAGTCCGCCGCCGATGACGACGACGCCGTCGAGGTTGTCGCCGATGACGACGACGCCGATGCCGACGACGAGGCCCCCGCAGACGTCAAGTTCTGCGGCGAGTGCGGCGCCAAGAACTCCGCCGACTCCGCCTTCTGCACCAAGTGCGGCCACAAGCTCGGCGAGTAGCGCCGGCGGCTTCGCCCCACTTTCGTTGTCTCACACGCTTCAAGTAGAGAGCTGACCATGGCTGATTCGAAGAACATTGTCCTGACCCCGGAGGGTCGCCAGAAGCTCGTCGACGAGCTTGCTTACCGCGAGGGCGAGAAGCACGACGAGATCGTCGAGCGCATCAAAGAGGCCCGCGGCTTCGGCGACCTGTCCGAGAACTCCGAGTACGACGCCGCCAAGGAGGAGCAGTCCCACAACGAGTCCCGCATCAACGAGATTCGCCAGATCCTCGCCTCCGCCACCGTCGTCGCTGCCGGTTCCTCCGTCGACCTGACCGTCTCCATCGGCACCACGGTCGAGCTCGAGGACGCCAAGGGCAAGAAGACCTCCTTCACCATCGTCGGCACGACCGAGACCAACTCCCTCGAGCACAAGATCTCGAACGAGTCCCCGGTCGGCGCGGCCCTTATCGGCCACAAGAAGGGCGACGAGGTCGAGGTCGTCGCTCCTTCCGGCAAGGCTCGCACCTACGTCATCACGGGGATTACCCGCTAAGCGTACCTGCGAAAGCTACGAGAGCGCACGCCCCGCGACTGCATACACGCAGCTGCGGGGCTCTTTTGTGAAAAGATCCCAAGAAGGAGCCAACCCATGGCCGATCAAGCCCAGAACCAGACCGTCAGCACCAACGACGAGCGCGCCCAGCGCCGCCTTCGCCGCCAGGCCCTTATCGACGCCGGCGTGAACCCGTACCCCATCCGCGCGACCG
>CAVAUD010000042.1:0-15985 GCA_963591565.1 bacterium
GGGGTTTTGTTGGCCAAATCGACCGGCTACTCGACGGATTCGAATCGTGCACCCGTCTTTCGCATTTTTTGTTCACGGGACGGCTCTCGAGTCTAGAGTTTGGCCGAAAGGACCAGGCTTGCGAGGCCGAGACCGACCATGACGACCAGCACGGGGACGAAAGAGCCCAGAGCGGAGGCGAGAAGGCCGGCGCCCCAGGAGCCGGCGAGCGACGCGAAGATGCTGTAGGTGTTGACCACGGCCATGTTCTGGGCCATGTTGGGCTGCCCCCACTCGACGCGCGAGACATAGGGCATGGTCACGACGGCGGCTCCCCAGCCCGCGCCGGTCAACAGGCAAGCCAAGGCTTGGACAGGCAGGCTCCCCAGCAGCAACGACGCAATCATGGCCAAGGGCGCGGCGATGCCGACGCAGCTAATGGCCCGCATCGTGGCGTGGCGTCCCAGGCGGTCAAGGGCAACGCCGCAGGAGAGGCGCCCCAAGCCGCTGCCGATATTGACGAAGCCGATGACCACGGCCGCCGCGAAGTCGGAGGCGCCCAGGGAAAGCGGCAGCTCGCGGCCGAGCCCGGTGGTTCCCATGCCGATGCTCCCCAACATGAACAGGAAGGCATAGAGCAGCCAAAACGTGCGGGTGCGGACCATTTGCGCGCTGGGCACGAAGCGCTCGTCGGCAGCCGCGGCAGTGCCGGCCGCCGCGCCGCTGCCCCCACCGGCAAGAACCCCCGCCTCCTCCCGCGTCGGCGGCCGGACGACAACCGAGGCCGCCAAGACCAGCCCCGCGAACACAACGGCGAACCCCAGAAGCACCTCCCTCCAGGGAAGCGCCCCGTAAAGCGCCGTCGCCACTGGCCCCAAGACAAACCCGCCGGCCCCGAAGCCCATGAGGGTCACGCCCTGCGCAAACCCGCACTTATCCGGAAACCACGAGGTCACCGTAGGTATGACAACGTTGTATACCCACCCGATGCCAAAGCTGGCGAGAAGACCGTAGCACCCGTAGACAACAACCAGGGCGGCCTCCCCCGCCGCGCTGGCCGTGCCCACAAAGCCGCCCGCCAACATCGCCGCGCCCCAGACCATGGCCGCCCGCTGGCGCCCCCGCCTCACGAGCGGGCCCACCGCCAAACTGCCAACGGTAAACGCGCAGATAGACAACGCAAAAACCAACGTCATCTGCGAGACGGACCACCCAAACTCCACCTTCAGCGGCGCCAACAGCACCGAGTAGGCGTAGATAAGCCCCAAGAACAGGAGCAACGCCGTGGCACAGACGAGCAACCCGTTTCGTTTTTTATCCAAATTAGTAGCGCGCGCCACCCTCAGCCCCCATTCAAAACAGGCGCGGGGCCGCCACCAACGGCAACCCCGCGCCCAGCTTGCGAGCGCCCGTCCCCCACGGGCCCTCGCGCCAACTCGAACAAAACCCTAGCGAGCAGCCTCGAGGATCTTCTCGATGTCCTCGACATGCAGCTGCATGAAGGCGCCGGCGTGGTCGCCGCCGCGCGCGTCCACCGCACCCTGGGCCATCTCGTGGATCTGCTCGGGCGTGGGATCGACGCCAAGCTCGGACAGGCTGGTGGGCAGGTTGATCGAGTGGCACCACTGGTCCCAGGCCTCGATGCCGCGAAGGCCGGTGGCCTTGGGGTCGTGGAAGTCGTTCTGGACGCCCCAGACGTTGACGGCGAACTGCGCGAAGCGCTCGGGGTCGACATCGATGACGTACTTGGCCCAGCTGGACCAGATGGCGGTGAGGCCCGCGCCGTGCGCGACGTCGAACATCGCGCCGATCTCGTGCTCGATGGCGTGGCAGGCAAAATCGCCCACGCGGCCCAGGCCGGTCAGGCCGTCGTGGGACTTGGCGCCCGCAAGCAGCAGGTTCGCACGGGCAGGATAGCTCGTGGGGTTGGCCAGCGCCTCGGGAACGAAGGTCTTGACGGTACGCATGAGGCCCTCGGCCAGCTCGTCAGAGAGCTCGACGTGCTGCTCGGTCGTGAAGTAGCGCTCCATCGTGTGCATCATGATGTCGGCGCCGGGAGCCGCGGTCTGGAACGGCGGCAGCGAATAGGTGAGCTCGGGGTTCATGATGGCGAACAGCGGACGGGCGCACTCGTGGTTGTACGAGCGCTTGAGCATCTTGTCGCCCATGGTGTCGATGTTGATGACCGCGGAGTTCGAGGTCTCGGAGCCGGTGCCGGCCAAAGTCGAGATGGCGCCGATCTTGGCGATCTTGTCGGTGCTCACCTTGCCCAGGAACAGGTCCTCGAGCTCGAAGTCGTTGGCCAGGCCGTAGGCGATCGCCTTGGCCGAGTCGATGGCCGAGCCGCCGCCGATCGGCAAGATGAAGTCAATGCCCTGCTCGCGGCACAGCTCGACACCCTTCTTGACCAGGGAAAGGCGCGGGTTGGGAACGACGCCGTCGAGCTCGACGTACTCGATGCCGGCCGCGTCCAGGCCCTCCTCGATGCGGGCGAGAAGACCGGTGGTGCGCACGTAGTCGCCGCCCCAGTGGATAAGGGCCTTGTGGCCGCCGAACTCCTTGATGAGGCGGCCGGCCTCCTTCTCGGTGTCCTTGCCAAAGACGATCTTCGTGGGGACGAGATACTCAAAGTTGACCATAGTAAGAGCTTCCTTTCTCAATCTTCGCTCTTCTTCGTAACCTGGCAGGCGCGGCCGAGAAGGACCCGGCCGGCGCCTAAAACCAAGAGCTACTCCTTGGTAAAGTACATCGAGATGCCCTGGCCGCCGCCGATGCACATCGACACCATGGCGTCTTGCTTCTCGGGGTGACGGCAGGCCAGCTCATAGGCGCACTTGATGGCCAGGATAGTGCCGGTGGCACCGATCGGGTGACCGATCGAGATGCCGCCGCCGTAGATGTTGACCTTCTCGGGGTCCAGGCCAAGGTCGCGCGACACCGCGAAGGCCTGCGAGGCGAAGGCCTCGTTGATCTCGAAGAAGTCGATGGCGGTCAGGTCGATGTCGAGCTTCTCGGCCAGCTTCTTGGACGAGAAGTACGGGGAGTAGCCCATGAGGGAGGCCTCGTAGCCGGCGACGGCGTAGTCGCGGATGCAGACCATGGGGGTGCAGCCCAGCTCGGCGGCCTTGGCGCGGGTCATGACGACCACGGCGGCCGCGGCGTCGTTCAAAGAAGACGAGTTGGCGGCGGTCACGGTGCCGGTTCCGTCGGTCACGAAGCACGGCTTCAGCCTGGCCAGGCTCTCGGCGGTGACGCCCTCGCGCGGGTTCTCGTCGGTGTCGAAGACGGTGACGGCGCCCTTGCGGCCGTGAATCTCGACGGGGACGATCTCGTCGGCAAACACGCCCTCGGCCACGGCCTTGCAAGCGCGCTGCTGGGACTGGGCCGCGAAGGCGTCCTGCTCCTCGCGCGAGACGTTGAACTTCTTGGCGACGTTCTCGGCCGTGATGCCGTTGTGGGACATGTCCAAAGGCCAGGTCAGGATGTCGATGACGCCGTCCTCGAACTGCTTGTGGCCCATGCGGGCGCCCCAGCGAGCGCTCGGCACGTAGTAAGGCAGCTGCGAGAGGGACTCGGCGCCGCCGGCCACGACGACCTCGGACTGGCCGCACTTGATCTCGAGGATGGCGTCGGCAATGGACTGCAGGCCAGAGCCGCACTGGCGGTTCACGGAGTAGGCGCAGGTCTCGTTGGGAAGGCCGGCCTTCAGGCTGATGGCGCGGGCGAGAAAGCCGTTCTCGCCCCAGGAGCCCACCTGGCCGATGATGCACTCGTCTACGACGGCCGGGTCGATGCCGGCGCGCTTTACGGCCTCGGCGACAACGAGGGCGCCCATGTCGATGGCCGAGACGGTCTTCAGGCTGCCGCCGAACTTGGCGACGGCGGTGCGGGCGCCAGAGACGATGACGATGTCATCGGGCTTGTTCTCGAACTTCTTGTTGCTCATGGGATTCTCCTTGGTTTAAATGAATGCCTGGTAGATGGGGCGGGAGGCCGGCACATCATGCACGCCGTCACGCCACGCGCACCGTTACTCCGTGTAGTCGTAGAAACCCTTGCCGGTCTTGCGGCCCAGATTGCCCGCGTCGATGAGCTCCTTGAAGACGGGGGCCGGGCGGTAAAGGTCGTCGTGGTCGAAGCCCTCGTAGAGGTTCATGAGGCTCGCGTAGACCACGTCGATGCCGGCGAAGTCCATGAGCTCGCAGGGTCCCATGGGGTGGTTGCAGGCAAGCTTCATCGCGGTGTCGACGTCGGCCGCGCTCACGCCCTCCGAGACAAGCCAGGCGCCCATGTTCTCGTACGGGTTGATGACGCGGTTGACGATGAAGCCCGGGGTGTTGGGCGCGTCGACGGCCGTCTTGCCGATTGCCTCGGCGAACTCGTGCGTCGCGGCCGCGGCCTCGTCGGAGGTCTTCTCGCCGCGGATAATCTCGACGAGCTTCATCACGGGCGCGGGATAGAAGAAGTGCAGGCCCAGGACAGACTCGGGGCGCTTGGTCGAGGCCGCGATCTCGTCGATGCTGATGCCCGAGGTGTTGGTGAGAAGAACTGCGCCCTCGTCGGCGAACTCGTCCATCTTCTGGAAGGTGGACTGCTTGAAGTCCAGGCGCTCGGGCACGGCCTCGATGATGAACTTGGCGCCGGCGACAGAGGCGTAATCGGTGCTGTAGGTCAGGCGGTCGAGAATGGCCTGGCGCTCGTCGGCGGCCATCTTGCCCTTGTCGACCTTCTTCTGCAGGAGCTTGCCAACCAGGGCCTGGGCCTTGTCCAGCGGCTCCTGGGCGATGTCGATGTTGACGACGGTGAAGCCGGCCTGCGCGCAGGCCTGGGCGATGCCGCCTCCCATAAGGCCGCTGCCGATGACCGCTACCTTGACGTTATCCATTGCAAATCCCTTCTCACGAGACGAAATTCCAGCTTCTATATCCACCCAGGCACCAAGGCTTCTTGTTGGCCCCGGGCACGTTCCAAAACCGCGGGCGCGGCGTCGCCACCTAGCCCTACTTGGCCTCGAAGGCGGCGAGAAGACCGGACGGGCCGTCCTGCGCGAACAGGCTCGCGTCCATCTCCTTGAGCTCGGGGCTCACGATGGGCGCGAAGTCCATCATGTCCAGGACCTGCGTCTGCAGGTCGATGCCCGGCGCGACCTCGGTCAAGACGACGCCCTCGGGCGCCAGCTCGAAGACGGCGCGCTCGGTCACCACCACGACGCGCTGGCCCTTCTTGCGCGCGGCCGGGCCGTTGAACGACAGCTGCCCCACGCGCGAGACCATCTTCTTGATGGCGCCCTCCTGCAGGATGGTGAGCTTGCCGTCCGCAAAGGAGTACTTGGCCCCCTTCGCGGTGAAGGTGCCGAGAAACACGACGGTCTTCGCGTTTTGCGTGATGTCGACGAAGCCGCCGGCACCGGCGCAGCGCGGGCCCATCTTGGTGGAGTTGACGTTGCCCTCGCCGTCGAGCTCGCCCATGCCCATGTAGGTCACGTCGACGCCCGCGCCGTCGTAGTAGTCGAACTGCTCGGGGTGGCTCACCATGGCAAGCAGGTTCTGGCCGATGCCAAAGTCGATACCGCCCAGCTGAACGCCGCCGTAGATGCCGCTCTCGACGGTGATCATGACCTTGTCGGAGAGGCCCTCCTCGGCGCAGACGCGCCCCACCATGTCGTTGGGGATGCCGGTACCGAGGTTCACGACGCAGCCGGGATAGAGCTCCTGGCAGCCGCGACGGGCGATGAACTTGCGCTCGTTGAAGGGCGCGGGCTCGACCGCCGAGGCGGGAACGCGAAGCTTGCCCACGTAGGAGGGGTCGAAGTAGATGGAAGACGTCATGCGGTGGTCTTCTTCGGGGTTGGGGCACACGACGACCTCGTCGATGAAGACGCCGGGCACCGTCACGTCCTTGGGGTTGATGGTGCCCGTCTCGGCCACCTCGCGGACCTGGGCCACGACCTTGCCGCCGTAGCGCTTGGTGGCGAGAACGGCGTTGAAGACCTCGAGCTTCATGGCCTCGTCGGTGGTGGTGAGGTTGCCCATCTCGTCACAGACGGTGCCGCGGATGAAGCAAACGTCGATGGGGACCTCGTGATAGAACATGTACTCCTCGCCGTGGATCTCGATGATCTCGGAGATGTCGGGCAGGGGCTTGGTGCGCTCGTTCATCTTGCCGCCCTCGACGCGCGGGTCGATGAAGGTCCCCAGGCCGACCTTGCTCATCTTGCCGGGAAGGCCGCAGGCCATCGAGCGGTAGAGCTGGGCGATCTGGCCCTGCGGCATGCAGTAGGCCTCGACCTGGTTGTTGGCGATCATGTCCATCCACCTGGGCTGCAGGCCCCAGTGCGAGCCGATGATGCGCGTGACCAGGCCCTCGTGGGCCAGGTGCTGGATGCCGCGCTGGCGATCGGACTGGCCGCAGGAGTGCAGCAGGGTCAGGCCCTTGGGGTGGCCCGTCTCGAGGAAGCGCTTCTCGATTGCCTTGAGGTTGGACTCCGAGGCAGAGACCAAGGTCATCGCGATGGTGCAGATGGTCTGCCCGTCCTCGATGCCGGCCGCGACCTCCTCGGGCGTGACGAAGTTCGCTTTCAATGACTTGGATGCCATGCTCAACGTATCCTTTCTCGTCTAGTTCTCAAGGCTGTCGAGAACAGCGTCGCGAACAGCGTTGCGGTTGGGTTTATCGCCCTTGGTCTGCGGGATCTTCTCGACAAAGACGAAGTGCACGGGGATCTTGAAGTGCGCGATGCGGGTCGAGAGGGCGGCCGCGATGTCCTTGGCCTGGACGCTCGAGCCGGGCGAGCGGACGATCGCCGCCACCGGGACCTCGCCGTAGAGCTCGTCTGGGATGCCGGCCACGCAGGCCTCGGACACGCCGGGGACCTCGCAGAGGACCTCCTCCAGCGCAGAGCACCAGACCTTCTCGCCGCCGCGGTTGATCATGTCCTTCTTGCGGTCGACGACCCAGACCATGCCCTCCTGGTTGGAGTAGGCGACGTCGCCGGTGTGCAGCCACCCGTCCGCCTCGATCTCGGTGCCCTCGTGGCGGAAGTAGCCGCTGGTCACGCAGGCGCCGCGCAGGAGAAGCTCGCCGGTGTCGCCCCAGGCGACCTCGTGGCCCGCCTCGTCGACGATCTTGGCCTCCACGCCCGGCACCGGCTTTCCCGTGGCGCCGGCGAAAATCGACGTCGGCGAGTCGTGCGGGAAGAGAAGCGCCGGGCTGGCCGTCTCGGTCATGCCGTAGACGACCTGGAAGGTCGCCGCGGGCATCCAGTCGTGGAAGGCGCGCATGGCGCTGATCGGCTCGTAGCTCGAGCCCGAGAGCATGCAGCGCACGCTCGGCAGCGACGGGAACTCCCCGCGCAAGGGCAAAAGCTCGGCAAACGAGGTGGGCGATCCGTGCAGGTAGGTGATCTTCTTGTCCCTCACGCACGCCAGCACGCGGCGGGCGTCGAAGACCCGGTGCAGGTAGGTGGTGGCGCCCACGTACACGAACTGGATGAGCAGGGCGATAAGGCCCGTCACGTGGTAGATCGGGATGGGGATGAGGCAGCTGTCGTAGGGCGTGGTGCCCATGAGGCGCTGGTAGACCATGGCGGCATGGATCACGTTGGCGTTCGAGAGGCACACGCCCTTCGCGGCCGAGGTGGTCCCGCTGGTGAACATCATGATCGCGGTGTCGGACAGCTCGCCGCAGGCGGTGGCCGCGGGGGCATAACCCTGGGCGGCGCCAAAACCGTAGCCGCCCTCGACGTCATGCGCCAGCACGACCTCGGAGGGGCGAAGCGGCAGCGACGGCAGCCACGAGGCGAACTCCTCGCCGGCCACAAGGGCCGTGAGGTCGGCCGACTTCATGAGCGAGACGACCTCGGGCACGCGGTACTTGGTGGGCACCGGCACGCAGGTCGCGCCCACCTTCGAGATGGCGAAAAGCGCGACGGCGAACTCCATGTCGGCGTGCATGAGCAGGCCCACGCGGTTGCCGCGCGCCACGTGAGCGTCGCTGGCGAGAAGACCGGCCAGGTCGTCGACGTGGGCAAGGAGCTGGGCGAAGGTGGTCTTGCGGCCCCAGTCGTCAACGATGGCCACGGCGTCGGGCGTGCGGGCGGCGGTTGCGGCCAGCACATGGTAGAGGCTTTGCTCCATGCCAGAGAAGGTGTAGACCTCGCGGCCGTCAACCTCGGTCAAGCACATGTCGTGCTGGATCGCTTGGTTCCAGCAATTGGCCCCAGAAATCACTTTCCCTCCCCCAGCGTGCGTCCAACGGATAAAAGCGAGAAGGTGCGCTGGGCGGCCAAGCGGAAGTTGCGCTCGGCGCAGGCCAGCACCTCCTCGATGGAAGCGGCGTCGATAACGGTGGGCACCAGGGCGTCGACGCCGCAGCCCAAAAGCTCGGTCGCGCCCGCGTCCATGCCGCCCACGATGCCCACGCAAGGCACCCCGGCTCGGCGGCAGCGCGCCGCCACGCCCGAGACAACCTTGCCGTGAGCGGACTGCGAGTCTGCGTGGCCTTCCCCCGTGACGCACACGTCGCAGCCAACCAAGGCCTGGTCAAAGCCCACAAGGTCCAAGACCCAGTCGACTCCGCCCACGACCTGCGCGCCCAAGAAGACGCGCGCCGCGGCCCCCAGTCCCCCGGCGGCCCCCATGCCGGGCGCATCCGCCACGGCAACGCCGAAGGTCTTCTCGATTACCTGGGCCATGTTGCGCATACCGGCCTCGAGCTCGTCAGCCATCTGCGGCGTCGCGCCCTTCTGAGGCCCAAAGGTGTAGGTGGCGCCGCGCGGGCCCACCAGCGGGTTGTCCACGTCGCACATGACGTGGAAGGTCGTGGCGGCCACGCGCGGGTCGAGGCCCGAGAGATCGATGCTGGCAACGCGCGCCAGGTCGGCGCCGGTGCCCGCCAGCTCCGCGCCCGTCTCGTCAAGGAAACGGGCACCCAGGGCGCGCATGCAGCCCATGCCGCAGTCGTTGGTGGCGCTGCCGCCGATGGCCAGCGAGATGTCGCGCACCCCGCGGCCAAGGGCGTCGGCCACCAGCTGGCCGGTGCCGTAAGTGCTGGTAAGAAGCGGGTTTCTCTCCGCAAGCGAGAGCATGGGCAGGCCCGAGGCCGCCGCCATCTCGATCACCGCGCGGTTGTCCGGCAACAAACCGTACGTCGCGATGGCCGGGCGGCCCAGAGGGTCTGCGACCTCGACCTCGACGACGTCGCCGCCAAGGGAGGCGACGATCGCGTCGACGGTCCCTTCTCCCCCGTCGGCCACCTCGAGGCTCGAGACGTCGGCATCAGGGAAGAAGGCGCGGGCCTCCTCGGCGAGAAGCTCAGCCGAGCGGGCCGAGGAGAGCGTGCCCTTGAAGGAATCGCATGCGAAGAGGAAGCGTGCCATGGGCTAGTCCGTCTCCTCCATCTTGGCGTCGGAGAACTGGTAGCGGCCCGCAGAGCCAAAGAGGTCCATGTAGCGCTCGAGCCACTTGGCGGCCTTCTCCTCGGCGTCGGTGGCGACGAAGATGTAGTCGGGACGCTCGTTTTGGGCGAGGAACTCGCGGATCGCGCCCACGTAAGCCGAGGAGTAGTCGGTCCACAGGTTGATCTTGTTGATGCCGCCGGCGACGGCCTTCTGGAAGTTCTCGTCGCCCGCGCCCGAGCCGCCGTGCAGGACCAGCGGGTAGTCCTCGCCCAGGGCGGCCTTGATCTCGGCCAGGCGGCCGAAGTCGAGCTTGGGGACGTAATCGGCCGGGTAGTTGCCGTGCGCGGTGCCGATGGCCACGGCCAAAGCGTCGCAGCCGGTGCGCTCGACGAACTCGACGGCCATGTCGACCTTGGTGTACATGTCGTCGGAGCGCCCGTCGCCCTCGGCGGCCTGGCCCACGTGGCCGAGCTCGGCCTCGACGGAGGCGCCGTGGGCGTGCGCGAAGGTCACGACCTGCTGAACACGGCGGACGTTCTCCTCAAAGGGCAGGCTCGAGGCGTCGCACATGACGCTCGAGAAGCCGGCCTTGATACAGCGGCAGATGTCCTCGAACTCCGCGCCGTGGTCGAGGTTCAAGGCCACGGGGACGTTCAGGGGCTCGGCGATGGCCTTGACCATGGGGGCCCAGACCTCGGGCGTAGCGTTCATCTTGAACTGGCGCGGGGACAGGTCGAGGATGACGGCGGACTTCTTGGCCTCGGCCGCCATGCAGGCTGCCTTCACCATGTTGTAGCTGGGGCAGTTGGGGGCGGGGACCGCATAATGGTTGACGCTCGCGTGCTGGAGAAGTTCTTTCATAGAGACGTACATGGTTTGAGTCCTCTCTTGGGTGCCTGACTCGCCGGCAGTGCGGTAGAAACCAGACGAAAGCGAAGTTGTCGAAATTAATGGGTAGTGCCTAAGTCGTACGGGTAGTGCCGGTGGTGCGGGGCGCGCTGGGCACGGGGCCCGGGCGCACAAGGTGCTTATCTCGCAGGTCGAAAAGTGCCAAGGGCGGGGAGACAGACCTGCTCGTCTCCCCGCCTGGGCAATTGAAACTTGTGGCTTAGCCGAGGAGCTGGTCGAGAACGCCGTTGCCAGCCATGTCGCCTTCCTCGTCAACCGGCTTGCGGAGCAGGAAGTAAAGGATGCCGTTGACGGCAGCGCCCGCGAACCAGAAGAGGATGAACTGCAGCGGGTTGCTCATCATCGGGATGACGAAGACGCCGCCGTGGACAGCCGCGGACTCAAGGGCGAAGTAACCGCACAGGCCGCCGGAGATAGCGCCACCGATCATGCAGGGGATGATGCAGCGCCAGGTGTCCTGAACCAGGAACGGGATGACGTACTCCTGGATGTAGCAGCAGGCAAGCACGAGGCCGGAGACAGTGGTGGAGCGCTCCTTCTCGGTGAACTTCTTCTTGCCTGCGAAGCGGTCGATGATCTGGGCGAAGCAGACGCCGAGGGGGTTCTGCATGCCGCCGCACATCTTGCAGGCCGCGGGCCCGAGGATGCCGTCGGCGTTGAGGCCGTTGGCGACAAGGGCAACTGCCTTGGAGATCGGGCCGCCCTGGTCGGTGGACATGCCGATACCGATGGCCGCGCCAAAGACAGCGCCGCCGATGCCCTGGAGGTTGGTCAGAAGGCCGGTGACGGCGGTCATGAACCATCCGATGGGCACACCGATGATGTACCACATGAGCAGGCAGGTGATGCCGGTGCCAAAGACGGGGATGATCAGGATCGGGAAGACGGACTGGACGGAGGAGGGAACCTTCTTGGAGCCTTCCTTGAGGAAGTTCACGATGTAGCCGGCCAGGATGCCGCCCACCACAGCGCCGAGGAAGCCGGCCTTGATGGTGTTGGAGATGACGCCCACGGCAAAGCCGGGAGCCAGGCCGGGCTTATCGGAGAGGGCGTAGGCGGTGTAGGCGCCGATGATGGGCACCGACACGTCGAAGATGGCCGAACCGATGGAATAGATGACCATCGCCAGGGTGTACTCGGTGTAGCCGCTCACGGCCTTCATGTCCGCGGCGATGTTATAGCCGCCCATCGCCTTCGCGATGCCCCACAAAACGCCGCCGCCTACGATGAAGGGGATCATGTAGGAAATGCCGGTGAGAACCGCGTCCCATGCTTGGCGGGCGGGGCTCTTCTTCTTGGCGTTCTTGCGCTTGATCTCTGCCATTACTCAATCGCCTCCAGTACCTCGTCGACGACCCCGAGAGCGGTCTCGAGAGTCATCACTTCATTGGTCTTGCAGCTGAGGGTGGGGATGGGCTCAAAGCGCTCCCCCTGCTTGATCTTGACGTCCGCCGCGATGATCGCCGCGTCGGCGCGGGCAAGATCCTCGTCGGTGATCACGTTCTCGGCGCCGGTCGCGCCCTGGGTCTCGATCTTGGCCTCGCAGCCGCGCGCCTCGATCGCCTTCGTGAGGGACTCTGCGGCCATGAACGTGTGGGCGATGCCGATCTGACAAGCCGTGACGCCAACGATGAACTTCTTTGCCATGTTGTCCTCCTCTCCTTACCTTTCCTTTGCTTTGACTGTTTGAGGCCGGCTCGCAATTTCCCGTCCGCATGCCGCCTCTGTTGGCAGCATCATATTTCCTCCATCTGCCCGAGGTGGTGAGAAGACCGATTTTCAGGGTTGCAACACATTCTCCGCACATCTTGTTCTTATTCTGTTCGTTGTTTTAGGAACTTTTGGTCTTATTTATGGGCTTTATCGGTTATTCCTTCACCGTTTCTTCATATTTGACCGTCTACCTACGCTTGTATCTCTGTGGATTGGCTATATTTGTAAGCAACGAGCAAGGTTCGCCTTTGCAAGGCGCGAAGAGAGGGGTCGATATGGCACAGCAAAACGGATCTGCCGGCGCTCAGGCGCTCTCCATCAACAACAACGTCTTCATGCTCTTTGCCTACATGTTCATGGGGCTGTGCTTGTTCGCGGGCGCGATTCTCGTCCTCACCCAGCCCCTCCCCTTTGCCGAGAACCCCATCGTCATGAAGGTGGGCATGGGCTGGGTCATGCTGCCCGTCTCGGCCTATATCATCGGCTCCAACGTGGTCAAGTTCGCCAAGCGCCGCAACGCCATCGTGGTGGACGAGCGCGGCATCACCGATAACTCCGATTCCATGGGCAGCGGCTTCACCCCGTGGGAGCAGATCTCCGAGGTCTTTTTGCTTAAGCTCAAGGACGACACGTACCTGTGCGCCGTGCCCGCCAACTACGACGAGTGGGTGAAGACCCGCAACCGCAGGCAGGCCCGCCTGGCCCAGGCCAACATGGACATGGGTTTCGCGCCGATCCGCATCCAGTTCAAGAAGGCCACCGACCGCTACATCGCCCAGGACGGGCTCAACGCCGTCAAACGCTTCCACCCCGAGAAGGTCACGCACGTCCGCAAGCCTAAGTACTAGAGGCGACGAGCCGGGTGCCGCGGGACGGGGCGGCCTGGCTGATGCGGTTTGGCCCGTCTCGTCACCTGCGATTTTGGAGTTAGCCCTTTATGCTCGACGTCATTTTGAAGGTATCGTCGTTCGTCGTCACGATTCTCATCGGCGTGGCCGCCGGCCACAGCGGCAAGTTTGGCGACGGGGCAGACAGGCTCATCTCCAAGATCGTCTTCAACCTCACGCTTCCCTGCGCGATCATCCGCGCCTTCGAGGGATCTGAGCTCGACCGGTCGCTGTTGGGCCTCATCGTCGTGGGGTTTCTCGCCAATGCCGTTCCCTTCTTCTTGTCGCTGGTCGTCTACCGCAAGAAACCCCGCGAGGAGCGCATCATCCAGCAGGCCAATGTGGCGGGCTACAACATCGGCTGCTTTGCCCTGGCCTTTGTCCAGGCGTTCTTTCCCGCCTCGGCCGCCGTCGCCACCTGCTTGTTCGACGCCGGCAACTCGCTGATGTGCACGGGCGGCGCGTGGGCCTTGATCCGAGCCTTTGTCCTGGGCACCGACTATCAATGTTTTAAGGACCGCGCGAAGGTGTTCTGCCGCTCGCTTTTGTCGTCCGTCTCGTTTGACTGCTACATCGTCTTGATCTTGCTGGGGCTGTTTGGGCTGCGCATCCCCTCTTCTGTGCTGGTGCTTATCGACCCCATCGCCAACGCGAACTCGTTTCTCGCCATGTTCATGGTGGGACTGATGATCAGCTTCAGCGTCGACAAGGCAAAGGTGCGGCAACTGGCGAGACTCTTAGGTTGGCGCGCGTGCTTCGCTGCGATGCTGTCGCTTCTTGCGCTGTTCGCCCTGCCTTTTGATACGCCCATCCGACAAGTTATTGCCGTTCTCGCCTGGGCCCCCGCCCCATCGATGGGACCCGTCTATACTCTATGGGCAGGCGCCGACAAGGGGCTTGCCGGGATGGCCAACGCGATCTCGATTCTTGCCGGCGTCGTCATCATGACCGCGCTTGTACTTGCCATGGGGGTTTAACTCACA
Source organism: bacterium (assembly GCA_963591565.1). Taxonomy (GTDB): domain Bacteria; phylum Actinomycetota; class Coriobacteriia; order Coriobacteriales; family Atopobiaceae; genus Paratractidigestivibacter. Next base: position 13,869 of record CAVAUD010000042.1, read on the forward strand.
TGAACATCCTTTGCTTTGGGGAGCCGCTTATCAGGCTCGCGACCGTCGCGCATGAGCGTCTTGACGACGCGCACACGCTCGAGATCTCCTACAGCGGAGCCGAGCCGGTTGTCGCAATCACCCTTTCGCAGTTTGGCGAGCAGGTGTCGTTCGCGGGCAAGCTCTCGAAGAACCGGCTGGGGTCCAACGCGCTCATGGCCCTTTCGCGTTACGGGGTCGACACCTCCCGCGTGATTCGCACCGATGACCGCATGGGGCTTTATTACAGCGAGCGCGGCCGGTCGATCCGCCCGACCGTCGTCACGTACGACCGCTCCGGCACCGCGATGGCAAACGCCAAGCGCGAGGACTTTGACTGGGACCGCATGCTCAACGGTGTCGAGGTGTTCTTCTTCTCGGGCGTCGTACCTGCGATTTCCGATGAGATGTACGACGCGATCTGCGACGGCCTTATGGCCTGCAAGGGGCGCGGGATCAAGGTCGTCATGGACCTCAACTACCGCGAGACCATGTGGGACCGCAGCCTCGCGACCAAGCGAGTGCATAAACTCTTGAACTACGTCGACCTGTTGGTGGCGTCCGAGGACGACATCATCAAGATCGAGGGGGTCTCGCTGGACGAGCGCGAGGTCTTCGACCACTGCCTGAGCTGGGCCCGTGGCATCGTGATGGATTTCCCGGTGTCGAGCTGCTGCTTCGTGGTGCGCCAGATCGACCGCTACGACGTCGCGCGTATTCGCGGGGGCATGATCACCCGCGAGGATTCGTTCCTGTCGTTGCCGCAGCAGGTCTCGCTGTCCGACATGTCGAGCTGCGGCAGCGTCTTCTCCGCCGCGCTGGTCCACGGGCTGTGCGCCAAGTGGGAGCCGCAGTTTTGTCTCGACTTCGCCACGATGACCTCGGCGTATAAGGCGACCGTTTCGGGCGATTTGTGCTTTGCGACCGAGACCGACATCGCGAGCCTGCTCGCCTCGGGCGTGAAGCCCAGCATCAGGCAGTAAGGAAAGGCAGGGCATTATGGAGATCCAGGCGATGAACGAGCAGGTTGAGCTGGAGTGCAGCTGCAACTACATGGCCAACGGGCTTTTGCCCAAGCCGGGTCTTCTCGCCTGCGGGGAGGCGGGCATCGAGTTCGTGCCCCGGGATTCTTCTCGCCATGTGCGCCTGAAGTGGGACGACGTTGAGCTGGTTCGCGTCGACATCTTTCGCGGCGAGGTGCGCACGGTCGACGTGCATGACGCGGACGGGCAGGTCACGACCCTTGTTCCCGAGGACGGCGTCGCGCTGATCCGCCTGTGCCGCGACCACCTCGGCCGCGAGAAGCTCGAGGCCGTGAACTAAGCAGCGGCCGGCGCCGCGGCCTGGCCCGGTGCTCCCCGTGACCGGTGGCCTCCGTGGCCCCAATTTTCTTTTTTGCGAAAGACGGGTGCACTATCGGCTGTAGACGGGTATACAAGTCGATACGCGATTTTTTACCTTCGGTTTTGTTGGGCAAATCGCTTGGCCACCGTCCTGTGACTTCCCGCGCACCCGTCTTTCGCATTTTTTATTGAGCTGCCGTGCCGAGCGACCGATTTTGGATGGGAGCGCCATGGGCTTAACCCTTTGCGGCACGACGGCTTTCAATTACTACCGTGTTCCACCCCAGGTTTTGGGGCTTTACCCGCCCCTGCCCGAGCCGTATAACGACCCGAACCGCCTCAAGCTGGCACGCAGCCCCATGGCCGACCTTCTTGGCACACCCCTTCACCGGCTTGTCGACAACAAGAACCAGCACACAAGCGGAAGCGTCTTCTTTACGCATGCCCTAAAGAACAGCCTTCCTTATGGCTCGGTTTACGAAACCGAGCACGGCTTCGAGGTCACCTCTCCCCTAGCCACCCTGCTCACGATGGCGGGCGAGGTCGATAGGGTCAACCTGCTTATGGCGCTCTATGAGATGGCCGGGACCTTCACCGTATTTCAGCCCAGCGAGGCGGTCGAGCAGGCGATCGAAGCGACGAAAGGCTTCGGATCCCCTTACCAGCAAAATGCTTGGCGACGCACTGAGGACACGAACGGACAGAAGACCAGCCTTTGGACCCGGCCCCCGCTCCTGGACATCGCCGAGCTAGGGC
>CAVAUD010000043.1:0-15829 GCA_963591565.1 bacterium
AAATCTTTCGCAGAACGTGTCGGCAGCGCTACCTATTGCGCCGGCGGCTTTCCCGCGCCCGCGCTGTTTAGGTATCATGGGACGCGATGCAAGCAATCGCGAAAGTCGTAACCCTATGCCTAGCCAAGATGCGAAAACCAAAGTAGCCGCCTTCGATTTCGACGGGACCTCCGTCGATGGGCAGTCCGGCGCCCTGTTTACCACCTACCTGTTGCGCCACCGCATCATGAAGCTCGGCCGTGCGCTTTCCCTGGGCGGCTGGGGCCTGCGCTACAAGCTCCACCTGCCGTACCGCCAAAGCGAGGCCCGCGAGCTGGTCTTTGGCGCCCTCACGCAGATGGAGGCCGCCGACGTCGACAAGATCATGCGCCAGTTCCACGACGACGTCCTTTTGCCGCGCTACCGCAAGGCCGCCCTGGCCGAGGTCGCCCGTCGCCGTGAGGAGGGCTGCGTGACCCTGCTGGTCTCGGCCACGTTCGAGACGATCGCCGAGGCCGCGGCCAAGAAGATGGGCATCGACGCCGCCATCGCCACCAAGATGGCCAAGGACCCGCAGGGCAACTACACCGGCGAGGTCGAGGGCAACGTCTTGGCCGGGGACGAGAAGTACCGCGCCGTCGAGGCCTGGTGCGACGAGCACCTGGGCAAGGGCGCCTGGGAGCTGGCCTACGCCTACGGCGACCACCACACCGACGAGGACCTTCTCGCCCACGCCAAGGAGGCCTTCGCCGTCTGTCCCGGCAACACGCTGAAGCCGGTGGCCAAGCGCAACGGCTGGCATATCCTCGACTGGGATGAGTAGGCCGCCCGCCGAGCCCGCACAGATGCCGCATCAAACGTCAAATCAACCGCCCGCGCCCGCCGAGGAGCTGCCCTTCTCGCAAGAGCGGCTCGCCGCCTTCCGCGCCACCGTCCTTGAGCAGGGCCGCGTTCTTTACAGAGACTTGCCTTGGCGAGAAACCCGCGACCCCTACGCCATCTGGATCTCTGAGGTCATGCTGCAGCAGACCCAGGTCCTGCGCGTCGACGGCCGCTGGCAGCGCTGGCTCTCGCGCTTTCCCGACCTGGGCACCCTGGCCCGCGCCCCGCAGGCAGACGTCCTGGAGGAGTGGCAGGGCCTGGGCTACAACCGCCGCGCCCTGGCCGTTCAGAAGGCCGCTCAGGCCCTGGTGGGGGAGGGCATCCCCTTCCCAAGCGACGTCCGCGACCTCTGCGCCCTGCCCGGCATCGGCCCCGCCACCGCGGCGGGGATTCGCGCCTTCGCCTTTAACCTGCACTCCGCCTATCTCGAGACGAACGTCCGCACCGTCATGCTCCACGAGCTCTTCCCGGGCCAGGTGGGCGTCACGGACAAGCAGCTGACCCCGCTTGTCGCGGCCACCTGCCCCGCCGACGACCGCGACCCCGCGGACGACCCCCGTACCTGGTACTACGCCCTTCTCGATTACGGCGCCTACCTCAAGCGGACCGTACCCAACCCGTCGCGGCGCTCGGCCGGCCACACGCGCCAGTCCAAGTTCGAGGGCTCGCACCGCCAGAAGCGCGCCGCGCTCGTGCGCCTGTTGCTCGCCAACCGCGACGCCGCGGGCGTGACGTGCGCCCAGGCCGCCGAGGAACTCAGCGCCCAAGAGACCGCCGCCGGCCGCGCCGCCGTCGACCAAGAAACTGCCCAAGCCCTTCTCGCCGAGCTCGAAAAAGAGGGCTTCTGCCACAAAACCCAAACCGCCGCAGGCGAATTTTGGGCCGTCTAGCGGCGCCTCTACCAGGCCAAATGCCCGCGAAACAAAGGCGTTACCAAAATAAGGGTTGGCTTTTTCCCACCGAGTTGCTAGGATTCAAAACTATGAAGAAGAAGCACATCTATAACGCGCTCATCTGCATGGGGTTGTTCATGCGCAAGCCCGAGGTCGCTTAAGACCCGGGCGCCTCCACTCATGCGCCGTATAGACCTCGGGCGTTAAGCCTGCTTCTGCACACATTTCCACACCCACAACTCAATACCCATCACAGCAATGCGACCTCGTGGCGTGCGCGCCCGTCGTCTTACCTTTAAGGAGAAAACCATGCCGTTCCAGCTTGATCCCGCTTTTGCCGAGAACCCCGGCCAGCACTTCGACACCCTGCAGATCCACGCCGGCCTCGCCCCCGACCCGGTGACCGGCGCCGCCGCCCTGCCGATCTACGCCTCCGCCGCCTTCCAGTTCGACTCCGCCGAGGACGGCGCCGCCAAGTTCGCCCTGGCCAAGCCCGGTAACGTCTACGGCCGCCTGACCAACACCACCACCGACTCCGTGGCCGCCCGCGTCGCCGCCATCGAGGGCGCGACCGGTGCCGTGGCCGTCGCCTCTGGCCACGCGGCCGAGATTCTCGCCCTCACCAACCTCGTGGGCGCCGGCGACCACATCGTCGCCTCCGACTCCCTCTACGGCGGCACCTGGAACATCTTCCTGCACACCCTGGGCGACCTGGGCGTCGAGACCACCTTCGTCGAGAACAACAACATCGACGCCTTCGTGGCCGCCACCAAGGAGAACACCAAGCTCTGGTACGTCGAGACCATCGGCAACCCGCTGGTAGACGTGGCCGACGTCCCCGCCATCGTCGAGGCCGCCAACTCCCTGCCCGAGCCCGTGCCCGTGTTTGTCGACAACACCTTCGCCACGCCCTACCTCTACCGTCCCGCCGAGGACGGCGCGGCCGTCGTCATCGAGTCCCTCACCAAGTGGATCGGCGGCCACGGCGCGACCCTGGGCGGCGCCGTTATCGACACCGGCAAGTTCGACTGGAAGAAGACCCCCGGCAAGTTCCCGACCCTCACCGAGCCCGACCCCTCCTACCACGGCGTGGTCTTCGCCGACGCCGCCCCCGCCGCGCCCTTCTCGACCCGCGTCCTGGCCAACAAGCTGCGTGACTTTGGCCCGACCCTCTCGCCGTACGCGGCCCAGCTCATCGGCATCGGCATCGAGACCCTGTCGCTGCGCGTCCAGCGCCACTGCGACAACGCCCTGGCCGTGGCCAAGTTCCTCGAGAGCCACCCCAAGGTCAGCTGGGTGCGCTACTCCGGCCTCGAGAACGACCCGAGCCACGAGGTCGCGTCCCGCGTCCTTAAGAACGGCTTCGGCGGCGTCGTCGTCTTTGGCGTCAAGGGCGGCCGCGACGCCGGCCTGAAGGTCGTCGACAACGTCAAGCTCTTCACCCACCTCGCCAACGTGGGCGACGCCAAGTCCCTGATCATCCACCCGGCCTCCACCACCCACTCCCAGCTCACCGCCGAGCAGCTCGAGGCCGCGCACCTCTCCGAGGACCTCATCCGCCTGTCTGTGGGCATCGAGAACGCCGACGACATCATCGCCGACCTCGACCAGGCTCTCGCCCAGGCCTAAAGGCCGTCGACCTGCGCTTCATTTGAAGCGCCACATTTCATAGCTGAGAAGGACCCGCACGCTCTCTGGACGGCGCGCGGGTCCTTTTTTGTCTCGCCGGCGCCCCAACAAGGCGCTAGACCAACAATCGAAACAAATCAAGTGTCATTTACTTACAGACCGCTTATCGAATTGTGTAAAAAATTGTCGAGAATAAACCGCAGGTAGATGGCATATTCGAAAAACGTTCCCCGATGTGTGGTCATTCGGTGAAGAGAAGGTGCTAAAACAGAGAGTGTTCTTTTTAAAACGGCTGCGCGCGACCGGCGCGCATTTTGACCAAAGGGGCGTTGATGGAAGCACAAGATAGCACCCTTTACGTAAGCAACGACGACGTCTACTTGCTGGGCGCCGGCGAGTGGTACCGCAGCTACGAGAAGCTCGGCGCGCACCCCGCCAAGGACGGCCGCAAGAAGGGCTACCACTTTGCCGTCTGGGCCCCCGAGGTCCAGGCCGTTTACGTCATCGGCGAGTTCAACGGCTGGGACGAGCAGGCAAACCCCCTCGCGTGCTCCGAGCACGGCGACATCTGGCAGGGCTTCGTGGCGGGCGTCACGGCCGGCCAGCTCTACAAGTTCCTGCTGGTCACCAACGACGGCACCAAGCTCTACAAGGCAGACCCCTACGCCTTTGCGGCCGAGCTGCCCCCGGGAACGGCCTCCCGCACCGCCGATCTTGCGGGCTACACCTGGAAGGACAAGGCGTGGCTCTCCGCGCGTTCTTCTCGCCCCATGCTCAAGAGCCCGCTCAACATCTTTGAGGTCCACCTGGGCAGCTGGAAGCGCCACGGCAACGAGCCGCAGGGTGAGCCGCGCGAGGACGGCACCTGGCCGGGCCCCGGCGATCCCTTCCCCGCTCAGCGCGGCACCTACTACAGCTACGAGGACCTCTCGGTCGAGCTGGTCGACTACGTCAAGCAGATGGGCTACTCGCACATCGAGGTCCTGCCCCTGACCGAGCACCCCTTTGACGGCTCGTGGGGCTACCAGTCCACCGGCTACTACGCGCCCACCTCGCGCTACGGCAACGCGCAGCAGCTCATGCACTTCGTCGACGCCTGCCACCAGGCCGGCATCGGCGTCATCATGGACTGGGTCCCCGGCGGCTTCTGCGCCGACGCGCACGGCCTTGCCACCTTCAACGGCAAGATGCTCTACGAGCACGAGATCCACCCCAACTGGGGCACCCACAAGTTCGACTTCGCCCGCGGCCAGGTGAGGAGCTTCCTCGTCTCCAACGCGCTGTACTGGGTCGAGACCTACCACATCGACGGCATCCGCATGGACGGCGTCTCTTCGATGCTGTACATGAACTTCGGCATCGACGACCCCTCGCAGAAGCGCTTCAACAAGAAGGGCACCGAGGAGGACCTGGACGCCTCGGCCTTTATCCGCCAGACCAACCAGACCATGGGCGAGCTTCACCCCGACGTCATGATGATCGCCGAGGAGTCGACCGCGTGGCCCCTGGTCACCTACCCGCCTAAGGACGGCGGCCTGGGCTTCCACTTCAAGTGGGACATGGGCTGGATGAACGACACCCTGCACTACATGCAGACCGACTTCCCCTGGCGCCCCGGCAACCACCGCCTGTTGACCTTCTCGTCCATGTACCAGTTCAACGAGAACTTCGTGCTGCCGCTGTCCCACGACGAGGTCGTCAACGGCAAGTGCTCGCTGATCACCCGCATGCCGGGCGACCAGTGGCGCCAGTTCGCCGGCCTTCGCGCCCTGGCCCTCTACCAGATGACCCACGCGGGCGCCAAGCTCAACTTCATGGGCAACGAGATCGGCCAGTACATCGAGTGGCGCTACTACGAGGGCATCGAGTACTTCCTCACCGAGTACGACGCCCACCGCAACCAGCAGACCTTCGTCGCCGCGCTCAACGCCTTCTATAACGAGAGCCCCGCGCTGTGGCAGCGCGCCTTCGAGTCGGCCGGCTTCGAGTGGATCGACGCCGACAACTCCGACCAGTCCATCGCAAGCTTCATTCGCCGCGGAGAAAACCCGGCCGATGACCTGGTCATCCTTCTCAACTTCGACGTGAACGCGCGCGAGGACTTCCGCCTGGGCGTGCCCACGTGGAACTACTGGGCCGAGGCCTTCAACTCCGACGCCGTCGAGTTCGGCGGCTCGGGCGTGACCAACCCCGCCAAGCTCAAGTGCGAGGACGTGGCCTGGAACGGCAGGGCCCAGTCCGTCGTCCTGCGCGTGCCGCCCCTGGGAGGCGTGGTGCTCAAGGGCGCCGGCACCCAGCGCAAGCCCGCAAAGAAGGACGAGGCCGCAAAGGCCGCCAAGCCCGCCGCGCCCAAGAAGGCCGCGACCGCGAAGAAGCCTGCGGCAAAGCCGGCGGCCGAGAAGCCCGCGGTGAAGCCCGCGGCGCCCAAGGCCGAGGCCAAGCCGAAACCGGCCGCAAAGCCTGCGGCCAAGAAGCCGGCGGCCGAGAAGCCCGCCGCCGCGAAGCCCAAGGCCGCCGAGCCCGCGCCTAAGCCCGAGCCCGCCGAGCCCAAGCCTGCAGCCAAAAAAGTACCGTCCGTATCCAACAAAAAAGCTGCTTCCAAGGCAAGAAAGTCGCCGAAGAAGTAAGTTATAGAAGGCGCACTTTCGCGCGGCCGCCCACGCGCAAGCGGCCCGGGCCGCGCGACAGGTCGCTTTCTGTCCGTACCAAGTTCTAAAAGGGGAGTTTCATGCAAAACAACGACAAGATCTTCGAGACCAAGCTCGACTTCGCGCAGCAGTACCGCGAGATGTGCCAGGCCGAGCTCGGCAAGACCTTGGACAAGTGCAGCGACCTGGAGAAGTACCAGGTCCTCGCTAAGCTCATCGCCTCTAAGGGCAACGCCCTCATGCCCGAGTCCCACACCAAGGAGGAGAAGAAGGTCTTCTACTTCTCCCTCGAGTTCCTTATCGGCCCCCTGCTTGACAACTACCTGATCAACCTGGGTATCCGCGACCTCGTCGAGGACGCCCTGAAGGACATGGACATCGACCTCGACTCCATCTGCCGCCAGGAGGTCGACCCCGGCCTCGGCAACGGCGGCCTCGGTCGTCTCGCCGCCTGCTTCCTGGCCTCCATGGCCCACAACGGCATGGCCGGCTACGGCAACGGCATGCGCTACCGCTACGGCCTCTTCCACCAGGACATCGAGGGCGGCCGCCAGGTCGAGCGCACCGACAACTGGCTCGCCAACGGCTTCCCCTGGGAGACCCGCAAGGACGCCTCCGCCGTGCTCGTGCGCTTCAACGGCCACGTCGTGCGCCACGAGGGCGAGGACGGCAAGTACTGGTTCACCGAGGAGGGCGGCGACCTTGTCCGCGCCGTGCCTTACGACGTGCCCATCATCGGCTACGCCGGCCGTACCGTGAACAAGCTGCGCCTCTGGAGCGCCGAGCCCGCCGAGGAGGACTTCGACCTCGACGCCTTCAACGCCGGCGACTACGCCAAGGCCAACAAGTTCCGCTCCGACGTCGAGGCCATCTCGACCATCCTGTACCCCAACGACGCCGGTGAGCACGGCCGTATGCTGCGCCTGAAGCAGGAGTACCTGTTTGTCTCGGCCGGCCTGCAGACCATCCTTCGCGACTACGAGAAGGAGTACGGCGCCGATTGGGAGAACCTCGGCAAGCACGTCTCGGTCCACACCAACGACACCCACCCCGCCATGTGCGGCCCCGAGCTCATGCGTCTTCTCGTCGACGAGAAGGGCGTGGACTTCGACCTGGCCTTCAAGATCGCGCACGAGACCGTCTCGTTCACCAACCACACCGTCATGCCCGAGGCTCTGGAGAAGTGGCCGATCAACACCTTCCGCGCCCTCCTGCCCCGCCTCTACATGTTCATCGAGGAGATCGACCGCCGCTGGCGCGACAGCCTCTCCGAGAAGCTCGGCGCCGACCACGGCTCCTGGACCGACGTCCTGCGCAACACCGCCATCCTGTGGGACGGCCAGGTGCGCATGGCGAACCTCTCCATCATCTTCTCGCACTCCGTCAACGGCGTCTCTGCGCTGCACTCCGACATCCTCCAGCGCGAGACCTTCCGCGACTTCGCGCGTCTCGAGCCGGAGCTCTTCAACAATAAGACCAACGGCGTGACCCACCGCCGCTTCCTGCGCGAGGCCAACCCCGCCTACTCCAAGCTGATCACCTCCGCCATCGGCGAGGGCTGGCTCGACGACGCCGATGAGCTCGAGAAGCTTATCCCGTTCGAGAAGGACGCCGCGTTCCTCGACGCCATGGACAAGGCCAAGCTCACCAACAAGGAGCGCCTGGCCGCCTACATCAAGGAGACCACCGGCACCGTCCTGGACACCAGCATGGTCTTCGACGTGCAGGTCAAGCGCTTCCACGCCTACAAGCGCCAGCTCCTCTCGGTCTTCAAGGTCCTCGACCTGCGCAACCGCATCCTCGACGACCCCAACTTCAACCCGCAGCCCACGGCCTTCATCTTCTCGGGCAAGGCGGCCCAGAGCTACGCGTTTGCCAAGGAGGTCATCCGTCTGATCAACTCCCTGGCCGACGTCATCAACAACGACCCGCGCGTCAACGACAAGATCCGCGTGGCCTTTGTCCCCAACTTCGCCGTGTCCAACGCGCAGTACATCTACTCCGCGGCCGACATCTCGGAGCAGATCAGCCTGGCCGGCACCGAGGCCTCCGGCACCTCCAACATGAAGCTCATGATGAACGGCGCCCTGACCCTGGGCACCCTCGACGGCTCCAACGTCGAGATCTCCCAGCTCGTCGGCCCCGAGAACATCAAGATCTTTGGCATGAAGACCGAGGAGGTCGAGGAGCTGCAGGCTTCCGGCCGCTACTACGCGTGGGATATGTACAACAACGACCGCGCCCGTATCGGCCGCATCGTCGATCAGCTGACCGACGGTACCCTGGCGGGCCTGTCCGGTAACTTCGAGAGCGTTCGCGATCACCTCATGGTCGAGAACGACCCGTATCTGGTCATGGGCGACTTCTACGCCTACGTCCAGGCCTGGGATGAGCTCACCGCGGCCTACGCCGACCGCCGTTCGTGGAACCGTTCGGCGCTTCACAATACCGCCAAGGCCGGATTCTTCTCCAGTGACAGAACTATCGCCGAATACATGGAAGATATTTGGCACATTAGGAGCTAGGTATTGGTCGAGACAATCCGTCTCGTTCTAGATAAGCAAGTTTGAAAGGAGTGGGGGGAATGAGCAAAAAGGAGTGCATCGCGATGCTTCTCGCCGGCGGCCAAGGCAGCCGTCTGGGCGCTTTGACGAGCAACGTCGCTAAGCCTGCGGTCTCATTCGGCGGCAAGTTCCGCATCATCGACTTCGCGCTGTCCAACTGCGCGAACTCTGGTGTCACGACGGTGGGTGTCCTTACCCAGTACCGTCCGTACCTGCTGCACAACTACATCGGCACCGGCGAGGCCTGGAACCTCGACGACCGCGAGGGCGGCGTTTCTATTCTGCCGCCGTACGCGACGCAGACCGGTGGCGCCTGGTACGAGGGCACGGCCGACGCCGTGACCCAAAACCTTGGCTACATCGAGCAAAACGATGCCGACTACGTGCTCATTCTCTCCGGTGACCAGCTCTACCGCATGGACTACGCCGACATGTTGGCCACCCACAAGGCCAACAACGCCGACCTCACCATCGCGGTCATGCCCGTGCCCTGGGAGGAGGCCTCCCGCTTCGGCATCATCACCGCCGACGAGTCCGGCCGCATCGTGAAGTTCACCGAGAAGCCCAAGCAGCCCGATTCGAACCTCGCGTCGATGGGCATCTACATCTTTAGCACCGACCTTCTCGTCCGCGCCCTCAAAGAGGACGCCGTCGACACCACGTCCGAGCACGACTTTGGCAAAAACGTCATCCCCAAGCTCCTCGAGGAGGGCAAGCGCCTCTTCACCTACGAGTTCCGCGGCTTCTGGCGCGACGTCGGCACCATCTCGAGCTACCACGAGACGAGCATGGACCTTCTCGGCCCCAACCCCGCCTTCGACATCTACAGCAAGGACTTCCCGATCATGTCCAACAGCTCCATGCGCCCGCCGGCGTACGTGGGCAAGGACGGCAACGTGGACGACTGCCTGGTCTCCAACGGCTGCAAGATCCTGGGAACCGCCAAGCACTCTATCCTGTCCACCGATGCCTACATCGGCGAGCGCGCCACGGTCGAGGACTCCGTCCTTCTCCCCGGCGCCAAGGTCAAGGCCGGCGCCCACGTCGTGCGCGCCATCCTGGGCGAGAACTCGGTTGTCGAGGAGAACGTCAACCTCGGCAGCGTGGACGTGACTAAGGACACCGCCGTCATTGGCAACGACGTTGTTGTTGGAAAGGGGGAGAACTAATCATGGATAAGGTTATTGGTCTGGTTACCTGCAACTACTCCGCCAAGGAGTCCAGCGCCCTGTCTTCGAGCCGTCCGGTTGCCTCCGTGCCCTACCTGGGCCGTTACCGCATGGTCGACTTTGCTTTGTCCAACCTGGTCAACGCCGGCGTCCGCAGCGTCGGTGTGGTCATGCCGTACAACTACCGCTCCTTGATCGACCACATTGGTTCGGGCAAGGACTGGGGCCTCGACCGCAAGAACGGCGGCCTGTTCGTGCTGCCCGGCAGCGCCTTTGGCACCTCTCGCACCGGCGCTCGCTTCCTGCTTCGCGACCTCGTTCACAACAAGGCGTTCTTCACCCGCACCACCGCCGACGCCGTGTTCTTCTCGACCGCCAACATCATCGCCAACATCGACCTCAAGGAGGTCTACGCCGCCCACATGGAGTCCGGCGCAGACATCACCGTGGTCACCAAGAAGGCCGACGCCAAGTACGACGACGTCGTGCGCTTCGACACCGCCGACGGCCGCGTGACCGGCGTGAGCAACGGCGTCGTCTACGGCGACACCATGTTCCTCGACGTCTTTGTCATCAGCCGCCAGCTTCTTCTCGACATGTTCGATTGGTACGCCCCCACGGACTACCTGGACATCTTCGAGGCCATGGCAGACGACTTCGGCCGTCTCAACGTGCGCACCTACGACTTCGAGGGCTACGTGGCGCCGCTGTTCAACAAGCGCGACTACTACCGCGCCAACATGGACCTGCTCAACCCGGTTGTCCAGGACGAGCTGTTCCCCGAGGACCGCACCATCAAGACCAAGGCCCACGACACGCCTCCCGCGAAGAACGAGGTCGGCTCTCGCGTGAGCAACTCCAGGATCTCCTCCGGCTGCCGCATCTACGGCAACGTGAGCGACTCCATCCTGGGCCGCGACGTCATCATCGAGCCCGGCGCCACCGTTCGCGCCGCCATCGTGATGCAGGGCTGCGTCGTCAAGACCGGCGCCCGCGTCGAGAACGCCATTGTTGACCGCAACAACGTCGTTCCCGCCGGCACCGAGCTGAGGGGCACGCCCGAGGACGTTCTCATCAAAGAGAAGCAGAACGACTAGGTCAAAGGTATAGACGGGCGGCCAAGCCGGCAACGAGTTTGTCGGCGCGGCCGCCTTTCTTACGCGTCGAGAAGAGTGAGTAAAGACATGACGACTAACGCTAAGCGCAGAAAGATCAGGGTGCTGTTCGCCGGCTCCGAGGCGGTTCCCTTCTCCAAGACGGGCGGCCTGGGCGACGTGGCCGGCTCCCTGCCGCGCGCACTCAAGCACGCGGGCGCAAAAGCCGCTGTTATCAGCCCCAAGTACGCCACCATCCCGCAGCAGTACAAGGACCAGATGAAGCACGTGGCCGATTTCTACGTGCCCCTGGGCTGGAGGAGCATCTACTGCGGCATCGAGAAGCTCACCCTTCAGGACCTCGACTTCTACTTCGTCGACAACCAGGACTACTTTGGCCGCGACGGCCTGTACGGCTACTTCGACGACGGCGAGCGCTTCGCCTTCTTTGCCAAGGCCATCTGCGAGGCCATCGCCCACGTGCCCGAGCTTGAGTGCGACATCCTGCACTGCAACGACTGGCAGACCGCGCTTTGCCCCGTCTACCTGCGCGAGTTCTATCGCGAGGTGCCGCAGTGCAACAACGTGAAGACCGTCTTCACCGTTCACAACGTCAAGTTCCAGGGCCAGTACGGCAACTCCATGCTGCACGACGTCTTGGGCCTGGACACCATCCCCGCCGCCCGCGACCAGCTGACGAGCGACAAGGACTCCATCAACTTCATGAAGGGCGCCCTGTGCTACTCCGACTGGCTGACCACCGTGAGCCCGTCTTACGCCTATGAGCTGCAGATGCCTTTCTACGGCGAGGGCCTGGACGACATCTTCCGCCGCCGCTCGTCGATCCTCTCCGGCATCCTGAACGGCATCGACCAGTCCATCTGGAACCCCAGCATGGACTCGATGATCCCGCACAACTACTCGGCCGGCGACCTCTCGGGCAAGGCCGAGTGCAAGCGCGCCCTGCAGGAGGAGCTGGGCTTGAACGTCGACCCCACGCGCCCCTTGATCGTCTCCATCGGCCGCCTGACCGACCAGAAGGGCCTGGGCCTGGTGCGCTACTCGATGGACGCCCTCATGGCCCGCGGCGTGCAGGTCGTTATCCTGGGCACCGGCGACCACGACCACGAGGAGGCCTTCAAGTACTTCCAGTCCAAGTACCCCGGCCAGATGGTCGCCTGCATCGCCTTCGACAACGCGCTGTCGCACCGCATGTACGCGGCCGGCGACCTTCTCCTCATGCCTTCTGAGTTCGAGCCCTGCGGCCTGTCCCAGATGATCGCCATGCGCTACGGCACCCTGCCCGTGGTGCGCGAGACCGGCGGCCTGCGCGACTCTGTCATGGCGTACAACAAGTTCACCGGCGAGGGCACGGGCTTCTCGTTTGCCAACATGAACGCCGACGAGATGGCCGACACCATCCTGGGCGCGTGCGAGATCTTCTGGACCGAGCCCGATACCTGGCGTTCGTTGATGGACCAGGCCATGAACACAGATTTTAGCTGGCGTCGCGCTGCAAATGATTACCTGGACATTTATCATGGTCTTCACCCGGAGATCATCCGGTACAACAGAAGGCGCGATAGATAGGGAGATTAAAACGTGAGAGCACGTCACGTAACCTCCGAGAAGGACTATAGATTTCCTTACGGTGCCGTCCAGTTGGGCGGCACCGTCATGCTGGCCATCAATGTTTGGGACGAGGTCACCTTCTGCACGCTGAGGGTGTGGACCGACGAGGCCGGCGAGGAGCTTATCGAGATGCGCGGGACGCCCGAGGGCGACCACCTGCGCTTTGAGGTCAACTACACGCCGGCCACGACCGGCGTTGTTTGGTACAGCTTTGACCTGGAGGCCCCCGACGGGTCTGTGTGGCGCTACGGCGCGCGCGAGGGTTGGACGACGGGCGTGGGCGCCTTTGCCTACGGAGACCCGCCGTCGTTCCAGATCACGGTCTACGAGCCGCGCGAGGTCAAGCCCGATTGGTTCAAGAACGCGGTGGTCTACCAGATCTTCCCCGACCGCTTTGCCCGCGGCAAGGACTGGGAGAAGCGCGTCGCGGCCTCTCTGGAGCGGCCGCTCAACGGCGTGCCCCGCGCGCTGGTCGAGGACTGGGACACCCCGCCCTCGTACAAGCGCGTCTCGGCCGAGGACCTGCGCATCGCCGAGTGGGACTTCTACGGCGGCACCCTTCAGGGCGTGACCGAGAAGCTCGACTACCTGGCGGGGCTTGGCGTCACGGTCATCTACCTCAACCCGATCTTCGAGGCCCACAGCAACCACCGCTACGACACGGCCGATTACCTGCGCATCGATCCCATGCTGGGTACCGAGAAGGACTTCGTCGACCTGTGCGCGGCGGCAGAGAAGCGCGGCATCTCGGTCATTCTCGACGGCGTCTTCAACCACTGCGGGCGCGACTCGGTCTACTTCAACCGCGACGGCAACTACGACGCCGCCGGCGCCTGGCAGGCCCATGTCGACGGCGAGAAGTCCGAGTACGACGGCTGGTTCTCGTTCAACGAGGACGGGACCTACGCCGGCTGGTGGGGCAACCAGGACATGCCCACGTTCAACGCGGACACCGAGGCCTACCACGAGCTTATTTGCGGCCCCAACGGCGTCGTGCGCAAGTGGATGCGCCTGGGCGCGCGCGGCTGGCGCCTCGACGTGGCCGACGAGCTGACCGACGACTTCATCGCCGAGATCAAGGCCGCCGTTTTGGCCGAGCGCGCCGACGGCGTGCTTATCGGCGAGGTCTGGGAGGACGCGTCCAACAAGGTCGCCTACGGCAAGCTGCGCCAGTACTTCCAGGGCAAGGAGCTCGACTGCGCGATGAACTACCCGTTCCGCACGGGGGTTCTCGACTTCGTGTGCAACCACATCGGCGCGCCCGAGCTTGCCGCCCGCCTGCGCCAGCTGCAGGAGAACTACCCGCGCGATGCCTTCTACCAGGCGCTTAACCTGCTGGGCAGCCACGACCGCGAGCGCCTGTTCACCGTGCTGGGCGGCGCGCCCGACGCGGACAGCATGGACGAGGCGGCCCGCGGGGCCTATCGCCTGGACGAGGGCCAGGCCGGCCTCGCCATGGCGCGCCTGTGGGTGTGCGCGCTTCTGCAGATGACCCTGCCCGGCGTGCCTAGCGTCTACTACGGAGACGAGCGCGGCGTCGAGGGCTTCCGCGACCCGTTCAACCGCGCGAGCTTCCCCTGGGACGGCGGGCGCATGAACGCGACCACCATCTACCGCAACGCCATCGCGCTGCGCAAGACCCTGCCTGAGCTGGTCGACGGCGACTTCGAGCCCTTCTCGGCCGGCGAGGACGTCTTTGGCTTCTGGCGCCGCGGGGCCGACGGCAACTCGGTGTGCGTGCTGGCCAACGCGAGCCTGTCGAGCTCCCACACCGTCCAGGTGCCGATGGTCAGCGGGCAGGTGGTCGACGACGTCGTGAGCGGCCAGGCCCCCGAGGTCAAGAGCGGCCACGCCCAGGTGTTCCTGTGGCCTTTGGGCACCGCCGTGCTGCGCTTCTCGGCAAAGGAGCGCCTGCAGTCCGACCTGCCCGCCGGCATGGGCGTGCTGTGTCACGTGACGAGCGTTCCCAACGAGGGCGGCAAGCCCGGTACGCTGGGCAAATGCGCGTACAAGTTCGTCGATTGGCTCGCCGAGGCGGGCGTGGCGTACTGGCAGGTGCTGCCGGTCAACCCGGCCGACGGCTTTGGCTCGCCCTACGCGGGCCTGGCGGCCTTCGCGGGCAACACGGCCCTTCTCGACCGCAGCGTGGCCGAGGTCATGGCCGACGCCAAGAAGACCCGCGGCACCGCGGCTTACCGCGACTTCTGCGAGGTCAACGAGTACTGGCTGACGGCCTACGCGACCTTCTGCGCCATCAAGGACCTCCTGGGCGACGGCCCCTGGCAGAGCTGGCCCGCCCCCTACCACGACTACTCGCCCGAGCTGGCCAACCTACCGCAGCTCAAGGAGGGTGTCGAGCGCCATCGCCTGCTGCAGTACGAGTTCTCGCTGGAGTGGTCGCGCCTGCGCAGCTACGCGAACAGCCGCGGCGTCGCCATCGTGGGCGACATGCCGATGTTCGTCTCGGCCGATTCTGCCGACGTCTGGGCCGAGCCGGACATCTTCGAGGTGGACGAGAAGGGCAACGCGGCCCTGCAGGCCGGCGCTCCCGGCGACGCCTTCGCGCCCGAGGGCCAGCTGTGGGGCAACCCGACGTATCGCTGGGACGTCCTGCGCGAGCAGGGCTACGGCTGGTGGCTGTGCCGCTTTGGCCGCGCGATGGAGACCTACGACTACGTGCGCCTGGATCACTTCATCGGGTTCTCGTCGTACTACGCGATCCCGCAGGGCGGGACCGCCGCCGACGGTCAGTTCAGGTTTGGCCCGGGGCTCGAGCTCTTCGAGGTCGCCCGCAAGAAGCTGGGCCCGCTGCCGTTTGTGGCCGAGGACCTGGGCAACATCACGCCGGCCGTCCGCGCGCTGGTGAGCGCCACGGGCATCCCCGGCATGGACATCGTGCAGTTCAACGACGGCGACGTGCGCCAGGGCTACCAGCCCAGGAAGGGCACCGTGACCTTCACCGGCACGCACGACAACCAGACCCTGCTGGGCTGGGTCTCCTCGCGCTTTGGCGCCGAGGGCGACGCGGCGCGCGAGCTGGCCGACGACATCATGGCCAAGGTCTTGACGGCCGACGCCAACGTTGCCGTCGTGCCGCTGCAGGATGTGCTGGGGCTGGATGACTCGGCCCGTATGAACGTGCCCGGCACCGCCGAGGGCAACTGGTGCTGGCAGGCCGACGCGGCCGATGTCGAGGCGGCGTCCGGCCGCCTGGCCGAGCTCGTCGCGCTTCACCGCGAGGGGCGTTAAGGCCTTCTCGCCGCCGCGAACTATAATCCCCCGCCCTTTCGGTCAGTTTCTTGTCGAATTTTGACCGAAAGGGCGGGGGATATTCTTATG
>CAVAUD010000044.1:0-15714 GCA_963591565.1 bacterium
CCGCGGCCGAGAAGGTCGCCGAGAGAGGCCGTCGCAGCCTCGGCGGCGGCGCTGGCCGCCTCGGCGATCCCGGCGCTCCAACGCTGGTACGTCGAGTCGAACTGCGCGCCGACAAGCCCGGCAAACAGCGCTCCCACCAGGTCTTTCGTGCGCTGGTCGGCGTCAGAGAGGGCCGCCAGCACCTTCTGCGCGCCGCCCACGCTGCCCGTCACCTCGTCCAGGGTCGTCGCCCCGCCGGCCTGCAGGACACCGAAGAACTCCTCGGTGAAGCGGGCGCGCTCCTCCAGCGGAATCTGGTCGACCCAGGCGTGGATCGCCTGCGCCAGGCGCACGCTCTCGGGGTCCAAACCGTCCGCCAGTACCAGCCCCGCCGGCTCGACCTGCCAGGTCATCGGGTCGTGCTGCAGCGCGCCCTCGGCCGAGCTCTCCACCACCACGCGGGGGCATCCGTCGTCGAAGAGCGTCCCCACCACGTCGTAGGCCGGGACCACGTGGGCAAAACGGTCGCCAAAGACCTCGCTCGGGCGGGCGGCGACCACCTCGTCGTCCATGCAGGGGCCGTCGTCGCTCCACACGCGCGCAATCAAGGGCCGCAGCCGCTCGGGCACGCTGACCGCGGCGTACGTCGCCAGCACGCCGCCCTTCGAGTGGCCGCACACGTAGACCCGCTGGCCCTCGGCCGCCGCGGTCTCGAGCTCGACGGTCAAGTAGCGCAGGGCCTCCACCTGCGACTCCATGACCGTGAAGCTCAGCATGAAGTCCTCTTGCCAGCCCACCAGGGTCGAGTCGGTCCCGCGGAAGGACACCAGCGAGCACCCGTCGTCCAAGTCGACCGTGAGCGCCGCGAACTGCAGGACCTTCTCGGCATCGACCTCGTCGACGTAGTCGCGCACAGCGGCGTTGCCAAAGCGCTCCGACGCCGCCAGGGCGCGAACAAAGCGCAGGTCGACGGTGGCAAGCGAGCGCACATAAGGCGCAAGGTCGTCTCCCGCGCGAAGAAGCAGCTCCTCCAGGCAGGCGCGCAGGGTGCGCGTCCCCTCGCCCGGCGCGGGCGCGATGCCGGTCAGGTCCAGGTAGGACAAGGTCGCCATGATGACGTTGTCGACGTCGTTGAAGGGCCGCTCGGCCAGCGTGACGTCGCCTCTCCACTCCAGGTAATCGCGAATGTCTCCCACGGATGCCTCCTGCCCGCGCACGTCTCCATCACCACCATCATAGGCCATGACCTGCGCCGGGTTCATCAACATCGCGTCTCGCGCGGACGAGGGGCCCACATAAATTGACATCGTGTCCCAACAGCCTCGCGAGGTCTTCTCGCCGCTAACGAAGCGATACGATGGGTTAGCAGCAAGAGCACGTGACAAAGGAGCCCATCATGGTGGACGAGAAGAACCTCGCGTCATCCCCCATCGCCGATCAGGACCTCGAGCAGGTCACGGGCGGCCAAGCGTGGATCCACTTTCTCTCGAACGACACGTACTACGTATGGACCGGCTCGGGGTGGGCGCGCAACAACAGGTACCTGTGCCCCAACTGCAAGCGCCCCGTGCACTATGGCGCCTGGCTCAGGTTCTACTGCGACCCCTGCAATGCGTCGTGGTATTACGCCGAGGACCTTTTGCCCGACCTCTCCACGGGCAAGTGGGAGCAGGTCACCAAGGCCCAGTACGAGCACCACGAGAACATGACCGCGGCTGACGACCTCTAAGGATGGCGAGCGGTACGCGGCGGACAAAATCCCAGGCCATAGGCGGTTAGCGAGAAGGGCGACCCCGGTTGGAGTCGCCCTTCTTCGTTGCTCGCGCGCACAACAAAAGGGGCGGTCCCAATCGGGATCGCCCCGAAAGTTGGAGCCTAATTACGAATCCCCTCAACAGCCATCAATCCTAAGTACCAAAATCGCAGGTCGCACGATATCGAAATCAACGGCTACTCGGCCGAAGGCAAGTTAGCCTCCAACTTTCGCAAATACCGAAAGTTGGCAATCCACCAAGCGGGCAGCGGGATGCAACGAGGCTCGTGCGATAGCTTCCTTGTTCCCCATTCCAACTTCCGGTAGCCTCACGGCCCTTGCAAAATCGTTTTCTACGAAAGTTGGAGGCTAAACCCAAGCTTCCAAAGTAGGGCACGAACTCGCGCCGTAAAACCGCAGGTCGCGAAAAAACGACACCGCGGGCAACTCAAGCAACCGGGAAATAGGTTCCAACTTTCAAAAAAAATGAGCGGGCGGTCCCAATCGGGATCGCCCCTCTCAATGCCAAAAACCTGCGCCGGCGCGGGAAAGCAGCGCCGGGCCACACCACCGGGCTACCACTCTCCGTTGCACCCGTGATAGCCCATCTCGTTGTAGGCAAAGAGCCATCCGCAGTCCCTGCACCAATAGGTGTCCATCTCCTCGATGCCAAAAAATCCCGCGTTGTACCAAATCTTGCGGCTGTTGCATTTTGGGCACGAGACAGAGATCTTGGTATCGGTGTAGGGCTCGAACGCCTCGTCATCGTACGTTGGATCGTAGTACTTGCCGCCGCCGGCAACCTTGCCCATCTCGTCGTTTTGCAGGGACTTCTTCTCTTCGACCATGATGATCGTCCTCCTTGGGATAAAGCGCCGCTAGGCTACCAGCCTCCGTTGGACCCGTGATGGTCCAACTCGCCGTAATCGAAGCGCCATGCGCAGTTCCTGCACCAGTAGCGGTCCAACTCCTCGATGCCAAACAGCCCCCGGTCATACCAGATGTTGCGGCCGCCGCATTTGGGGCACGTAACAGGGATATCGGTATTGGTATAAGGATCGTACTTGCCGTCGTCGTACTTCAGGTCGTAGTAATAACCGCCGGCGGCAACCTTGCCCATCTCGTCGTTTTGCATGGACTTCTTCTCGTCGACCATGTCAATCGCCCTCCTTGGCCGGTTTGCTCCGTGCGCGAATTGTCACGCCCGGGTGCCTGAGACGAAAATAGCACGCATGCCCAGCCGCGCACGCGCGATTTCCTTATCGGGACACGATGTTGAGGGAGGCCGCCCACCTAATTCGACACCGTGTCCCAACTGCGGCGTGAGGGACCGAAAACCACTACAGCTCGGTGCCGCGACGAAGCTCGGCAAGATATTCCTCGTAAGCGTACACACGGTTGCGGGCAGCATTTGTGGTCTGTCTTAGTATCCCCAGCTCCACCAAACGGCCGATCGCCTTCGATGCCGTGACAAACGAGACACCGAGCGCCTCGCTCACCCCGCCGGTCGTCACGATGGGATGCGCCTCAAGATGCGCAAAGAGCCGCTTGTTGGTATCGCCTCTGGTCGGGAGGCTCTCGACCTTTTGCCCGTTGACCTCATGCATCCGCACCAATCGACGAACCGAACCAAGAGCATCCGTCGCGCCTTCGTCGACCGCCTCCAAAAAGAACCGCACCCACTGCTCATAGTTGCCCGTGCGGCGTATCTCGCTCATGCGATCGTAGTACTCAAGCTGGTTGCGCTTGAGAAAATACGACACGTATAGCACGGGCTTTGTGAGAAGGCCCTCTTGCATGAGATACAACAAGATGAGAAGGCGCCCCACACGGCCGTTGCCGTCCAGGAACGGGTGGATCGTCTCGAACTGATAATGGATGAGCGCCGCGCGGACCAAGGGGTCGAGGTCATCGGGCTCGTTCATGTAGCTTTCGAGCTCGCCTACGGCCGCAAGCATGTCGTCCACGTTGGGCGGCACAAAACGCGCCTCCCTGAGCGTGCAGCCGGCCGGTCCGATCCAGTTTTGGCTCCGCCGAAACTCCCCCGGAGTCTTCTCCTCACCTCGCACACCCTGCAAAAGAACCTCGTGGGCGCGCCTCAACAGGCGGCCGGATAAAGGCAGCTCCTGCGCCAATTGCAGGGCCCTGTGCTCGGCCTCAACGTAGTTGACCACATCCGCCACATCGGCATTCGCGCAGGCATCCAACTCCGGGTCCAAAATGTCGTCGAGTGTGCATTGCGTCCCCTCGATCTGAGAGGAGATAAGAGCCTCTTTGCGCACGTACATGGCGATAAAGAGGTCGGCATCGGGTATGAACTCGGCGGCAGCGTTAAGCTCGGCAAGCGATCGGTTGGCCTTGACGAGAAGGGCCCCGAGCCCCGCGTCGAACTGGATCGGGGGGTCCGGCGGCAAGGCTTGCGGCCGATAAGACCGGTACGCCAGGTCGCCCGAAAGGTTATTGACCCACTCGCCTGCCCGCTTCCCTTGCATAAGAACCTCCTACCGCTCGTCTTTATTTTAGTTTAGCGCTCTTTTCTAAAATAAGGAGTGCGATCCGGGGCTCTTGTTTAAGTATGCAGGTCAAGCCCCCGGCCCAGTCGCCCTCCGCCCACCTAATTCGACACCGTGTCCCAACTGCGGCGCGAGGGCTTCTCGCCAAGGTGAACGCGCTACGATGAGGTTCCGGCACAAGCCCGCGACCAAAGGAGTCCATCATGGCAGACGAGAAGAACCTCGCGGTATCCCCCATCGCCGAGCAGGAGCTCGATCAGGTCACGGGCGGATCCGACACGATCCACATCAGGGAGACCGACAAGTACTACCGCTACGCGCCCATGAACTCAAACGACAAGAACCTGCAGTACCTGTGCCCCAACTGCAAGCGGCCGGTGCACATCGGCTGGTGGGGGCGGTATTACTGCGACCCCTGCGACGCCTCATGGGGCGACTTTACCCGGATCATCCCCAACGTCGACGGCGGCCCGTGGGAGGAAATCACCAAGGAGCAGTACGACAAGGAAAACTTCACCTTTGGCCCGGTTTTGCAGTAGCGGTTTTGCGGCAGCACGCGACGCAACGACTTAAGGAGACGACCGTGGCAGACGAGAAGAAACGCGAGCTTTTCCACGACCAGCTGGACGAGGTCACCGGAGGCAGAGAGCTTCAGATTGGCGAGAAGATCCTGGGGCAGATCTGCCCCCACTGCCTGGTCAACCTCGAGAAAGGCAGGTTCACCCGACCCGGATGGGAGCAGCAGGACCCGTCCACCGGCAAGGTTTACCAGGTCTACGCGGACGGTTTCATCTGCCCCAAGTGCGGCTACGAGGCCCTGTTCGAGGAGCTGTCGTACTTCGTGGTGACCAAGGACGGCCTCAAGCCCGTCGAGTAGGCCGCCGCGGCGCTCCGGGCTCCCGCGGCGGCGCGGCGGCCGGGCCGGGTGTGGCGAGAAGGTCAGCGGACGTGGGAGCGGAGCCACTCGGCCGAGAGCTCGGCGCTGGTGAGCGGGGACTTCTCGGCCCAGTTGCGGTGGCTCTCGAGGACCACGGCCTCGACGCCTGCGGATAAGGCCTGCTCGCAGAGGGCGTCGAGCCCGATGTTGCCGCGGCCCAGCTCGACGGAATCGGACTTGAGGATCGGCGTCATCGACGGGCCGTCGACCCGGGTGCCGCGGTCCGCGACGTGCCAGAGCCTCATGCGCGGGCCCAGCGCGCGCATCATTTGCAGCGCGTCGGCGCCGGCCTCGCTCGGCCAGTAAGAATCAAACTCGAAATTAACGTAGCGCTCGTCGCAGTCGGCGAGAAGAACGTCGAAGGCACGCACCCCGGGCTCTACCTGCAGAAGCTCGCAGTTGTGGTTGTGGTAGAGAAGCTCCACGCCCTCACCCGCGAGCTTCTCGCCGCATGCGTTGAGACGTGCCGCGAGGTCACGGACGGCCGCCGCGTCGGAGTAGTCGAAGCGATACATCCCGGTGATGACGGCAAAGCGGCAGCCAAGCTCGCGGCAGCGCGCGGCCACGGCGGCCGGGTCGCGCTCAAGCGAACCCAGGTCAATGTGAAGCGCCGTCACGCCCAGCCCGGCCTCGCGCACCAGCCGCGGCCAGTCGAGCTTGCCGCCGCGCCCCGTCGGCATCCCGGCCGCCCGCGTGAGGGCGCGCACCAAAAAGGGCGTCGGCGTGATCTGGAAGTTGTTGAGCTCGATCTGCTGGTAGCCGGCCTGTGCCAAGCGCGAGAGGGTCGCGGCGGCCGCGGCCTCGCTCCCCGTGACGGTGCCGAGCATGATCTGCTGGATGGAAATGGCGGGCATGGCCTCCCCTTTCTCGCGGGTTTCTCCCCAAGAGATTGGAACGGGCGCGCCAGCCGCCGGCCGCCTATTCGGTGAGCGTGTGAGTATGTCGCCGAGAAACCCCTACAGACCGTAGGGTCGTCAAGCCTCATCCCCCGCCGATTCGTCTGCCCCGGCAAACTCCCCGCGGTAGCGCATCGAGCGCAGCACGATCTGGGTCAAAAGGCGCTCATCGGGGTCTTCAAGCTCACTTCCAAGAAGCGAGAAGATCCTCCCCAGGCGCTCGACCAGCGTGCTGCGGTGAACGCCTAAGGCGCGCGCCGCCGCCGTGGGGCTCATGTTGGTGTCGAGATAGACCGCCAGGGTAGCCAGGTAACTCGTGCGCGACGTGGAGTCGTGCTCGGCAAGGCGCCGCAGGCCCGGGCCCATGAAGGCCTCCATCGGCAGCTCGCCAAAGGCGCGGCGCAGGGCGTCCGCCAGGGCAATGTCGCCAAAGCGGTGGATCGCCGAGTCCGGGTTAAAGGCATGCCCGATGTTCAGCGCGTCGCGGGCCTGCAAAAAGTACAGCCGCGCGGCAAAGGGATCCGAGAAGGTCTCCGAGACGCCGCAGCTCATCTTGGCGCTCGCCAGCACGGGCAACAAAAGCTCGCCGACGGCCTCGGGCGAGAGGCGCGCGGCCACGTCGCCCGCCCCCTCACCTGCCTGCGCGTCCACCGTGGCGAAGGCCACGAGCACCCCGTCGTCGGCCTCGAAGGCGACGCAGCCGGGAAGGGCGCGCTCGACGCGGGCCGTGAGGTAGCTCACCGGCAGCCGCCCGCGAAAACGGCTGAGCCCCAGGCAGACGCACACGTGCGCAACCCCGCAGGCGGCCTCCAGCAGATCGCGCTCGCGCTGGTCGAGCGGGCGCTCGTCCACCAAGCCGTGCAGGGCCCAGCGGCGCAGGTCGACGCCGGTCTCGAAGGGCCTGGTGCCCTTGAGCAGGGCGTTCTTGACCGTCTGCGCAAAGTAGCCGAGAAGCGCCGCCGCCCCTTCCGGCACGCCCTGCTCGCCATAGAGCACAAAGGCGCAGCCGAGGAAACGCCCCGCGTCGACCATGTTGGCCGAGAGGGACGCGCCCCCGTCGCTTCGCAGGATAAAGGGGTCCTCGGTCAAGGCGGCGAGCTCGCGCGCGTCTCCGTAGCGCTGGATCGTGTCGAGCGTCATGCTCGTGCGCGCGTCGGCCGGGTCGGTGCGGGCAAGGAAGCGGAAAGACTCGTCGATGACCACGAGCTGGTTGCCAAAGACGCGCCGCGAGGCGTCGGCCATGACCTGGATGGGATCCTCGCAGCTCAGCGCGTCGCCAAGCGCGCGCTCCCACTCGTCCATCTCGTCAAAAAGGCGCTGGCAGACGTTGAACGCGCGAAAGAAGTCGCCCTCGTCGGGCACCAGGATGACGCGGCAGCGGTCCTCGTACCAGGACAGAAGCGAGCCGCGTCCCACGACGACCACCACCGCGCCGCGCCCGATCTTGGGGTAGCGCGGCAGCTGGCGGCCGAGACACACGTAAAGCTGGTCGCAAGCCAGCTCGCTGGCCGTGCCGTCCAAGGCCAGGGGCCGCTTGAGCAACAGGTCGTCCACCTGAGGCCCCCGGGCACTCGCCCCCAGCTCGGCATGGAGCCTATCGAACACGACAGCGGCGTTCAAGAACATGTGCGTCTTCCCTTCTCACGGCCCCGTCACCGAGAGAGCCTGCGTTTGGAGTCAGTTTTTGGCCTCAAAGTGACTCTAAACGCAGGCTCTTGCAATGCGCCCGCGCCCTTCTCTGCACGAAACTCTACGCACCGGCCGCGAGCCCGCCCTCGCCCAACCCGGCGAGCGGCCCCGCGCGGCCCGCGAGCGGCTCCACAAACCCCTACGTTTCGTATGGCCTTATCCTCGAATCCATGGCCCCTTTGCAGCCTTACCGCGCCGCCCGCGCAGCCCCACGATGAGGGTGGAAAAGTAAGCGCGCCCGCAAAGGCGCCAGAAAAAGGAGGAAACCGTGCGACCCAAGCAAACCGCATCGCAGACCGACGGGGTGGAGTACCGCCGCGCCAAGACATGGCAGATAGCCATGACCATGATGAGCAACTCGCTCTCGATGGCGTTCTACTCGCTCATCGGCTATATGAGCTACCTCGCCAACGCCGGCTACGGCATCGCGCTGGCCGCCGCGGGCATCATCCTCACGGTGACGCGCCTGTTCGACGGCATCATCGACCCGTTCCTGGCCCTTCTCATGGACCGGGTGAACACGCGCTTCGGAAAGCTCCGCATCTTCATGGTCGCGGGCTGGGTCCTTCGAACCGTGGCCGCGCTTTTGCTGTTTGTCCTGCTCTCTGACAAGGGCCACGGGCCGGTGCTGTTCGTGATCCTCTACTGCCTCTACATCATCGGCGCGTCTACCTGCGACATCGCGGGCAACATGGCCGCGGCGGTCATCACCAACGACCCGCGCCAGCGCCCGATGGTTGGCGTGTGGGGCACCGTCTACGCCTATCTCGTCCCCACGATCCTCTCGGCCTTCATCGTCATGCTCGTCCTGCCGCGCTTTGGCAACGAGTACACCGCCCCCATGCTCTCCACCACGGCCCTTATCGTCGTCGGCATCTCGTTTGTGTTTCTCGTCTTGACCTGCATCGGCATCTCCGAGGCCGACAAGCCCGAGAACTTCGAGAACGTGAGCGCGGGCGGCGCGGACTCCGGCGTCTCGCTCGGCGACATGTGGCGCCTCATCAAGGCCAACCGTCCCTTCCAGATGTACGTCTTGCACTGCGTGTCGTCCAAGCTCTCGCAGCAGACGATGAGCCAGGCCATCGTGACCACGGTCATCTTTGGCATCCTCATCGGCAACATCCAGTACGGCACCATGATCAGTATCGTGGCCATGCTGCCCTCGATCGTCTTCGCCATCGTCGCGGGCAAGTTCTGCGGCAAGGTGGGCTCTAAGAAGATCGCGGTCTTCGCCATGCTCACGGGCATCGCGGCCTCGGTGGCCATGATCGTTTTCTGCGCCGCGATCGACATGACGGCCATCTCGAGCTTCTCTGTCCAGATGGTTGTGTTCTTTATCCTCATCCTGGTCATCAACGGCCTCAAGATGTGCATCACCACGGCAGACAACGCCATGCGCGCCGATGTCATCGACTACGAGCTGTCGCGCTCGGGCAAGTACCTGCCGGCCGTCGTCAACGCCACGTACAACGTTGTAGATCAGGTGATCTCGTCGCTTGGCAGCACGATCGCGGCCGTCTGCATCTCCTTCGTGGGCTACGCGACGACGACCCCGCAGCCCACCGACCCCTCGACGCCCGCCCTCAAGGCGATGGGCCTGTTCCTCTACTTTGGCCTGCCCATCCTTGGCTGGCTGATCGGCCTGTTTGCCATGAAGCACTACAACCTGGGCCGCGAGCGCATGGTCGAGATCCAGAAGGACATCGCAGAGAAGAAGGCTGCCCTGCACGAGGCCAAGGAGGCATAGGAAATGAGAAGAACGATTGAGCTTTCTGCCGCCTTGACCTGGGACTTCACCCGCGAAGGCGTAACCGAGAAGGTGCAGGTGCCCCACACCTGGAACGCCCTCGACGGACAGGACGGCGGCGGCGACTACTGGCGAGGGGCAGCGACCTACGAGACCGTCCTGCCCGAGCTGGGCCTCGAGCCCGGCGAGGAGGCCTGGCTTGAGTTCGAGGGTGCCTCGCAGGTGGCCGACGTCTTTGTCAACGACACGCAGGTCGCGCACCACGAGGGCGGCTACTCGACCTTCCGCGCGAACATCACGGGGGCGCTGGCGGGCGCGGCCGGTGACGGCGAGAAGACCGCGGCGGGCGCGACGGCCGGTGGCGAGAAGACCGCGGCCGCCACGGCGGCCGGTGGCGAGAACCGCCTGACCGTCACCGTGGACAACTCCGCGAGCCAGACGGTCTACCCCCAGACCGCCGACTTCACCTTCTACGGCGGCCTCTACCGCCCCGTGCGCGCCGTGATCGTGCCGGCGGCCCACTTTGCCCTGGGGCGCGACGGCGGCCCGGGCCTCTACGCCACGCCTACCGTCGACCTTGCCGCCCGTACGGCCGAGGTCGCCCTCGAAGCCTGGGTCGAGGGCGCGGCGCCCGACGAGGCCGTGACCTTCGAGGTCGCAAACCAGCAGGTCACGGCCCTGGTCGACGCGAGCGGTCACGCCTGCACCAACGTCCTTCTCGCCGACGTCCACCTGTGGGACGGCCTCGATGACCCCTACCTCTACACCCTGCGCGCAACCCTGGCATCCGGCGACGAGAAGACCGTCCGCTTTGGCTGCCGCACCATGGAGGCCACCGGCGACGGCTTCTTCTTGAACGGCCGCCCCTACCCGCTTCGCGGCGTTTCTCGCCACCAGGACCGCGCCGGCGTCGGCTGCGCCCTCACGCCCGAGATGCACCGCGAGGACATGGCGATCATCCGCGAGATGGGCGCCAACGCGATCCGCCTGGCGCACTATCAGCATGCCCAACAGTTCTACGATTTGTGCGATGAGCTGGGCGTCGTTTGCTGGGCCGAGGTCCCCGTCATCACGATGCGCCTGCCCGCGGGAGACGAGAACGCCCTCTCGCAGATGCGCGAGCTCATCGCCCAGAACCGCAACCACCCGTCAGTCTTTTGCTGGGCCCTCTCCAACGAGATCACGACGGCGAGCGCCATGGACGACGCGCTTCTGTCCACCCTGGGCAAGCTGAACGACCTGGCCCACGAGCTCGACCCCTCGCGCCCCACGGCCAACGCCCATGTCTTCATGCTGGACACCGCGAGCAAGATCGCCCACCTGGCCGACGTCAACGCCTACAACCTGTATTACGGCTGGTACGTGGGCGAGCTTGAGCAAAACGACGAGTTCTTCGACGCCTGGCACGCGGCCTTTCCGGACGAGCCCATGGGCCTCACCGAGTACGGCGCCGACTGCAACCCGCAGTTCCAGGCGGCCGAGCCCGCGCGCGGCGACTACAGCGAGCAGTACCAGTGCCTCTACCACGAGCACATGCTGCGCATGCTCGAGGCCAGGCCCTGGATGTGGTGCTCGTTTGTCTGGAACATGTTCGACTTTGGCGCCGACGGCCGAAACGGCGGCGGCAACGACGGCAAGAACCAGAAGGGCCTGGTCACCATCGACCGCAAGGTGCGCAAGGACGCCTTCTACCTCTACCGCGCGTTCTGGTCTGACGAGCCCTTCGTCCACGTCTGCGGGCGTCGCTACGCGCACCGCGCCGAGGACGTCACGAAGGTGGTCGTTTATTCAAACCAACCGCAGGTAGAACTATATGTCGACGGCGAGAAGACCGCTGTCTCGGACGCCGGGCGCGTCTTTGGCTTCGAGGTCGACCTGGCCGCGGCGGGCGCGGGCGAGCACCGCATCTGCGCCGTTGCGGGCGGACTGCGAGACGAGATCGTGGTCGAGCACGTCGACGCGCCCGACGAGAGCTACGCCCTGCAGGCGGACGAGGAGGTCGCCAACTGGTTCGACGACATCGTCATCGACCAGCGGTTCTTCTCGGTCAAGGACACCATCGGCGAGCTGCAGGCCCACCCCGTGGCCGGTGCCATCGTCGGCCGGATGATGGAGGCCGCGGCCGAGCGCTACGGCGGCGACGTGGCGAGCCAAGCCATGAGCAACCCCGCGATCCGCCAGATCATGGAGCGCTCGAGCCTCGAGAGCCTGCTCACCCAGGCGGGCGCGGCCGACCCCGAGACAGTCAAGCAGCTCAACGACGCCCTGCAGAAGATCGAGAAGCCCTAAGGAGGTTGCCCAGCATGACGCAAACGAACGACATCGCGGACGCGCTGCGGGCCGCCTTCATAGAGGTCGCGCGCGAGTACCGCGAGGGCACCGTCGAGGTGTTCGAGCAGGTCGTCGAGGTCGCGGGCGGCGGCTGCAGCGGCGAGACGAGCGCCGTGGCATCCGGGGCCGGGACGGAGGCGCCCGTCCGCCGGGCTACCCTGGCCGTGACGGCCCTCGGCGTGGCCGACGCCCGCATCGACGGCGAGCCCGTGGGCGACGCGTTTCTCGCCCCCGGCTTCACCTACTACCCGCACGAGCTGCACTACCAGGTCTTCGACGTGACCGAGGCGCTGACCGCCCCCGGCACCCACACGCTGCGGGTCGCCCTGGGCCAGGGCTGGTACTGCGGCCGCTTCACCTGCGAGAACAAGACGCAGCTCTACGGCGAGCGCCCGGCCGTCTCGTGGGTTCTCGACGTCGAGACGGCCGACGGGCAGGCCCGCCGCCTCACCTCGGCCGATGCCGACGTGCGCGCCGTCGAGTCCCCCTGGGACGCGGCGAGCCTCTACGACGGCGAGGTCTTCTGGGCGCCGGGCTCGACGGGGCGCGCCGGCGCGCCGCAGGTCATCGCGCCCGTTCCCTACACGGGCACGTTGCCGGACCTTCTCGCCCCCTCCCCCATACGTACAACGTTGTACGAAACCATCCGCCCCGTCGCCGTCACCCCGCGCGAGGACGGCACGACGATCGTCGACTTTGGCCAGAACATGGCCGCGGTCGTCGTCATCGACCCGGCCCTCATGGCGTCTGACCACATCCACCTGCGCCACGGCGAGATCTTAGACGCCGCGGGCAACCTCTACACAAACAACCTGCGCTCCGCGAAGGCGGAGGTCGACTACCACAAGGGCACCTCGACCGACCCCTGGCACGCGACCTTCTCGTACATGGGATTTCGCTACGTCGAGGTCTCGGGCTGCCCCTGGGCCGACGGCCTTCTCGCCGCCCGCCCCGTCCACACCGCGATGGAGCGCACCGGCGACTTCACCTGCGGCCACGCCGGCGTCTCTCGCCTCTTCCTCAACCAGCTCTGGGGCCAGCGCAGCAACTACGTCGAGGTTCCCACCGATTGCCCCCAGCGCGACGAGCGCCAGGGCTACACCGGCGACGGCCACGTCTTCGCGCGCACCGGCGCCTACAACTTCGACACCGAGGCCTTCCTGCGCAAGTTCTGCGCCGACATGCGCGCGAGCCAGCTCGACAACTCCGAGGGCTACGTGCCGGCCACGGTGCCGGCGCCGGGCCCCTCGGGCATCGGCTTCGTCACGATGCAGGGCTGGGGCAACGCCTGCACCATCGTGCCCGAGCTCGTCTACGACCAGTTCGGCAGCATCGACGCCCTGGCCGAGCAGTACGACTGCATGCGCCGCTTCGTCGACTGCGAGCTGGCCCGCGCGGGCAAGAAGCACCTGTGGTGCGCGCCGAGCCTGGGCGACTGGCTGACGCTGGGCCTCGACATCAAGTACATGGCCATGCACAACGGGCCGGTCTCCAACGCGTTTCTCGTCAACGACCTGCGCATCCTTGTGCGTGCGGCCGCGCTTTTGGGCAAGGACGAGGACGCCGCGCACTACGCCGCCGAGCTGGAGCTTGTTCGCGCGGCCTACATCAAAAAGTTCATCACCCGCGGGCTTTTGGGACATGGCGACCCCCGCATGAGCGACGACTACCAGGGCGCCTACATCATGGCGCTCGCCCTGGTCGTGCCGCGCGAGGGCGAGACTGCCGACCTCTGGCGCGCCCTCTTCTCTCGCCTGGTCGAGAAGCTCCGCGCCGAGGGGATGCGCACCGGGTTCTTCTCGACGCAGCACCTGCTGCCCCTTTTGGTCGATGGCGGAGAAGAGCGCCTGGCCTTTGACCTGCTGCTTCAGCCCGAGTGCCCCGGCTGGATGTACGAGGTCGACCGCGGCGCGACCACCATCTGGGAGCGCTGGGACGCGCTGCGCCCCGACGGCTCGGTCAACGAGGAGAGCACGACCAAGGGCGGCGAGAACATGGTCTCGTTCAACCACTACGCCTTTGGGTCTGTGGGCGAGTTCCTGTACCGCTACGTGGCCGGCATCGAGCCGGCGGCGCCCGGGTTCTCTCGCGTCCTCGTGCGGCCGCACGTCGACGCGCGCTTGGGCCACGCGGAGGGCTCGTACCTCTCGAGGGCCGGGAAGATCTGCTCGGCCTGGCGCGTCGACGGCGATCAGGCGAGCTTCGACATCGAGGTGCCCGTGGGCGCCACGGTCGAGCTGCCCGACGGCTCGGTGCGCGAGGTCGGGGCCGGGACGCACCACTTTACCTGCGCGATCACGGACGATTAGCGGCCGGCGACCGCCACCCCCAACCACCAACCACCCCAACGAGAAAGGGCCAACCCCATGAACAAGTTCCCCCGCGAGTTTCTCATTGGCGCCGCGACCGCAGGCCAGCAGGTCGAGGGCCAAAACGACAAGTGCGACGTCTGGGCCATGGAGCACATCGAGCACTCCACCTACAACGACCTCTCCGGCGACGCGTGCGACCACTACCACCGCTACGAGGAGGACCTGCGCCGCGCGGCCGAGGCGGGCCTCAACGCCTACCGCTTTAGCATCGAGTGGTCGCGCATCGAGCCCGAGGAGGGCGTCTTCGACGAGGCCCAGATCGAGCACTACCGCCAGATGATCCGCTGCTGCCGCGAGCTGGGCCTGGAGCCGATGGTCACCCTCATGCACTTCACCTCGCCGGTCTGGCTCATCAAGAAGGGCGGCTGGGAGGCCGAGAGCACCGTGGCCGATTTCGCCCGCTACGCCGGCCACGTCGCCGCCGCCCTGGCCGATGACCTGGGCTTTGTTTGCACCCTCAACGAGGCCAACATGGGCACGCAGATCGCGCGCCTCATGAAGCGCTACGAGATGATGGCCCGTCTCGCCGCGCAGAAGATGGCCGCCGCGAAGGACGGGGCCGCAGACGGGGCAGGTGCCGCGACCGATGACGCCAACCTCGACAACAACGTCCAGATGGGCATCAACCTGCAGCAGATGATGGCGCAGCAAAAGCTCCAGGCCGCCGAGTACCAGCAGGTCTTTGGGACGCCCGACCCGCACGTCTTCCAGTCGGCCCGCACGGCCGAAGGCGACGGCATCGTCATGCGCGCCCACATGGCGGCCCGCGAGGCCATCCGCGCGGCGGCGCCCGGCGCCAAGGTGGGCCTCACGCTGTCCCTGCACGACATCCAGTGGATTCCCGGCGGCGAGAAGATCGCCGCGGCAGAATGGGACGAGGAGTTCACCCACTACCTGCCGGCCCTTGAGGGCGACGATTTTCTCGGCGTGCAAAACTACGCGCGCGCCATCGCCGGCCCCGAGGGCGACCTGCCCGTGCCCGAGGGCGCCGAGCTCACCCAGGCCGGCTACGAGTACTACCCGCAGGCCCTCGAGCACGTCATCCGCAAGGTCGCGCAGGGTTTTGCCGGCGACCTCTACGTCACCGAGAACGGCATCGCGTGCGATGACGACGAGCGCCGCTGCGAGTTCATCGACTCGGCGCTGGGCGGGGTTTCTCGCTGCATCGCCGACGGCCTGCCCGTGCGCGGCTACTTCTACTGGAGCCTGCTCGACAACTGGGAGTGGCAGCACGGCTATTCCAAGACCTTCGGCCTTATCGCCGTCGACCGCGCCACGCAGGAGCGCACCGTGAAGCCCAGCCTCTTCCACCTGGGCGGGATGCGCACGCGCTAAATCGACATCGCGTCCCATCTTCTTCGCGAGGCCTTGCATCGGCGCGCCGGGCGCTACGATGTAGCTCCTGGCAACGGCCTTCGACCAAAGGAGACGATCATGACCAGCGAGAAGACCATGAACAACACCCAGCAGCAGGCACTTGTCAACGAGGATCTGGCC
>CAVAUD010000045.1:0-15553 GCA_963591565.1 bacterium
CTGGCGTCGACCCACCCCTCTCCCCTCTCGGCCAACCGAGCCGGCGGCGGCCTGCCCGCCTTCATGGGCTCGCGGCCCTTCTCGCAGACAAACGCCCTGTTAGAGGCAAACGGCGTCGGTACGATCAACTGGGCCCGCGTGGGCTGAGCCGACCCCGCGCCCGCCTCGCAGGCCCTCGCGCGACTTATCCCACTTTAAAATGGCCCCCGCCAAGTAGCGAGGGCCATTTTCATTACGTTTTCCCAGTTGAGCGAAGCCGGCTACTCGACGAATCCCCGTTTAAAGTGGGATAAGTCGGCCGAAGGGCCGCGCGCGGCCGCGCGGGCCGCCTAGAGCCTCGCGACGCCGCTCTTGCGGGCGGCCTCGGCCACGGCGGCGGCCACGGCGGGGGCCACGCGCTCGTCGAAGGCGCCGGGGATGACGTACTCGGCGCTGCGCTTGTCGTCGTCGACCAGGCCGGCGATGGCGTAGGCCGCCGCCTCCATCATGTCGTCGTTGATGTCGGAGGCGCGCACGTCCAGGGCGCCGCGGAAGATGCCCGGGAAGGCCAGGACGTTGTTGATCTGGTTGGGGAAGTCCGAGCGGCCGGTCGCGGCAACGGCGGCGCCGGCGGCCAGGGCCTCGTCGGGCATGATCTCGGGCACGGGGTTGGCGCAGGCGAAGATGATCGGGTCGGCCGCCATCGTGCGCACCATGTCCTGGCTCAAGGCGCCGGGGGCCGAGACGCCCACGAAGACGTCGGCGCCCTTGACGGCCTCGGCCAAGGAGCCCGCGACCTTGCCCTGGTTGGTCCAGGAGGCGACCTCCTCCTTGACGGGGTTCAGGCCGTCGCGGCCCTCGTAGATGGCGCCCTTGCGGTCGCAGATGATGATGTCCTTCACGCCCATGCGCTTCATCAGGCGCGCGATCGAGATGCCCGCTGCGCCCGCGCCGGAGAAGACCACGCGCACGTCGGCCAGCTCGCGGCCGGTCAGGCGGCAGGCGTTGATGAGGGCCGCGCAGGTAACGACGGCGGTGCCGTGCTGGTCGTCGTGGAAGACGGGGATGTCGCAGACCTCCTTCAGGCGGCGCTCGATCTCAAAGCAGCGCGGGGCCGAGATGTCCTCGAGGTTCACGCCGCCAAACGACCCGGCGAGAAGCTCGACGGTGCGCACGATCTCGTCCACGTCGTGCGAGCGCACGCACAGCGGGAAGGCGTCGACGTCGGCGAAGGCCTTGAACAGGGCGCACTTGCCCTCCATGACGGGCATACCGGCCTCGGGACCGATATCGCCCAGGCCCAGGACCGCCGAGCCGTCGGTCACGACGGCCACCAGGTTGCCGCGGCGCGTGTAGGTGTAGGAGTCGTCCACGTTCTCGTGGATCTTGAGGCAGGGCTCGGCGACACCGGGGGTGTAGGCCACGGCCAGCTCCTCGGGGGTGGTGATGGGGGCGCGGCTGATCACCTCGATCTTGCCGTTCCACTCCTTGTGCTTGTCCAGCGCGTACTGCTTTGCGTCAACCGCCATGTCTTCTCCCATCCAACGCGCGCCCGCGGGCAGCGTTTACGAATACGCTTGCACAACAGCTTTGAGTGTAACCCGCCGGCTCGTCGCGCGCACCGCCGTCCCGCCGAGGGGCCGCACTTTTTTGTTAAACGAGCTGCGCGCCTGTGCTGCGCCAAAAGGCTAGAATGAAATGCTTGTTCAAAACGCCAGCCAGCGCCCGCGACGGCGCCCAAAAGATTGGCAACCATGAAACTCGAAGCCCTCTCGCGCATCGCGCGCGCCACCTGCTCGCTTGCGCTCTGCGCGGCCCTGGCCGTCCAGGGCGTGCCCGCCCAGGCCTTCGCGGCCGAGAACAACGGCGAGACGGGCTCGGCAGCCGCGACCGTCGCGACCGTCGCCGACACGCAGGCCGACGACTCCGACGCCACCTATATCCAGGATCCCTGGTACACCTACATCGACGACATGCTCGCCGCGGGCAAGTACGTCGAGGGCCAGGTCCTGGCCGCCGTGAGCCAGGACATGACGGCCAACGGCATCGAGCGCGACAACGCCTCCCTCAGCGTCGAGGAGCTCTACGAGACCACCGGCGACCAGTACGAGCTGGCCTTTGGCCTCTCTCTTTCCGACGAGGTCATGCAGGCCGCCGACGACGCGGCCGGCGTCGACGACGACATCATCACGGCCAACGATGTCGTGGTCAAGGTCCTTCTCGTCCAAAGCAAGACGATGACCACGCGCGAGCTGCTGGAGGCCATGGCCAAGGACAGCCGCGTGATCGGCGCCACGCCCGACTACTACTTCGAGTCGATCGACGACGACTTCGGCACCGGCGAGACGACCGACGAGGCCGAGACGGGCACCGAGCAGGTCGTCGACGGCACCGACGAATCCCAGGTAGACGGCGAGACGGACGCGGACGCGACCCCGGCCGACGACGCCGGCGAACCCGCCGCCCAGACCGACGCCGACGCCGCAGACGACGAGCCCGTCCTTCTCAGCGCCGACTCCTCCGCCGCCGCCCGCGCGACCCGCCCCGCCTCCTTCACCCCGGCCAGCGCCCCGACCAACATCACGGCCGCCTCCGGCCACTCCGCCACGTCCCTGCAGTGGGGCTTCGACCTCAAGACCCTGTGCTTCAAGGGCATGGCCAACGGTGCGAGCCTCAACGAGTCCACCTTCAACTCGGGCGCGGTAAACTCGGCGGGCGTCATCGCGATCTTCGACACCGGCGTCGACTACACCCACCCCGACCTCAAGTCGTCCTTCTTCGACATGACCCCCTACCTGGCCAAAACCGGCGGCGGCAAGTACGGCTACAACGCGGTCGCCGGCGAGAACAGCACAGACCCCATGGACAGCGTGGGGCACGGGACCCACGTCGCGGGCATCGTCGCGGCGCAGAACAACACGACGGGCACCTCGGGAATCGCAAACGGGGCCAAGCTCATCGCCGTCAAGGGCACGAGCGACGGAAACCTGAGCGCCTCGGCCATCTACGCGGGCTTCAAGTACCTCACCAAGGTTGTCCAGGCGGGCGTCGACCTGCGCGTGATCAACTGCTCGTGGATCGGCTCCAACGCAACGACCCGGGTCTCGATCCGCCTTGCCATCTGCGACCTTGCCAACAAGTACGGCGTGGTCACGGTCTTTGCCTCGGGCAACAGCGGGGCGAACCTCGACAAGGCCGGCACCACGAGCACCTTGAGCTATCTCAACCCCGCGGTTATCACCGTTGACTCGACCAGCGTCAACGGCCAGGCCTCGGCCTTCTCGAACTACGGGAAGAAAACGACCACGCTGTTCGCGCCGGGCGCCGGCATCCTGTCGACCCTCAAGACGTCTGCTCAAACGCAGTACCTGCCCACCGCCATGGACCACGCGGTCTACAAGACCTTCTCGGCCGGCGAGTCCGCCCTAAAGGCCCAGGGGCCAACAGGCGGCGCGCTGACGGCGACGGTGGACTCGGCCGTGAGCTTCGACGCGCAGGGCGGCAGCATGAGCCTCGACGCGACCCAGCTCAACCTCGCCAAATCGACCAACGGCTTTAGCGCCAAGACGCGCGTGACCCTAAGCATCCCGCTGGGCAACGCCAACCTCTCGCAACTGAGCGAGGTGGGCCTGGCCGTGAACCTCACCGGCGCCAAGACGAGCACGGCTTGGCTCGAGGTCGCCGGCGCAAACAACACCTGGGTGCGAGGCAACGGCGAGAAGAACTGGATCGACAACGGCAGCTGGCACGTCTTGTCCCTGAACCTCTATGAGGCCGCCCGCAGAGGCGGCAACGGCATCAAGATCTACTACGACGCGAGCGGCGCGGCCTACATCAAGGTGGCCGTCTGCCTGGGCTCCGGCACGTTTATCAGCGGCTCGAGCCTCAAGGTCGACGCCGTGGGCCTGGGCAACCAGTGCTGGAGCTTTGGCTACATGAGCGGCACCTCGATGGCGGCGCCCGCGGTCTCGGGCCTTCTGAGCGTCTACGCGTACCGCATGGGCGCGCAATACAGCGGGCTTTCCAAGGCGGTGCGCGCCTCCAAGCTGGCGAACATCCTGCGCCGCACCAGCGTGAGCAAGGCTTCGCTGGCCAGCCTCTGCGCAACGGGCGGCTCCCCCGACGCGAGCCGCCTGAGCAGCGCGCTTGCGGCCGACAAGGCCACGGCCTACGTGGGCGCGGCCAGCTACGCCGTCGACTCCGCGAACAGCGCTTATGCCCTGTGCACCATCAGCGGCTGCGGCTTTGGCGACGAGCAGGGCACGGCCGAGATAGCCGGCCTTTCCGAGGGCACCGAGGTCGAGGTGGTCTCGTGGAGCGACGACACCGTCCAGCTGCGCGTTCCTCGCTCCAAAACGGCCACGCAGCTCGCGGCCAGCGTGACGACCACGGGCGGGTCGACGGCCAAGACCGGCGCGATCAGCGTCCTCGACACGATCTCGGCGAAGGACGGCGACTCCGGGACGGGGGACGGCAACGACACGACCAAGCCGGCCGGCGACGCCGCGGCCACCAACCGAGGCGGCACCCCCGCGACCGGCGACGCCGTGAGCAGCGGCATCGTCACTGTGACCCTCGCCGGCGGCGCCGTCCTGACCCTCGGCGCCCTCTATCTCCGCCGCCGCGAGGACGCGTAGCGCCAGCTTTTACGGTTAGAGGAAGATTTAGGCTCAACGTCTAAGTAGACCAAAACCTGGCACCTATCTTTACCTGGGGTTTTGCTGCTGGAACCTACCGAGATACTCGCTCGGTCCGAAAAAAACTTCCTCTAACCGTAAATCCCGCCACCAAGATAAGGGCCCGCCGGGTGCGAAAGCATCCGGCGGGCCCTTTTAGTACGTCATAAAGCGAGAAGACCTAGCGGTCGCAGGCCTCCTCGTCGTCCTCGTCCTCAAGGACGGTTGCCTCGACCTCGAGGCGGCGGTTGGAGTAGGCGGCCATGCCCACCCCAATGGCGCCCAGGGCCGCAGCCGCCAGGCCGGCGACCCCGCCGAACAGGGCGTCCCCGGTCTCGGGCGTGCCCTTCGAGCCAGACCCGCCGTTCGCAGTGCCGTTGCCGCCGTTGCCGTCGCCACCATCGCCACCGTCGCCACCGTCGCCGGCGTCCAACACCACGGCCTCGGAGTACCCAAGGTTCTCGGCCGTGCCCGTGGCCGTGCCGAGCGTGATCTCGGCGTAGGCGTCATCACCCTGCTCGCCAAAGGACACGCCGTCGCCGCCGTCGCCCACCCCGGCAATGCCGGCCACATAGGAAACGTTGCCCGTGGCCTCGTCGACCGAGGCCAGGCTCGCCGTCTTGGCCTCGTCATTGGTGATCGGGTCGAGGTAGGTCAGCCTGGTTGTCTTGACCACGACCTTGTGCTTCTTCTTCCAGACCGTAGGCACATCGATCTGAACGGTCACCCGAGCGAACCTGCCGGGCGCCAGGACCTGACGGCCGCCGTCCTTGGCCAGCAGGTGGTCGCCCAGCGCCTCGTAGCCGGTCTCGAACTTGACCTCCTCGGTGCCGGCCGGGTCATCGCTGGCGGCCCTCATGTCCGAGGACGCCACGACGGTCGACGCGTTCAGCTCGACGTTCAGGTTCTCATAGAGCACCTCGCCCGTGTCGCCGTCGACCAGGGTCAGCTCGCAGCCGCGCAGGAGCGTGTTGCCGTCGTTGCGCAGGCCGACCTCGAAGGTGCAGGGCTGGCCGGGCAAGATCAGGCCGCCGGGCGCGGTCAGGTCGACCGGCGTCGCGCACGCGATGCACGGCACGCTGATCTCCCAGTAGTTGGCCAGGCTCTTCTCGATGTCCGAGATCTCCAGGGTAACGATGTCGGTCGTCTCGTTGTTGCCCGAGACCGCAACGACACAGTCGACGGGGTGGGTCAGCGTGCAGGCGGAGAAGGGCTTGGACAGCGCGAACTTGTCGCCGTCCTTAACGACCTTCATCGACATGATGCGGTAGTTGGTGCCCGCGGCCTCGGTGACGGGCAGGCCGTCGTCGCCCAGGACCGGGTTACCGTTGGCGTCGCGCTTGACCTTGCGCTTTTCGTTTTGGTTGTCGGCGTAGAGCAGGCTGTTGCCGTTGCTCGTGACCGTGAAGTCCAGCGGGATGCCGGTCGAGGGGCCGATCTGCGTGCCCGCGGGGAACTCCCTGCCGGGATCGCCCTCGGTGTCGAAGACAACGCTGTAGGCGACGTTGTTCATCTTGCCGCTGGCGTCGGCGACCTGGCGAATGGCGATCATGGCGTCGTGCTTGGGCCACGGCACCAGCTTCTTAACGTCGGAAGCCGGCTTGTAGAAGAGGCTCGGCGTGCACTCGAGGGACCCGGGCATAAGCAGGCCCCTGACCTTGCCCGTAAGCCTAAAGACGCCAAAGGACTTCTCCCAGGTGCCCGCAGAGTTCTTGTTCCTGACCTGGAAACCAAAGAACGCGTTCCAGTCGTAGTTAGTATCGTCTTGATCGCTAAGCTGCTTGACGACGACCGGACCGCCGCCGAGGGAGATAACGTCGCCGTCGAAATCCTCGAAGACGCCGCCCGCGACCTCATGCATCTTCGTGTAACGCGTCGGGTCGTTCTCGTAGAACTGCGCCATATAAGCCGTGGTAGCGTAGGCGATCTTGGCGGAAACGGTGTTTGAAAGGATGCTTGCCTTGTCCTGCTCCTCTTTGTCCAGGTGCTTATAGGCGTAGGCGCACGTGACAAAGACCGAGCAGCTTCCAGGCAAAGGCACGGTCTCGACGCTCACGCGCGGCATGTAAGCGAAGATCTGGTTGTTGCCAACATCGTTCTTGTCGGTAAAGGTGCGCCACGAGTAGGAGTCCTGCACGG
The DNA here is from genome assembly GCA_963591565.1 of bacterium. Taxonomy (GTDB): domain Bacteria; phylum Actinomycetota; class Coriobacteriia; order Coriobacteriales; family Atopobiaceae; genus Paratractidigestivibacter. Next base: position 6,795 of record CAVAUD010000045.1, read on the forward strand.
CGAACCCGTTGCCGCCCTTGCTGTAGCTGATCACCGTCGAGACGTGCTGGCCAGAAGAGGCGATGAGCCTCGAGGCCGCATCGTCGCCGACGCCGGTGAAGTCTCGCGTGCCGGAGAAGAGCAGGATGACGACGTCGGTCTGCTTAAGCTTGGACCCCTTGTCGTCGGTCTTGCCCGAAAGCGGCGCCGGGGCGATGTCGAAGTTGTAGTCGTAAAGGTCGTCGCGGCCGACCTTGTCCAGATTCGTCACGAAGTCGATCGGCACGGGCTTGGTCCACTTGCCGTTCTCCTTGCGCTGGACAACAAGGCGCGTGCGCATCTTGCCGTCGCACATGACGGCGGCGATTCTGAACATGGTGAGAACACCGTCGAGCTCGACGAACTCCGGGCGGCCGTCGCTAAAGACGTCGGCCAGGATCTTGCCGGAGCTGGCCGAGACGCCGCCCTCCTCGGCAATGCCGGAGATGCTGGAGGTCGCCGCGTCGCCCGAGATGAACTTCTCGGTTGCATAGCTGGTCTCGTCGACGGTGATGCCGGTATCGGGGTAGACGTAGCCCTCGTCGGACACGGTCGCGGTCGTCTCGGCATCGTCGCCCAGGGCCGCGATCTGTGCCTCGTCGCCGTCCACCGCGGCCGTCTTTGCCGTCACGGTCTTGAACTCGCGCACGCCCTCGAGCTCCTCGGCCGTGACCTCCTTCGCGTTCTTGGCGAGAACCTCGAGCGACACGTAGTAGTTGCCGTCGGCGTCCACCACGACGTCGCCCCCGCTGCCGTCGTCGGGCACCGAGTCGTCGCCCAGGGCCGCGATCATGGCCTCTTCGAGGCTCGCGGTCGAGGCCTCGCTCTTCCAGCTGTCGTAAAGCTTGCGGTCATCGCCCGAGAGCGACCACAGCGGCTTGTTGTACTTGAACAGCAGGAGCTGAACCGCGATCGACAGCGACATGTCCATGAGGACCATCGTGTGCGGATAGGTGTTCTCGCCGCTGCCGATGCCCTTGGCCTGCTCGTAGAACGAGATGTAGATCGTGAGGCTGGCCGAGTAGCGCAGGCCAAAGCTCGCGACGCCGGCCACGCCCACGCCGCCGGTCAAGGCGACGCTAAAGGCGATGGTGAAGGCGCTCTGGGTGTTCTTCCAGTCGAGCGTCATGTCGCCGAAGAACTTCGCGATCTTGTCCGTGACGGCGTCGTCGCCGTCGGGCCAGTAGGTAACGCCGCCCACCTTGGCGGCCAGCGTGAAGGCCAAGCCCAAGGAGAGCGAGATGAACACCGGGACGGGGCCGATCATCATCTGGACGTCGTAGTTGGCCTCGCCCATGAGCGAGACGGCGCCGCCCAGGCCGACCCTCCAGGACTTGGACTCGAGCCAATCATAGGAGGCGTCGACATAGACGGTCACGCCAAAGCCCACCACGAACTTGGGCAAAAGATCGGCATTGAAGTACTTCTGCATGCCCTTGGCGTCGGGCGCGGTCATCTGCTTATCCATGGCCAGCACGTTGTCGATGCGCTTAGTGATGGCCTTTTGCTGGAACGCGTACTCGTCCTTGGCGCTCTCGAAGGAGTAGGACTTCCATCCGCTCATGTTGAAGGGGTTGTCGTCGGTCGACATGCCGGTGGAACCCCCGGAAACGCTCAGCTTGATGTAGCCAAAGGGCGACCAGTTAAACGAGAAGAGCTGCGTGGGTTGCCACCAGCTAAAGGTGTCGCCGCCGATGAGGGGGACCTTATCGGGGACCTTGAAGCCGTTGCTGCCGATCAGGCTCAGGCCGGGCAGCGTGTCAAGGTTGCCCGTGCCGGTGTTGTCGAAGGGCGCCTTCTTGAACTCGGTCAAAGTGACGACGACGTACTCGGTCGAGCCGCGCACGATGCTCGCCACCAGGCGGTCGCCGGCCTGGAAGGCGTTGCCAAAGCCGCTGAGAAGGAAACGGCCCTTGAGCTCGGCCTTGTAGACCTTGGCGCCGTTGGAGTCGGTCGAGACGTAGTTGGACGAGGAAAGGTCGACGGTGCCCACGGTCGTGACGCCCTTGCCGCGGGCGCCGGGGAAGGTCTGCGACTCGGAGCGCCAGCGGTAGAAGCGCACCGAGGTGCCCTCGGGCTTGCCGTCCTTCACGGCAACCTGGGCCGAGAGGGTGTGCTCGGCGTCGTTGGTCGCCGCATAGAGGAAGGACGCCTTGGAGTACTGGATGTCCTGGCCGTTGAAGCCGACGGCGGTAAAGTAAGCGGTCTCGTTCTTCTCGGCCGGGGAGGGGATGCAGTAGAGGGTCGCGCCCAGGACGCGCATGCTGGTGATGGTGACGTCGCGGTTGCCGGGGTGCTCGATCGAGACCTGGAGGTTGGTCGCGTAGGCGGGCCTCAAGGGGTCGTCGTTGCGCTTGGTGCCCTCGGCGATGTCGATGGTGACGAAGCCCGCGGAGTCGGCGGTGCCGCTGTAGGTCTTGTTGCTCGCCGCGTCGTAGCAGGTGACCTTGGCGTCGGCAACAACGGGCAGCTTGGCGGCCGAGCCGGCGGAGGCCAGGCTGGCGACGTCGACGACCTTGAAGACGACGGAGGACTCCGTCGAGACGGTGACCTCGAAGGTCTCCTCGGAGTCCTTGGCGTAGGCGATCTGCGGCGAGAAGGCGCTGGGCAGGCCGGTTGAGGCCGCGTCACCCCCGCTGACCTGGGCATTATTGACGACGGGGATCGCCATCGACGTGATGAAGAAGCCTCCCGCGGTAAGGAAGGTGCGGCGGGTGAAGCTTCTGGGGGTCTTCTCGGACATGGCGTCGCCTCTCTCACTGGGCCAGAAACACTACCTTAGCAGGACTTCTAGGGAGCTGGGCGACCGCTTACCTGATTAAACAGACTGTCTACTGCTGTTGCTGCTGTTGTTGCTGCTGCTGGGCAAGCGCCGTCCAGTCGTCGACCTGGCCGTAATCGAGCGACATCTCGACGATCTTGTGCTCCATCGTCTTGGTGAGGTCGCGCAGCGCCGGCGCAATCTGCGGCGAGAAGTCCAGGTACCAGTCGATGGTCTCAAGCACGTAGCGGCGCTTGAAGTCCTCGGGCGCCAGGACGGCACAGCGCAGGTTGTGCAGGCGATCGGCGGCCTTGACCACGCGCGCGATGTCGTTTTGCTTGATGCCGGCGATGTAATCGGCCATGACGTAGCCTTTTTGCTTGGAGAGCAGCTTCACGGCCTCCAGGACGGCCGGCCCGCCTATGGCCTCGATCTCTTCCTCCGTGGCGTCGGTGTCCTCGAGAAGGTCGTGGAAAAAGGCGGTGATGACGTAGTCGCGGCCGTAGCCCCAGCGGTTGACGATGTCCGCCACCGCCACGGGGTGAACGATATAGGGCATGCCGCCCATACGCACCTGGCCGGCGTGCTTCTCGGTTGCAAAAGCAATGGCCCGCACGTAGACGGGGCTGTCGGGGGTCGGTTTTGCTGCCATTTACTCACTGAGCCTTGCGTAGGTTTCCAACAGGTGCTTGGCGCGCGTCTTGGCGCGCTCGGGGTTGCGAAGCGTCAGGGCAAGGAACTCCGAGATCAGGCCCTCCCCCATCCCGCGGCGGCAAAGCTCGGCGTGGCAGAGGTAGCGCAGGCCCGTCGAGGAAGAAATGATGTCCAGGTCAGTGGCCTCAAGCGCGTTCTCGAAGAGCTTGACCGCCATGTCGGCGTTTTGCGCCAGCATGCGAGAAAGGCCGCCGATCGTGGTGATGCCCAGCCACTCGAGCTGCTCGACGTAGGCGCTGGGGTTGTACTCCTCGATCTGGGCGTTGGCGCTTTTGGCCATGCGGCTGAGAAGCTCGCGCATGGGCTTGTTGAGGCGCACGTACTCGCGCAGAGAGACGACGTCGACGGCCACGTCCTCGGCCGTGTCCTCGATGATGCTCGTGCGCACCGAGTTGGTGTAGTTGCTCATGAGGTTGCGAACGCGCACGAACTCGTCGTCGGCGAGCTCGAGCAGGGCGCTGATGCGCGCGAAGCCGCGGACGGCCTCGCGGGGCATGCCGAACTCGGCCTTGTAGCCAATGTCGTGGTCGACGTCGCTCCACACGTGCTGCAGCAAGGTGCGCACCTGAATCTCGAAGCGCCATTTGCGCAGCTCGGGCGGGTAGTCTCCGCCCTCGGGCAGGCGGCAGATATAGTGCAGGCTCAAATAGCCGAAGGTCGAGGCGGCGATAAGCTCGCGCTTGTCGGTCGAGGCGTCCTCGTCGACCTCGAAGACCTCCTCGATGAGCTTGCCCACGCGGTCGACGTCGTCGGAGAAGTAGCAGATCACGCGCGCGCCGAGAATATCGCGCAGGTCAGAGAGCTGGCTGTACCAACCCTCCTTGCGCACAAGCTTGCCCGCCAGCGACTCCTCGGACTTGATGCGGTGCTGGATGGCGAAGGTGCGGATGCCCGAGCCGTCGACGACGTCCTTGAGCTTCTCGCCGACGATCTGGTCGAGGAGCTTGAACTCGCCCTCGGTCTTTCTGTACTCCTCCAGGATGAGGCGGTTAACAAGGTTCATTTTTCTTGCCTCTCGACTGCTGCGGTTCGCGGGCACCCTCCACGGTGCCCGCGACCGGAACTTGCTTGCGATCTGTGCGCCCTACTCCAACGCGAACGTGAACGTCAGGATATTGGTGTCCTCGACGCGCTGGTAGTCGATGGAGCGGGTCATCTTGCGCATCATGTGGATGCCCAAACCGCCGATCGGGCGGTCGTCCGCGGACAGGGTGAGGTCGGGCTCGGCCTGCTGCGTGGGGTCGAAGGGCACGCCGTCATCGGCGAACTCGACGATGAGGTCGGCGCCCTTGCGCAGCACCGAGGCAACGGCGCGCGTGGCCCCGCTGTAGCGGCAGATGTTCGAGTAGGTCTCGTCCACGATGACCTGCACGCGGTTTGCCGTGCGCGCGCCCACGTTGATGCGCGGCAGGCGCTCCTCGAAAAAGCCAACCATGAGGTCGATGGAGTCCAGGCTCGCGTCGGTCATGATGTGGTTGCGGCCGCGCAGGGCGCGCACGTCGACGGCCAGCATCGTGATGTCGTCGGACTGCTCGGCGCCGTCGGCGTGCTCGCGCACCGACGCCAGGACCTTCTCGCATAGGGCACGCGGATCGCGGCCCTCGATGCCGTTGAGCTCGTCGAGAAGGCGCTGCTCGCCGTAGAGCTCTGCCTGCGGGTTGTAGGCCTCGGTCACGCCGTCGGTGTAGAGGTAGAGCTTGGTGTCGGGCGAGATGCTCATCTCGTGCTTGCGGTAGCGGACGCCGTCCATGCCGGCCAAGACCAGGTTGGGGCGCTCGTCCTTGAGGTAGGCCCACTCGCCGCCCGGCTTCTTGATCAGCGGCGGGTTGTGGCCCGCGTTGGCGTAGGTGAGAAGGCCGACCTCGAAGTCGAACTTGCCGAGCCACGCGGTCACGAACATGCCGGAGTCGTTGGACTCGCACAGGCGGTGGTTCGTCTCGGTAAAGGCCTCGTCGACCTCCATGCCGCTTTCCATCAGGGAGTGGATCTCGGTCTTGGTCTGCATCATGAACAGGGCCGCCGGGACCCCCTTGCCCGAGACGTCGGCGATCAGGACGACCAGCGTGTGGTTGTTGAGCAGGAAGAAGTCGTAGAAGTCGCCGCCGACCTCGCGCGCCGCGTCCATCGAGGCATAGAGGTCGAAGTCGGCGCGGTCGGGGAAGGGCGGGAAGACGTTGGGCAGGGCGTTGTGCTGGATCTGGCGGGCCAGCGCCAGCTCGGCGTCGCGGCGGTGCTCGGCTTCCTCGATGTAGCCCTTGAGGGCGTCGACCGTGGTGTTGATGTTGTTCGAGAGCTTGTTGAACTCCTGGTGGGTGCGCACCTCGATGTGGGTGTCGAGGTCACCCGCCGTGATCTTCTCCAGACCGTCCTCCACGCAGTCGAGGTTGCGCACGACCTTGAAGCGGATGAGCTGGAACAAGATGATGAACAGGGCGTCGTTGACCAAGATCTCGAGGTAGATCGTAAGGTAGAGCAGGTAGTTCGTGGAGTAGTCGGCCTCTGACTGGGGGACGTAGGCGATGATGCCTCGCCCGTCGATGCCCAGGTCGCGCTTCATCACGTAGCATTTGGTGCCCATGAAAGTGCACTGGCCAAGTTCCATGTCCGGCAGATCGGCGATATCGGACGAGAAGAGCTCGGTGTCGAAGAGGGTGATGCCCTTCACGTATCCGCGGAAGCTTGTGGGCGAGAGGATCTCGCCGGTCTCGATGTCGTAGGCCGCCACGCCGCCGTTTTGCTGGACGCGCCAGAGAGGGACGTCGCCCACGAAGACCTCCCAGCCAAAGGTGTCGCGCGCGAACTCGACGTCGGCCAGGTGGACCCTCAGGGTCTCGGTAGCCTGGGTCCTGGTGACGTCGTCTGCGATGGCGACGGTGCAGACCGTGACCACGACGAAGGCCGAGAAAACCACCGCGAACAAGCGAAAGCCCAGGTCAGAGATGAGGTGCGGCGGGCGGACGAGAAGGGCCTCGTGGTTTATGTAGCCGCGGCCGACGAGGGCCAGGCCAACGGCCAAGGCCGTCAGGCCGACCATGGGGAAGGTGCAGATGCTCACGTACTGGAAGGCAATCGAGATGCTGGCCGCGTTGGTGAGCAGGATCATCAACATGTGGAAGACCTCGGTCGTGAGGCCGATGGCGATACCGTAACCGGTGATCGGGGTACGGTCATCGAAGACAAAGCGACGCATGGCCGCAGAGCCGCAGCCGGCAACGATGGCCGCCAGCGAGCAGGCGAACTGCGTGGTGTAGCCGCCGCCCCACAGGACCGAGGCATAGCGCTCGATGCCCGCGATGAGGCCGGCGATGATGCCCGCCGGGCCGCCGAAGGCCAGGCCGGCGACGACGGGGCCGGCGTCACGGACGTTCATGACGCCGCCGTCGACCACGGGCACGCCCGTCTCGGTACAGATGACGCCGACCAGGCCAAAGGCCACGCCGTAAATGAGCTGGTGCGCCCAGCTTGGCAAGCGCATCCAGCCCGCGGTCCTGCCGACGAACGTGAAGATGAGCGCCACTACCGCCGGGAGCAGCGTCTGAATCGCCAGGTTGAGCATCGCGCCCTCCGAGGGGTGCTACTCGATGACCAGGAAGTCCATGAAGCCGGTGATGTCGAAGATCTCCATCACGGCGTCGGCGACGTTGGTGAGGCGCATGGAGCCCTGGCTGTTCATGGTCTTCTGGGCGCGCAGGATCAGGCGCAGGCCCGAGGAGGCGATGAACTCGAGGCCGGCGAGGTCGAAGACCAGGTCCTTGGCCTGGGGCAGGACCTCGTCGAGGACGATCTCGAGATCGGGGGCGGCGGCGGTGTCGAGGCGGCCGGTGAGGGCCAGGGTAACGTTGTCGCCGTTCACGGTCTTCTGGATATCGAGAGCCATTGTGGTTTCCTTTCTTTTATGGCGAGGCCGGGCCGCCGGGGCCGCGGGCTTCTCGCCGCTTTTCACAAGGTCGAGGGGCGCCGCGGTGCTCGCGCTGCGCCATAACTACCAAGTATCGCATTTTTAGCCGGGAGTGACATAGCGGACCGCCAGGTTTTGACCGTTCCTGCAACCTTTTACGCCCCGGCAACGTGGGGCGCCGGCGCGGCGGGGCTGGGGCGCCCATTTTGGCGCAAAACAAGGGCGGCGCCCCGAGGGACGCCGCTCCTTAGCGGGTTTTGATTTGGTCCCACAAACAGGCGCCTAGCCCGCGGCGGCGATCAGCTCCTCCTTGGTGCCGGCCCAATCGTAGGAGCTCACGAAGTACAGGTGCCGGTTGCACGGGTCGCAATACCAACCGAAGGAGCCCATGTGCATCGGCTTGTGGCACTTGTCGCAGGGGACGTACTGGATCGGGTTGCTAGTGCCAATCCTGTAGCCGATAGGCTCGTCCTTGGAGTTGTAATACACTTCCTTATTTAAAAAGCCCTTGCCCCGGAGGCCTCCCGCAGTCTGGCTGAGTTCCTGCTCGGTGAGCTCGTTCATCTTCTCGACCATGATGGTCTCCTTTCCCTTAAGCGACCTTTTGTGACTCAAATGTATCACTGCCCAGCCCTCAAAATGCCATAAAAGCCCTGGTCAACAGGTTGTTCAATTAAGCATCGACGCCGAGAGTGGCAAGGCGGGCGCGACAAGAAAACCCCGCCTGCCGGGGGTACAGCAGGCGGGGTCCCCGGGGAGGGTATCCCTAGCGCGTTACTTGCGGGCGCGCTTAAGGGCGAGTGCCGCGGCGACGAAGACCAGGGCGCAGGTGCCGAGAAGGGCGGCTGCGGTCCAGGCGATCTGGTCGCCGGTGTAGGGGGTGGAGACCTTCTTGCGAACGGTCTTCTCCACGACGGTGGTCTCGACGACGGTCTTCGTCTCGGTCGGCGTGGGGTCGGGGGTCGGCGTGGGGTCGGGGGTCGGCGTGGGGTCGGAGGTCGGCACAGGCGTGTGCTCGGTGTAGGTGTTCGTGAAGGTCAGGGCCTTCGCGTCGTCACCGGCGACCTCGGCCACGAGGTTGCCCAGGCCGTCGTCGGTCACGGTGACGGTGACGTGGCGCTTGGCCTCGTCGTAGGTGACGCCCGTCTGGCCGTCGTTGACCTCATAGACGTCGAACTCGTAGGTGCCGGGCTCGGCAAAGTCGATGGCATCGAAGACCACGGTGCCCTCGGCGTCGTTGGTGGCAGAGAGCTCGACGTCCTTGCCCACGAGCTTGAACGTGAACTGGCCGTCCTTGAGGTCCGCGCCGGTCAGCACCTTGGAGGCGCCGATGACCACGGAGGTCGGCTTGGCCTCGTAGCTGTTGGC
>CAVAUD010000046.1:0-15385 GCA_963591565.1 bacterium
CCGACGTGGCCGCCGTGGGCGACACCTACAACGACATCCCGCTGCTTGAGGCGGTAGGCCACAGCTTCATCGTCGCCAACGCCGAGCCCCACATGGAGACGCACGCCACCTACCGCGTCCCCTCCAACAACAACCGCGGCGTCGCCGCCCTCATCGACGCCATCCTCGCGGCCCACTAGGCGTGGGCCGTCGCGCGGGTTGCCAGGTGGCACTTTGAGGGCTTTTCCGCGCGTCGAGTGGCGCTTTGGGGGCTTTTCCGCACGTAAAAGCCCCTCAGCTGCCACTTTTTACTGAGAAGCCCGCGGAAAACCTCCCTATCTGCCACCATACCCAACCGACCCGAACCGGAGGGATTCGCACCTACAGCACGTGCATGTCCTCCTGCCCGGGGTCTCTCGCCGTTCTAAACCGCAGGGGCGACCTCGGACCAGGGACGAATCCTTGCGAGCTCACCTGCAAGCTCGGGCTTGGCGACCTCGGTGTCGTAGGCCGCCTGGGCGCGCAGCCAGTAGCCGTCGGAAAGGCCAAAGAACTTGCAGAGCCGCAAGTCCGTATCGGCCGTCACCCTGCGCTTTCCCAAGACGATCTGCCCGATCCGCTGCGCAGGGATGCCGGTCTCTTTAGCCAGTCGATACTGCGATATGCCCATAGGCTCGAGAAACTCCTCCTTTAGAAGCTCCCCCGGAGTAACGGGCGCGATGCGATTATCCATATCCAAACCTCACCTGTGATAGTCGACGATTTCGACACCGTGAGCAAACCCATCTGCCCATTCAAAGCAGACGCGATACTGATCGTTGATCCGAATACTGAACTGCCCCTCGCGATCGCCCCTAAGAGCCTCGAGACGATTACCTGGCGGAACCCGAAGGTCCGAAAGACAAGACGCAACCTGCAACTGGCGAATCTTACGCAACGCGATGCGCTCAAACGAAACGAACCGCGCAACACGCACCCCATGAGCAAGATTGAATGTATCCGTATCCTTGTAGCTTGCAATCATAGTATCGCCTCGCAATAGTATCGTCAAGCGTGATTAGATAATACTGCTAATTCTTGGGCATATCGTACGCTTGTTCTATTCTATCACAAAGCGTTCCCGCCCCCATGGGACGGATTACCCCAAACGACCCTCTGCTCTTCTTTAATTAATCCAACACCGAGCCCCACATGGAGACGCACGCCACCTACCGCGTCCCCTCCAACAACAACCGCGGCGTCGCCGCCCTCATCGACGCCATCCTCGCGGCCCACTAGGCGTGGGCCGTCGCGCGGGTTGCCAGGTGGCACTTTGAGGGCTTTTCCGCGCGTCGAGTGGCGCTTTGGGGGCTTTTCCGCACGTAAAGACCCTGAGCTGCCACTTTTAGCTGAGAGGCCCGCGGAAAACCTCTCAATTTGCCACCGTAGTTCAACCGACCCGCGCTAACGCAGGTTCGGGCCGCGCCTTTACCTTTAAGCGCAGTTCCGCATGAGCCGGAGGCCACTTAATGTGGCCTCCGTGCGAACAGGACTGTTTGAGCATTAAAGGTAAAGGCACGACCCGAACCGGAAGCGATCCGCTTCCTACAGCACGTGCACGTCCTCTTTGCCGAACTTCACGAACGCCTCGTCGCCCACCTCGTAGATCTTGTGGTTCTTGGGGTTGAAGTCCTGGATCTTGACGAGCGTCTCGCCAACCATGACCTGGTAGTTCTGGTAGTGGCCCATGAAGCGCGACAGCGTCACCTTGCACGGCACGACGCCCTCGTCGGCCAAAACCGCGGACTCGGGGCGCAACACCAGCACGCAGTTGTCGCCCTCCTTGAGGTGCCCGACGTTGGCGACCTCGACCTCGTGCCCCTCGATGTTGGCCACGCCGCTCTCGCCGTCCTTGGCCGCGAGCGTGCCGCGCAGGAAGTTCGACTCGCCGATGAAGTCGGCCACGAACTCGTCGACGGGGTGGTAGTAGACGGTGTGGGGGTCGCCCACCTGGTCGACGACGCCCTTCTTCATGATGATGATGTTGTCAGAGAGGGCCATGGCCTCGGACTGGTCGTGCGTGACGTAGATGGCCGTGATGCCGGCCTGCTGCTGGATGCGGCGGATCTCGTTGCGCATGTCGACGCGCAGCTTGGCGTCGAGGTTCGACAGCGGCTCGTCGAAGAGCAGGACGCCCGGCTCCAGGACCAGGGCGCGCGCCAAGGCAACGCGCTGCTGCTGGCCACCCGAGAGCTGGTTGGTCATGCGGTCCTCCATGCCCTCGAGGCCCACCATGCCAAGGATGCCGTGGACCTTCTCGGCAATCTGCTCCTTGGGAAGCTTGCGCAGCTTAAGGCCATAGGCCACGTTGTCGAAGATGTTGTAGTGGGGCAAAAGCGCGTAGCTCTGGAAGACCATGGCGGTGTCGCGCTTGTTGGGCGTGAGCTCGTTGATCGGCTCGCCGCCAAGGTAGATCTCGCCCTCGTCGGGGGACTCGAAGCCGGCGATCATGCGCAGGATGGTCGTCTTGCCGCAGCCCGAGGGGCCCAGCAGCGTCACGAACTCGCCGGGCGCGATGTCGATGTTGGCGTCGTGGACAGCATAGAAATCTTTACCGGTTTTGGGGTCCTGGTAGATCTTGGAGATGTGGTCGAGGCGCACGCCCTTTTTCTCTTTGGCCATGGTTAGTCCTCCTTAGAGACGGTCTTTTTGCTGGTGCCGAAGTGCTTGATGGCGAAGTTCATAAGAAGAACCGAGCCGTAGGTGATGGCGATGAGGATGGTCGCGAAGGCGCACGCGATACCGTAGTTGCCCTTCTCGGCAAACTCGTTGATCTGCACCGTGATGAGGAAGAACTGCGGCGTGACCAGCAAGATGATGGCCGAGATGGCGGTGATGGAGCGCACGAACGCGGTGACGAGGCCCGAGAAGAACGAGTCCTTGATCAGCGGCAGCGTGACCGTGCGGAAGACCGTGAAGCTGTCGGCGCCCATGTCGTAGGCCGACTCCTCGATGGACTTGTCGATCTGGCGCAGCGCCGAGATGCCCGAACGGGTGCCGGTGGGCAGCGACCTCACGATGAAGACGATGACGAGAATGGCCGCCGAGCCGTAGAGGCCCTTCATGACGCCCGTGTGGAACAGGCCGCCCGAGAAGCCGCGGATGTAGCCGACGCCCAGGACGGTGCCCGGCACGGCCATGGCCAGCATCGAGACGGCCTCGATGAAGCCCTTGGACTTGAAGTCGCGCTTGACCACGAGGTACGAGATGATCATCGAGAAGATGGCCGTGATGGGGCTCGCGATCAGCGACAGGACAAAGGAGTCGCGGAAGGCCTGCAGGCCGTGGTACTTGGTGAAGACCTGCTCGAACCACTTGGTGGTGAGGCTAAAGTCGTAGCCCCAGGTCTTGAACAGGGCGCCAAAGGGCACGCAGATGTACATCATGACGACGAAGAGGGCGATCGCGCTGCACAGGACGGTCAGGGGCACGCGCACGGACTTGTCGGTGATCAGCATGCGCGCGCGGCTGGCCTTGCCAGAGAGCGTGGCCGTCGACTTGGCCTCGAGCACGTACTTCTGCACGACGAACATGAGCAACGTGATGCAGAGAAGAACGACCGCCATCGCAGCCGCGCCCTGCTTGTCGTAGGCGCCGGTGATCTGCAGGTAGATGGTGGTGGCCAAGGTGTCGTAGGAGCCGCCGATGATCATGGGGTTGGCGAAGTCGGCGATCGACTCGATGAAGGTGACGAGGAAGGCGTTGCCCAGGCCCGGCAGGATCAGCGGCAGGGTGACGCTCGTGAAGACCTTCCAGCGAGAGGCGCCCATGTCGCGCGCGGCCTCCTCAAGGGAGGGGTCGATGTTCTTGAGCAGGCCCTTGAGCATCATGTAGCACACCGGGAAAAACGTCAGCGTCTGGACCACGAAGATGCCCCAGAAGCCGTAGACGTTGGTGTCGTAGAGCTGCAGGAGATAGCGCGTGATCAGGCCCGACTTGCCAAACAGCATGATGATCGACAGCGACAGGACAAACGGCGGCGAGACGACCGGCAGCATAGAGACGACCTGGAAAAGGCCGCTCATGAACTTGGTCTTGAGCTTGACGTAGACCTCGACGTAGGCGAACAACAGGCCGATCAGCGCCGAGACGATGCTCACCAAAAAGCCCACGGTCAGCGTGTTGGTGATCGCCGTCGTGAACGAGCCCATAGACAGCACGCGAGAAAAGACCTCGAGGCTGGGGCCGTTATCGGTGATAAAAGAATCAACCAACAAGATGGCCAACGGGTAGAGGATGAACAACGTCAGGAAGGCGATCAAGACGACGATGGTCGTGACCATGATCGGGTCGCCCATCAGCTTCTTCCTGTCGAGCGCGGCTCCTTGGCTTCTAGCCATGCGCTCCTCCTTTCCAAACACCGACGCCGAGAAGAGCCTGAGGTCTTCTCGGCGCCTGCGTCAACTGCTAAAACGCTTCGTGTGCCTACTCGGTCTGGAAACGGTCGTCGCCGCCGTTCAGGGCCTGCATGACCTCCTCGACGTAGGTCTTGGTGTTCTCCTTGGCGTCCTCGAAGTCGTAGTCCATGACGTTGTCGGGGTCAAGGCCGTACTCGGTGGCAACCGCGGGCTGCTCGACGCCGTCGATGACGAGGAACTGGTAGGAGCCGTTCTTGGCGGCCAGGCCCACGCACTCGGCGGACAGGGCGTACTCGATCCAGAGCTTGGCGGCGTTGGAGTGCTTGGCGCCCTTGAAGATGGCCGTCGCGCCGATCTCGCAGGAGGTGCCGGAGCTGGGCAGGACCAGGCCGATGTTGCTGTAGCCGTTGTCCTCGATCTGGTAGATGCCGTCGTGCAGGAAGCCCAGGCCGATGGTGCACTCGCCGGTGCCGATGTTCTTGGAGGGGCCGGAGCCGGACTTGGTGTAGACCGCGATGTTCTTGTCGAGGTCGACGAGCCACTGGATGCCGGCGTCGTGGCCGTACTTCTGGATGGCGGTGTTGATGATCAGCTTGGCGGTGCCGGCGGTGTTGTAGTTGGACGACCAGATGAGGCCCTTGTACTTCTCGTCCACCAGGTCGGCGAAGTCCTCGGGGGCGGCCAGGCCCTTGCGCTCAAGCTCGTCCTTGTTGTACATGATGCCGAGAAGACCGGTGTAGATGCCGTACCAGTAGCCGTCGGCGTCGCGGTACTTGGGCTTGGAGATGTGGGAGGCGTTCTGGGCCTCATAGGCCTCGAGCAGGCCCTCGGCGACCGCGACGTTGTAGGGGTCGGTGGTGCCGCCGAACCAGACGTCGGCGGAGGGGTTGCCGTTCTCCTCCTCGATCTTGGCCTGGACCTCGCCGGTGGAGAGGCGCTGGTACTGGACCTCGATGCCGGTGAGCTCCTTGAAGTGGTTGCAGGCCGCGGCGAGGTAGTCCTCCTCGCAGGAGCCGTAGACAACGAGGGTGCCCTCTTCAACGGCGGCCTTGACCAGGTCCTCCGAGACGCCGATGGCCTCGGCCGCGGACTTAGAGGAGTCCTCGGAGCTCGACGAGCCGGAGCCGGAGCCGCCGCAGCCAACAAGACCCAGGCCAGCGGCCGCGACGCCGCAGGCGCCCAGGAAATCCTTACGAGTGAGGTTAGTCATGTCTCTTCCCTTTCGATTGGCCTTCTCACGCAAAAGAAGGCAGCTGACGCCGCGCTTGCCACGCGACGAATCTCCCTCGACCCGTTATACCCCATTTACACTGAGTTAACATTTAGTCTTTGGTGAACGGTCTACCAGGCCGCTGACCTGCCGTTTACTGGCGGTGAACGGTAGTTGACAGACCGTCAGTTTCATGCATAGGCCTTAAGAGTAAGGTGGCGGTAAGGGGTTTGTCAGCCGAGCGCAGAAGGAACTTTCTCGCGGCGAGTGCTACCCTAGGTTAGTTACACCGCGACCAAGGGAGTCCCATGCCGGCAATCATCTGTCACCACATCTTTGGCGAGGACGTCGTGGGGCGCCTGCCCGAGCACCTGATCGAGGGCGAGGAGGAGCTTCTCGCCTTCCTTTTGGGCAACCAGGGCCCCGACCCCTTGTTCGCGCGCTTCTCCACCCTGCCGGCGACCACTGCCGCCTGCCATAGGCTGGGGCACGCGATGCACGACGGCCGCGTCTGCGAGTCGCTGTGGGCCTTCCGCGACGGCGTGGGGCACCTGCCCATGTCGGACGAGCGCGTGGGCCGCGCCTTTGTCCTGGGGCTTCTCGGCCACTACGTGCTGGACCGCACGGCGCATCCCTTTGTCTTTGGGCAGCAGGAGGCCTTGAGGCAGGCCGCGGCAGGCGAGCTGGAGGGCTCCGACGCCTACCTGCACGCCGTGATCGAGAGCGACATCGACTCTTGGCTTTTATGGGAGAAGAGGCGGGCGACCGTGCTGGAGCGCCCGGCGCACGCCAACCTGATGCGCACCGAGCGCATCGACCGTGTGGGCGGGGCGCTGTTTAGCCAGGTCGCCTATGCCGTGTTTGGCGTGGGCATCAACGCCGAGGAGTACGGCGGCTGCACCCGCGACTACGAGCTGGAGTATCGCCTGATCGACCCGGCGGGCTCTCTCTGCGCGCGCGTGGCCGGGGTCGCCGAGCGCCTGGCTTGCCCGCACTCGCTGGCCGAGTCGATGGCCCACCGCGTCGTGCGCACCTGCGAGTGCCCGGCCGCCAACCTCGCCTGCCGCGAGTGGGCAAACCCCTGGACGGGCGAGACGAGCAACGCGAGCTTCGCCGACCTCTTCGACCAGGCGCTCGAGGCCTACCCCACCTTCGCCGAGGCCTTCGTCCGCGGCGACGCCGAGCGCTTTGGGCAGCTCGTCGACCGCGTCAACTACAACGGCCAGCCCTACTGCTAGGCCAAAGCGCCGCACCGTCACAACAAGATTCGGGCCCCGTCTGATACCCAACGATCAGACGGGGCCCGAACTACATCACGCGTATAGCCGAGAAAAACCTACGACTTGACCTCGAACTTCTTCTTGCACTTGGGGCAGGTCACGCGGAGCTTGCCCTTGCCGCGGGGAACGCGGACCTTCTGGCCGCACTCGGAGCACTTGACGTGCTTGTACTTCTTGGTCTCCTCGAGGGCGGCCTTGGGGTTCTGGACCCAGCGGCGCGCCGGTCCCAGCGCCACGAGGAACTTCTCGTTTTCTGCCGCGCGGGCCGAGAGGTTCTTGGACTGCAGGCGAAAGACGGCGTAGACGATGAGGATGAGCGCGATCCACCCCAGCCAGCTCACGCGGGCGAAGAGGTTCACGATCACGATGATGAAGGCCAGGTTCGTGCAAAAGAGGGCCAGGTCGTCGGGCCCCTGACGGCCGCGCATCCACTCGGCGACCTTGCGCTGCCAATCTTGGTTTGCCATGTCTTCTCGTTTCACTCGTTGTTAGGCGAAGCTTCTTCTACCCATCTGGCACCGTAAATGACAGACGCCCCGCCCGCGTCCCAACCTTTTGCATAAAGCCGAGAAAACCTTGGTCTTCTCGCCACAAAAAGAGCCCGCCTCTTGCGAGACGGGCTCTGAGCTAACGCAGATGCGCGAAGAAGCGAGAGGAACTACTCCTCGACGGTCTCCTCGGCAGCGGCCTCAGCGGGCTCCTCGACAGCCTCAGCGGGCTTCTCGGACTCGGGGAGAGGCTTGACCTCAACCTCGGTGCCCAGGGTCTCGGCGGCAGCCTTCATGGACAGGGAGATGCGACGACGGTCGAGGTCGATCTCCATGACCTTCACCTGGACGGTGTCGCCCACGGCGCAGACCTGGGAAGGCTGGTCGACGTGAGCCTTGGCCATCTCGGAGATGTGGACCAGGCCCTCGACGCCGTCGCCGAGGTCGACGAAAGCACCAAAGGTGACGAGCTTGGTGACGACGCCCTCGATGATGGCGTCAACGGGGTACTTCTTGACGAGGGAGCGCCAAGGATCCTCGGTGGTCTGCTTGAGGCCGAGGGAGATGCGCTCGCGGTTGAGGTCGACGTCGAGAACCTGAACCTCGACCTCCTGGCCGACCTTGACAACCTCGGCAGGGTGGTTGACGTGGTTCCAGGAGAGCTCGGAGATGTGGACCAGGCCGTCGATACCGCCGAGGTCGACGAAGGCGCCGAAGTCGACGATGGAGGAAACGGTGCCCTTGAGGCGCATGCCGACCTGCAGCTTGCCCAGGATGTCCTGGCGCTCGGCCTTGCGGGCCTCCTCGAGCACGACGCGGCGGGAGAGGACGACGTTGTTGCGGTTGCGGTCCATCTCGATGACGCGGGCCTCGATGCGGGTGCCCATGAAGGCGGTGAGGTCCTTGACGCGACGGAGGTCAACCAGGGAGGCGGGCAGGAAGCCGCGCAGGCCGATGTCGAGGATCAGGCCGCCCTTGACGACCTCGATGACCTCGCCCTCGACGGTCTCGGAGTTGTTGAACTTCTCCTCGACGGCGTTCCAGGCGCGCTCGTACTCGGCACGCTTCTTGGAGAGAACCAGACGGCCCTCCTTGTCCTCCTTCTGGAGAACAAGAGCCTCGATGTCGTCGCCCATGGCAACGATGTCTGCAGGGTTGACGTCCTTGCGGATAGAGAGCTCGCGGGAAGGAATGACGCCCTCGGACTTGTAGCCGATGTCAAGCAGGACCTCATCGCGCTCGATCTTGACGACGGTGCCGCTTACAAGATCGCCCTCATCGAAATCGGTGACGGTGCCGTCGATGAGGTTGTTCATCTCCTCGTCTGAAATGTCATCCAGAGAAAAGATGGACGAGTTCTGAATCTCACTCAAAGGTGGACCCCTTTCGAACTTCGGGGCCCCGGTTCATGGTCGCTGCCTGCAGTGCCCAGTGGGCTTCTACCTGGAAACTTGCATGCTCTCGGGGGCCAACAGATACGGTTGTGCGAGCTTCTGCCCACACGGTTGAACAGATTAACGGTTTTGCCGGGACGATTTCAAGGCAAAGTTGGGGCAAAATTTTGTTTTTACGCAGGTTCAACACGCAATTAACAACTCGCGTCGGAGAAGCGACGGGCGCGGCGAAATACCTCTTTGGGCGCGGGGCCCTCCCCTTTTGGCCTAGCTTTTATGCGAGAAGGACACGACGCGGTAGCCCGCACCCTCGACTGCCTTGCGCAACGCGGCCTCGTCGATCTTCTCCTTGCATAAAACCTTTGCAGATCCGCCCTGCAGGGTGACGGTTGCCCAGCAGCCGTCGACGGCGTTCAAGGCCGCCGTGACCGCCGCGACGCAGTGCTCGCAGCTCATGCCGCCGATGCCCAGAAGCGCCTCGTGCGGGTAGTGGGCCGGGTCGGTGTCGGCCACCTCGACGGGCGCCACGGGCCCGCGCTGGCCGCCCGCGCGGCCCGGCTCCTTCACGTCGCCCGAGCAGCAGTCGCGCTTGCCCGTGGCCGTGCCGACGAAGCGCCAGGCGGCAACGGCCACCACGGCCACCACAACGAGGACGATAACGATATCGGCCGTGTTCATCTCGGTACCTCCAAGATATCCCAATTCAAGTTAACCATTGCAAACTATATACCCCCAAAGGGTATCTGTACAGCCAAAAAAGAACCCCCGGACAAGCCAGGGGTTCTTCTTGCAAGCTTTGTGGCGCTCTAAGGTCTCTAAGGCTTAGACCCAGAAGAGCATGGAGTTGTAGCTGGGGACGGGCCAGTAATCCTCGGCCACGACCTTCTCCATCTCGTCGACGGCGGCGCGCAGGACGTCCATCGCGGGGATGACGACGTCGCGGTAGGCGTTGCACTCGTCCTGGGGATCGTCGAGCTCGCGGGCGTCGACGTTCTTGGCCTCGAGGTCGGCGACGGCCTCGTAGATGGCGTCGATGCCGCTGGTCAGCGAGGCGACGAGGGCCTTCTCGGCCTTGGCCTCGATGCCGAGCTCGGCCTTGGTGGCGACGCTGGCGGCCAGGCTGGAGCTGAACTCAGAGATGGCCGGCAGGTACAGGCGCTTGGCCATGTCGACCATGGTGTTGGCCTCGATGTTGAGCAGCTTCGCGTACTGCTCGGCCTTGGAGACGTAGCGGGCGTGGACCTCGGACTCGGAAAGGACGCCGTACTTGGAGAAGAACTCGATGTTCTCGGGGGCGACCATGCGGGGCAGGGCGTCGGGAGTGGACTTGAGGTTGGGCAGGCCGCGCTTCTCGGCCTCGACCTCCCACTCGTCGGAGTAGCCGTTGCCCTCGAAGATGATGCGGTGGTGCTCCTTCAGGGTCTTCTTGACCCACTCGAGGGCGGCAGCGGTGAACTCGTCGCCGGTCTTGCCCTCCATGAGGTTCGCGAACTCGTCGCAGACCTCGGCCACAGCGGTGTTGAGAACGACGTTGGGGTCGGAGAGGTTCTGCTGAGAACCGCACATACGGAACTCGAACTTGTTGCCGGTGAAGGCGAACGGAGAGGTGCGGTTGCGGTCGGTGTTGTCCTGCAGGACGTCCGGGAGCATGGGAACGCCCAGGTCCATGCGGGTCTTGCCGTGGGCCTCGACGGCCTCGTCGTTGATGAGGCCCTCGACGACGGCGTCGAGCTCGTCGCCCAGGAAGATGGAGACGATCGCGGGAGGAGCCTCGTTGGCGCCCAGACGGTGATCGTTGCCGGCAGAGGCGACGGAGACGCGCATGAGGTCGGCGTGCTTGTCGACGGCGGAGACCAGGCCGGCGAGGAAGACGAGGAACTGGAGGTTCTCGCCGGGGTTGGAGCCGGGCTCGAGGAGGTTCTTGCCGTCGGCGCAGACGGACCAGTTGTTGTGCTTACCGGAGCCGTTGACGTAGTCGAAGGGCTTCTCGTGCTGCAGGCACGCCAGGCCGTGGTGGGTGGCGAGCAGCTTCAGCTTCTCCATGGCGAGCAGGTTGTCGTCGACGGCAAGGGAGCCCTGCTCGAAGATCGGGGCCAGCTCGTGCTGGGAGGGAGCGACCTCGTTGTGCTTGGTCTTAGCGGGGACGCCCAGCTTCCAGAGCTCGTCGTCGACCTCCTTCATGAAGGCGTTGACGGTCGGGCGGATGGCGCCGAAGTAGTGCTCCTCGAGCTCCTGGCCCTTGGCGGGCTCGCAGCCAAAGAGGGTGCGGCCGGTGAGGATGAGGTCGGGGCGCTTCTGGAAGTCCTCCTCCTTGACGAGGAAGTACTCCTGCTCGGGGCCGACGGTGGTGATGACCGAGGTCACGTCCTTGCCAAAGAGCTTGAGGACGCGCTTGGCCTGGGTGGCCAGGGCGACCTGGGAGCGAAGCAGCGGGGTCTTCTTGTCGAGGGCCTCACCGGTGTAGGAGATGAACGCGGTGGGGATGCAGAGGACCTCGTCCTTGATGAAGGCGGGGCTGGTGGGGTCCCAAGCGGTGTAGCCGCGGGCCTCGAAGGTGGCGCGCAGGCCGCCGGAGGGGAAGCTGGAGGCGTCGGGCTCGCCCTGGATGAGCTCCTTACCGGAGAAGGACATCAGCACGGAGCCGTCGTCCTTGGGGGTGATGAAGGAGTCGTGCTTCTCGGAGGTGATGCCGGTCAGCGGCTGGAACCAGTGCGCGTAGTGCGTGGCGCCCTTCTCCAGTGCCCACTCCTTCATGGCGTGAGCGACCTCGTTGGCGATGTCGAGGTCGAGGGCCTTGCCCTCCTTGATGACCTTGGCGAGCTCCTTGTACGTAGGCTTGGGGAGACGCTCCTGCATCACCTTGTCGGTGAAGAGAAGGGAGCCGTACTCCTCGGTGACCTTGTCCTTGCCCATGTGCGCCTCTTTCTTTTGGTTGGTGGCGTTTCGGCTTACGAGAAGACACTTTAGCGGCGCTTTGTTTCGCACGAATTAAGGCTCGGTATCCCCAAAGGGGCCCCGGCGTTGCGCATGTGTCATGAAACGCCGCGCGATGTGTAAAAAGAGCAGGTGGTAGCTGGGATTATCGGTTCTCGATCGAGGCGACGTTCTTGATCGTGATGCAGATGCGGCCCTCGTCGTCGGTCTCAAAATCTATATATTCGGGGCTGTTGGTCAAAGACGAGGGGAACGTGATCTCGATGCCGGTGTCGGTGCGGATCTTGTGGCTCTTGGTCAGGCGGTTGGCCACGCCGCGGCGGACCGGCGCCTCCTCGGGAAGCTTGGCCTCCTGGACGCGGGCCTCGTAGGCCTCGACGATGTCGGGGCGGTCCTCGAAGATGGCGCGGCCGACCTCGACGGGCTCGATGACCTCGTCGGCGTCCGCCTTGGCGGCGACCAGGGCCTTCGCGCGGCCGACCTCGACGGCGGCGGTCATGCCGTACTCGGCGGCGACGTCGCAGACGATCTCGCTCACCTGGTCGATGACCTCGTGGCTCGAGGCCTCCTTGGTGCACTGGAGGAACTTGTCGGGGATGATCAGGCTGTTCTGGCCCGCGATCGCGCGCTCCTTGTCGTGGAAGTCGATGGCCATCGTCTGGCAGTTGACCAGCACGTAGCTGTCGATCTTCTGCGAGGGGTTGGGCAAGGTGGCGTCCTGGCGGGCGATCTGGTTGTCGGCGCCGGCGACCTCATGGACAAAGGACTGGCGGCGGGGCAGCAGGACGACCGCGAACATGCGGGTGCCGGCGTCGCCGTCGAAGGCCTGGTCAAGGGCCTCGGCGCTGGGGGTCTCGGTCGCGCCGGCCTCGGTGTCGGTGAAGTCGGCGACGAGAAGGTCGGCCTGCTCGAGGTCGTCTGCGCGGCGCAGCTCCTCCCAGAACCACTGGGCGATCTGGGTCGAGAACGAGGTGAAATCGGTACCGCCGTTGAGGTAGTGCTCGAGCTCGCCGGCAAAGCCCGACTCGGGCGCGAAGGTGCCGTGCTGGCTGTCGGCGTTGGCCGAGATCTTCCTGCAGTTTCGCTGGACATATGACTTGGTGGCCTTCTCGGTGAGGTCGAGCGGGCTCTGCGACAGGTACAGCGAGCCGGACTCGAAGTCGAAGACGTGCAGGATGGCCTGGGAGACTCTGAGCATTTCTACCTTCTTGTCGTGTGGGGGCGCCGCGCGCGGGGCGCGGGCGCGAGGGTCGCGGCGTTTCGTGAGGGTCCATTTTAGCGAATGCGGCGTCGCGGCGACGGATTGGGCACAGTTTGGGGCCCAAATCGTGGTCCGAAGGAGGTCTCATCGGAGGGCCGGCCGACGTATCCCACTTTAAAATCAGGTTCGACAAGCGGAGGAGGACTTCTCGCCTGCGTTTGCCCAGTTGGCAGGAGCGCAAGGAGGCGGGCTACTTTGGGAAGTCGATTTTAAAGTGGGATGCGTCGGGCGGACGCGACTTCGGGCTCCCCTACGGGCGCCACTCGGCGCCCAAGCGGGCGGGCCAAGGGGTCTCGAGGCGCAGGCGCTCGCCGGTGACGGGGTGGGTGACCTCCTCGGAAAGGGCATGCAGCAGCAGGCCTCGCTCCCCGAGCGCCGGCTTGGGGCGGGCGCCGCCGTAGAGCTCGTCTCCCACGATGGGAAAGCCGATGCTCGCCAGGTGGACGCGAATCTGGTGACGCCGGCCGGTCACGAGCTCGACCTCCAGCAGGGTGCGCCCGGCCGCGCGTCCGACCACCTTGACCAGGGTTTTCGCAGGCTTGCCCTGGCCCGCGGCGCCGGCGCGCATGCGGCGCGCGTCGTGGCGGTCGCGCGCGATCGGGGCCTCGATGACCTTCTCGGCAAAAGACGGGGAGCCGGAGACCACGGCAAGGTAGCGCTTGCGCATGTCGTGGCCCGCGACCTGGGCGTCCAGCGCGGGCTGCGTCTCCTTATCAAGCGAGAAGAGCACAAGGCCGCTCGTCTCGACGTCTAAGCGCTGAAGGGCCTGAAGGTCGCGGGCGTCTCTCCCCTGCTCCTCCAGGTAAATGCGGGCCAGGTCGGTAAGGGTGCGGGCGCCCGTGCCGTCGCCGTGGACGAGGATGCCGGCCGGCTTGTCGACGCAAAGCAAGACGCCGTCCTGGTAGACGACGTCTTGCTCGGTCAGGCTCTTGGGTATGCGGGGCTTCGATGCCATGCGCGGGTGCGGGTGTTGGCAGTCCGGGCCGGCGGCCTAGCCCAGGCGCGCGGCGACCTCGGCGGCGAGGTCGGCCATCGGGACCTGGACCTGCTCGTGGCTCGCCATGTCGCGGATCGTGGCGACGCCGGCGGCGACCTCGTCTGCGCCCAGGACGACGCACAGGGTGGCGTGGAGCTTGTCGGCCTGCTTGAACTGGGACTTTAAGCTACGGCCCTGGTAGTCGGCCTCGGTGCGGATGCCGGCCTGGCGAAGAGCCAGGGTTGCGGAGAAGACCGCGTCGCGCTGCTCGGCCGAGGCACCGGCGACGTAGACGCAGGTGGGCTCTGCGCCGGCAAGCTCGACGCCCTGGGAGGCCAGGGCCAAGGCAATGCGCTCGAAGCCCACGGCAAAGCCGATGCCGGGGGTGGGCTTGCCGCCCTCGAGCTCCATCAGGCCGTCGTAGCGACCGCCGCCGCCGATGGCGCCGACGCCCGCGCCCTCGACCTCGACCTCAAAGACCGTGCGGGTGTAGTAGTCCAGGCCGCGGACCAGCGTGGGGTCCTCGGTGTAGGCGACGCCGGCCGCGTCCAGGTAGGACTTGACGGCCGCGTAGTGGGCGGCGCAGTCGTCGCAGAGGTTGTCGTTGACCAGCGGGGCGCCCGCCATGACCTCGTGGCAGTGGGCGTTTTTGCAGTCGAAGGCGCGAAGCGGGTTGATCTCTGCGCGCTCGAGGCAGTCCTCGCACATCTCGTCCTTGTGGTCGAGGATAAAAGCCTTAACTTTATCGCGGTAGGCCGGGCGGCACGCGGCGTCGCCCATCGAGTTGATCGAGAGATGCAGCTTAGAGGCGTCGAAGCCCAGGCGCTTGAAGAACTCCATCAGCATGATGATGCACTCGGCGTCCGCGGCGGCGTCCGGCGCGCCCAGCCACTCGACGCCTACCTGGTGAAACTGGCGCAGGCGGCCCTTCTGCGGGCGCTCACCGCGAAACATCGCCTCGGCGTACCAGAGCTTGACCGGGGCGGCGCCCTGCGGCACGAAGTTGTTCTCGACCGCGGCGCGCACGACGCCGGCGGTTCCCTCGGGGCGCATCGCCATGCGCTGGCGGGGCTTCAAGTGGTCCTCGGAGCCCTTCTCAAGCAGGTCGCCAAAAAGCGCGCCCGAGACCACGCGGAACATCTCCTTGCGCACCACGTCGGTCGACTCGCCGATGCCGTGGACGAAGGTGTCGACCTGCTCGATCGCGGGCGTCTCGATCATGTCGAAGCCGTACGCGCCAAACAGCTCGCGCGCGACGTCCTGCATGCGCTGCCAGGCGCGCATGTAGCCGCCGTAAAGGTCCTCGGTCCCCTGAACCTTCTGTCCCATGTGATTTATCCTCTCGAGAAAAGCCCGCGAGCCCCGCAGGCGCCGTTTGCCAAATCTCAAGTATACACAGCCGAGAAGGACGCCGCTCCCTTCTCGCCGCACGAAAAAGGCACCGCCCCAAGACGGTGCCCTCACAA
>CAVAUD010000047.1:0-15378 GCA_963591565.1 bacterium
GTGACCGTGATCGTCGTCCCCTCGCCGAGCTTGCTCTTGAGGGTCACCTGCGCGTCGTGGAACGCGGCCGCGTGCTTGACGATCGCGAGGCCCAGGCCGGTGCCGCCCATGTCGCGGCTGCGGCCCTTGTCAACGCGGTAGAAGCGCTCGAAGACCTTTTGCTGCGCGTCGGCCGGGATGCCGATGCCGTTGTCGCGCACGCGGATCGTGGGCCGGCCGTTCACGGGAAGCACCCACACGCGCACCGTGCCGCCGGGCTTGTTGTAGCGAATCGCGTTCTCGACCAGGTTGCTCACCAGCTCGTCCAACAGGTGCGCATTGCCCTGGATCACCGAGGGCACGCCCTCGACGCGCAAGGACACCTCGTGGCGGGCCGCCTTGGCGCCCAAACGGCTCTTCACGTCCTGGGCCACGCTGAGAAGATCGACCTGGTTGTTGGGGCCAAACAAGGCGTCGCGCGCCCCCGCCCTCTCGGTCTCGTCGAGCTTCGAGAGCATCAGGATGTCGGACACCAAGGCCGAGAGGCGCTGCGCGTCTCCGTAGATGCGACCGGCGAACTCGCGCACGTCGTCGGGCTGGCAGATGCCGTCGCGGATCAGCTCGGAAGCGCCCGAGATAGACGCGATGGGCGTCTTGAGCTCGTGCGTCACGTTGGCCGTGAACTCGCGGCGCATGTCGTCGGCGTCCTGGATCGCGCTCATGCGCTCCATGAGCTCGGCGTGCTGCTCGTTTAGGCGGCTGACCAGCGGATCCAGCTCCTGGTAGGGCGACTCGGCCTTGCCAGAGGCGGGATCGATGTCCAAGATCGGCCGCACGAAGCGCCGGGCCAGCATACGCGAGACAAACCAGCTCGCCGCGATCACGACGACGGCCAGGGTCAGCAAAACCACCAGGTCGCGGGCCAAGAAGCTCACCGCGCCGGCCCGGTCGACGGACAGGCGCAAGACGTCGCCGCACTCAAGCCGGCGCGCGTCGTAGAGGCTCACGTAGCCCACCGTGGCGCTCGAGCGCTCGGACGAGCCGGTGCCCCCGGCCAGCGCCTCGACGAACTCCGGGCGGTCGGCGTGGCTCGGCAAGGTCGACGCGGCGGCCGTCGAGTCGTACAGCACCGTGCCGTCCGGCGAGATCAAGGTCACGCGCGTCGCGCCCATGGAAAGCGAGGCCAGGACCTGCGGGTCGTCCTCGGTCTGGTCAAGCAGCGAGACGAGCGTCTCGCACTCGGCGGCCAGCTGGCCGTGCTCGTCGTCCAAGAAGGCCCGCTCGTAGATGTAGGCAGAAGCCGCCGTGACCGCAAGGGCCACGGCGGTGCAGGCGGCCACGAGGGCCACGAACATGTTGTGGGAAAGGGAAACCTTACTGCGCCGGCCGAGCTTCTCGCCAGCTTTACCGGACCGGCCGAGCTTCTCGCCGGCCCCTTTACCTGCGTCGCGTCCCAAAAGCCGCCCTATCCTCGAATACGGTACCCAACGCCGCGCACGGTCTCGATGAGCTCGGCGGCATCCCCCAGCTTAGCGCGAAGCTGCTGGATGTGCACGTCGACGGTTCGGCTGCCGCCGTCGAAGTCCCAGCCCCAGACGCGCTGCAGCAGGGTCTCGCGCGAGAAGACGACGCCGGGCGACTTCATGAGGAACTCGAGAAGGTCGAACTCGCGCATGGTGAGCGACAGCTCGGCGCCGGCCACGGTCGCCTCGCGGCGATCGGGCCAGACGCAGATGTCGCCCACGGTAACGCAGGTTGCCTGCTCCTGGACGGACTCGCGGCCCGCGCGGCGCAGAAGCGCGCGGGTGCGGCTGACCATCTCCATCATGCCGTAGGGCTTGGAGAGGTAGTCGTCGGCGCCGGAATCAAGCGCGCGCACCTTGTCGAGCTCGGTGTCCTTGGCGGTGAGCATCATCACCGGCACGTTGGACAGGCCCGGCGTCTTGCGCACGCGGCCCAGGATCTCGAGCCCGTCGGCGTCGGGCAGCATGATGTCGAGAAGAACCGCGTCGGGCAGGCGCTCGGCGCAGGCGCGGCGAAACTCGGCGTCGTCGGCGCAGCCGCGCGCCTCGATGCCGCCCTGGCCCAGGGCATAAACCGTGAGCTCGCGGAGGTTCTTGTCGTCTTCTACGTAGTAGACCACGCTTGATGCTGCCATGTGCCTAATTCCCTACTGCTCAGGATCGATCTGCTGGGATGCCTTTTCCTCAATTTTATGCTCACCGGTGACGCGGAAGATAGCCCAAGCGGCAACTCGCTTGGCCAAATCGCCGATGCGCTCGAAGTACTTGGCGATCATCAGAAGCTCGGGCAGGAAGCGGGCGGAAGCCTTGCCGTCGTGGATGAGCTTCAAGAGCTTGTCGGCGGTCTGGCCGTAGAGGGCGTTCACGCGGTCGTCGGCCTCGATGGCCTCCTGGGCGAGCTCGACGTCGCACTCGAGGAAGGCGCGGGCGGCCTTGTCGACCATATCGGCGCAGATCTCGCTCATCTCGGTGAACTCGACGGTGTACTTGGCCGCCGTCTTCTCGGGCACCTCCTCGACGAGGAAGACCACGTCGCGGGTCATGCTGTCGATGTGCGAAAGGTCGCTCACGATGCGGAAGGCGCCGGAAACCAGGCGCAGGTCATCGCCGATGAGCGGCTGCTGCAGAAGCATCGCGTCGAGGCAGGCGTTCTCGATGGAGCTGCGCAGGATGTCCTCGACCTTGCGGCCGCCGGCCACGCCCTCGCGGGCGCCGGCGTCGCCGGTCGCGGCCAGGCCCGCGGCGCGCACGTCGGAGACGCACTTCTCCTGCAGGCGGGCGATGAGCTCCTCGATGTCGTTCAATTGCTTGGAGAACTTGGTGCGGGTCTGTACAACCATCAGCTGAACCTTCCTGAGAGATATTCTTGCGTGCGCTGGTGCTGGGGATTGGCGAAAAGGTCCTTGGTGGGCGCGGCCTCGATCAGCTCGCCCAGGTAGAAGAAGCAGGTCTTATCGGCGATACGGGTGGCCTGCTGCATGTTGTGGGTGACGACGACCACGGTGTGGTCGGCCGCGAGCTCACACATGAGCTGCTCCACCTGCAAGGTCGAGATGGGGTCAAGGGCGCTCGTGGGCTCGTCCATGAGCAGCACCTCGGGGTTGGTGGCCAGGGCGCGCGCGATGCACAGGCGCTGCTGCTGGCCGCCCGACAGGCCCAGGCCGCTCTTGTCGAGCTTGTCCTTGACCTCGTCCCAAAGCGCGGCGCGCGTCAGGCACTGCTCTAAGATCTCGTCGCCTTCCTGGCGAGACAGGCGCTTCATGCGCGCGGGCCCGTAGAGGACGTTGTCGCGGATGCTCATCGGGAAGGGGTTGGGGTGCTGGAAGACCATGCCCACGTGGACGCGAAGCGCGTTGGCGTCGAGGGCGAAGATGTCCTGGCCGAGAAACTCGATCGTGCCCTCGGTGCGCACCGACTCGACGAAGTCGCTCATGCGGTTGAAGGTGCGAAGCAGGGTCGACTTGCCGCAGCCGGAAGGGCCGATGAAGGCCGTGGCGCGGTTCTGCGGGATCTCGAGGTTGATCTTCTTGAGGGCCTGGAAATCGCCGTAGTACAGGTCGAAGTCGCGGATGCTCAGGGCAACCGGGGCGTCCTCGATGCTGCGGTGGTCTTGTTGGTTAAACTCTTTATCCATCCCTTAACCGAACCTTCCCGTAAGGTAGTCAACCAAGCGCTGGTCCTTGGGGTTGCCAAAGATCTGGCGGGTGGTGCCGTACTCGATCATGTCGCCCACGTAGAAGAACGCGGTGTAATCAGAGACGCGCGTGGCCTGCTCCATGTTGTGGGTGACGATGGCCACGCAGATGCCCGAGTCGGCGATGTCGCGGATCGTCTCCTCGACCGCGAAGGTCGAGATGGGGTCGAGGGCCGAGCAGGGCTCGTCGAAGAGAACCACGTCGGGCTTCATCGCCAGGGTGCGGGCGATGCACAGGCGCTGCTGCTGGCCGCCGGAAAGAGCAAGGGCGCTCTTGTCGAGCTTGTCCTTGACCTCGTCCCACAGGGCGGCCTGGCGAAGGCTCGTCTCGACGAGCTCGTCGGCCTCCTCCTTGCCGGCAACGCGGCCGTGGCGCTTGGGCGCGAAGAGGATGTTCTCGCGGATCGACTTGCGGAAAGGCGTCGGCTGCTGGAAGACCATGCCGATGGACTTTCTCAGCTCAAAGAGGTTCTCCTCGCGGGTGTTGATGTTGTGGTCGTGGTAGATGATCTCTCCGCCCACAACGCAGCGCGGGATCTCGATGTTCATGAGGTTGAGGCAGCGCAGGAAGGTCGATTTGCCGCAGCCGGAGGGGCCGATCAGGGCGGTGACCATGCCCGCGTCGAAGTTGAGGCTCGTGGGGTGCAGCGCCTCGTGCTCCAGGTTGTACTTGACGGTGACGTTGTGGGTCTCGAGCAGGTGCTTCAGGGGCGCCTGGCCCATGCCGTCGTTGTGTGTGTTGTTCATAGGCTCCATCACTCGCTCGTCATCTTCTTGGCCAGGGCCTTGCCGGCGACGCGCGCCAAAACGTTGAAGAGAAGCACGCAGATGATGAGGACCGCCGCGGTGCCCCAGACGATCGAGTCGTTGCCGGGGGTGGGCTCCATCTTGAGCTTCCAGATGTGGACGGCCAGGGTCTCGGCGGGCCTGAAGATGTTCCAGGGGTTGCGCGGGCTCGCGAGGTTGGTGCTCGCGAAGTTGATGTTGACCGCGGCGGAGCCCGAGGTGAAGATCAGGGCGGCGGCCTCGCCAAAGACGCGGCCGGCCGAGATGACGATGCCGGTCACGATGGCGGGCATGGCGGCGGGAAGCAGCACGTGCAGGGTCGTCTCCCAACGGGTGAGGCCCATTGCCAGGCCGGCGTCGCGCTGCGATTTGGGGACGTCTTCCAGCGCCTGCTGGATGACGCGCACCAGGATGGGGATGTTGAACATCGTGAGGGCCATGGCGCCCGCGATGATCGAGATGCCCCAGCCCAGGGTCACGACGAAGAACAGGCTGCCGAACATGCCGACGACGATGGAGGGCAGGCTCGAGAGGGTCTCGATCGCGGTCGAGGCGGCCTTGGTCACCCAGTTGTCGGGCGCGTACTCGACGAGGAAGATCGCGGCGCCCAGGGAGATGGGCACGCTGATCAGCAGGGTGATGACCAGCATGTAGAAGCTGTCGAACAGCTCGCTGGAGATGCCGGGGTTCTCGGTCGCGGTCGGCGGCGTCGTGAGGAAGCCGGGGGTGAGGGCGCGGCCCAGGCCCTGGATCAGGATGAAGGCCACGATGGCGGCGAGAAGGGCCAGGACGAAGCCGACGATGATGGTCAGGATGCCGGTCGCGATGCGGTCGTTGCGGCCGATGCGGGCGGCGTGGGCGTCGAGGTCGATGCCCAGGTCGTGCGGGGTGGTCGGGGCCGCGACGGCGGTCACCGGGGTCTTCTCGGCCACAGCGGTCTTCTCGCCCGCGACGTCTGTCGTGTTAGCCACGGTCCTTCGCCCCCTTCGAGCCGATGAGGTGGATGATCAAGATGAAGAACAGGCTCATGCCCATGAGGAGAAGGCCCAAGGCCCAAAGCGCGTGGTACTGGACCGAGCCGGTGGTCGCGTTGGCGAAGCCCGAGGTGAGGGCCGTCGTCAGGGTCGCGGCCGGGGAAAGCAGGCCGGCGGGCATGATCTTCTCGACGCCGCCGATGACCATCTGTACGGCCAGGGTCTCGCCGAAGGCTCGGGTCATGCCGAGGATGACCGCGGTCATGAGCGAGGGCAGGGCCGACTTCAGGACGACGTGGTAGACCGTCTGCCAACGGGTGCAGCCCAGGGCATAGGAGCCCTCGCGGTACTGGTTGGGGACGGCGGCCAGGGCGTCGATGGAAAGCGTGGTCACCGTGGGCAGGATCATGACGGCGAGCACGATGGCGCCCGAGAGGATGCCCGCGCCGGTGCCGGCCAGCTCGCCGAAGATCGCGCGCATGGCGGCGTTGACGACGGTCAGGCCGATGAGGCCGTAGACGACCGAGGGGATGCCGACGAGCAGCTCGACCAGCGGCTGGAAGATCTTACGGCCGAAGGTGGGCTGGACCTCGACGACGAAGATCGCGCTGCCCAGGGCGATGGGCAGGGTGAAGAGGGTCGACAAGATCATGACGCCGAAGGAGGTGACGATCAGCGGCAGGGCGCCGTACTTGCCGTCGGAGGGAACCCAGCTGGTCCCGGTGATGAAGTCGACGAAGTTGATGCCGTCGACGAAAAACGCCGAGAGGCCCTGCTGGGCGACCATCACGATCAAGGTGACCACGATGACGGCGACCAGGGCGACGCAGGCACCGGTGATGGTGAGGCCCACGTTCTCCAAGCGGCGCTTTGGCAACAGAGTTTTTGCCATTGGGCTCGATGCCCCTTTCACGAAAAAGGGGGTGGATGGCCAAAACGTAAGGTCTTGGCCATCCACCCTAAGGGAATGGGAAGAGCTACTTGGTGGAGATGTTGCCCTTGGCGTCCTTCTTGACCTTCATGTCAGAGGCGGGGATGAAGCCCTCCTCCTCGACCAGGGAGCCCTGGACCTCGTCGGACATCATGAAGTCGATGAAGGCCTGGGTGGCGGCATCGGCGTCGGCGGCGGTGTACATGTGCTCGTAGGCCCAGATGTTGAAGGTGCCGTTGGCGACGTTGTCGGCCTTGGGCTCGACGCCGTCGACCTTCAGGGCCTTGAACTTGGTGTCGTCGAAGTAGGAGAAGGCCAGGTAAGAGATAGCGCCCTCGGTCGCCTGGATCTTCTCGACGACGGTGCCGGAGGAGTCCTCCTCGGCCACGGGAGCGAAGTCATCGGGGGCCTTCTCGCCGGCGAGGACAGCGGCCTCGAAGGTGGCGCGGGTGCCGGAGCCGGCCTTGCGCTCGATGACCTGGATCTTGCCGGCGGTGCCGCCGACCTCGGACCAGTCGGTGATCTTGCCGGTGAAGATGCCCTTGAGCTGCTCGGTGGTGAGGCCGTCGACGTCGACCTTGGAGTTGACGATCGGGCCCATGCCCACGACGGCGACGGTGTAGTCGGTGAGCTTAGCGGCGTCGGCGGCGTCGAGCTTCTCCTCGGCGAAGACGTCGGAGCGGCCGATCTGGGCCTTGCCGTCCTTGACGTCGGAGAGGCCCTGGCCGGAGCCGCCGCCGGTGATGGCGACGGTGACGTCGGGGTAGGCGTTCTCGAACTTGGCGGCGGCGGACTCGACGAGCTTCTGGAACGAGGTGGCGCCGGAGCAGTTGACGGTGCCGGTCACAGAAGCGGCCTTGTCGGAAGAGGCGGAGTCGGAAGAGGTGGAGGTGGAGGAACCACCGCAGCCAACGAGGCCGAGGCCGGCGACGGCAGCGGCGAAGCCGCAGGAGGCGGTGAGGAACTGACGACGAGAAACGCTAGAAAGCTGAGACATGGATCTCCTTCCAAAGTGTTGGGCGGGAAGGCCTGTCGTGGGGCCGCCCGTCCGTGTCAGGAAGAATGCTAGGGTGTTGCGAGTTGCTTAACACAGCGCAAACCCTATGGCTTACCCATGCCTAACTACGGCTTACAATTGGCTTACTTTGGCTTACAATTCCTTGCGTTTAGGGCATCTACCTGCGGGCTTACAATTCGCGGATTGTAAGGTGGAATTGTAAGGCGGCCTTACGGGGCCGCAGCGGGGCAGGTGGCGGGCGCGGCGGGGCGCAGGGCTTCGCCTGCCCGCTCAGCCGGCGGCGCGCGGGCTAGCGAGCCAGCGGCTGGGTCGCGAAGAGGTTGTCGACCGCGGCGCGGTAGTCGTCGGCGCGGCGAACCTTGCGCACGGCGCGGGCCGCGGCGGCAGGGTCGGCGAAGTTGGCCTTGGCGTAGAACCACCATTCCTTCATGCGAAAGACGGCGTTGCCGCCCATCTCGGCTTCATAGGCCTCGAACAGGGCATCGTGGAAACGGCGGAGCTCGGCGGCCGTGGCGTG
Source organism: bacterium (assembly GCA_963591565.1). Taxonomy (GTDB): domain Bacteria; phylum Actinomycetota; class Coriobacteriia; order Coriobacteriales; family Atopobiaceae; genus Paratractidigestivibacter. The sequence goes on from CAVAUD010000047.1 coordinate 7,923, forward strand.
CGCGCCGCCGGCGATCTGGCGTGGCAGGGCCGGGTCGGCCACGACGCCGCGGCCCAGCATGACGTGGGTCGTCGCGGGGTACGCCGAGGTCAGGGCCGCGAAATCGCCCGCCGTCGCGATGTCGCCGTTGTAGGCGACCGGGAAGGGCGAGCCGTCGAGGGCCTTGCCGTAGAGGGCCTGACGGGCGTGGCCGCGGTAGGCGTCGGCCTGCACGCGCGGGTGCACGATGAGCTCTGCCAGGGGAAACTCGCGGTAGAGGGCCAGGATTCGGTCGAACTCGTCGTCCGACTCGACGCCCACGCGGGTCTTGACCGAAACCGGCAGCGGAGAGCGATCGCATATCTCGGTTAAGAAGGCACGCAGCTCGGCCGGGCGGCCCAGGAAGCCAGAGCCCTTCCCCTTCGAGGCGACGGTGCCGGAAGGGCAGCCCAAGTTGAGGTTCACCTCGGTAAAGCCCAGGTCACGCAGCAGCCCCGCGGCCCAGACGAACTCGTCGGCGTTCTTCGAGAGCAGCTGCGGCACGACGTCGAGGCCCTCATTGATCGCCGGATCGACCTCCTTGCGGTCGCGCGAGCCGAAGTTGGGCGTGCCGACGCGCGGCGGCGTGAGGAACGGCGTGTAGTAGCGGCCCATCTTGCCGAAGCACTCCGCGTGGACCCGGCGAAACACATGCCCGGTCACGCCCTCCATCGGCGCCAACGACAAAACCACCCGCGTCTCCCCTCTTCTCGCCCTTCTCGCCCGCCCATTGTTCCACATCCCCCGCCCAATCGCCGCTCGCAACTCAAAAACGCGACATCTTGGCCGACAAAACTCGACTAGCCTACTAGCCAGAAGAACCGCAGACCTTTTACCTGGCGTTTTATCCCAGGCTAGGCTGCGACTACTCGAAGCATTCTGTTTTGTCGGCCAAGATGTCTCGTTTTTAATCCAGCACGTCCCCGGAGAGGGCCGAAAGGTCCTCGAATAGCTTCCTCGACCGCGCCTCCTGGCGCGCCGTGAGCCTCGGGGCCTTCACGCCGCGCAACTTTGCCAAGGTTTCCGACACCTGGAGGAGCTTCGCGCGGTCTGCGAGGTGGGCCGCCGTCACCGGGAGCACCGAGATGCCGTCGTTAAGAAGCGCCGCCATGCGCTCGGAGTCGGAAAGGAAGGCGAACTCGCTCTCGTGTGCAAGGCGGCTTTGGATCTCGAGGTCAACGCCCTCGTCCCAGTAAAGGTCGCAGTAGCAGCGACGGCGGCCGGCGAGACTCTGCGACCCGCCGCCGAGCCAAACCTCATAGTTGTGCTCCATGCCGACATGTCCCAGGCCGCCGTAGGCCTTGGGCAGGGCCAGCAGCAGCCCGGCCTTGGACTCCAGGGGCGAAGCCGCCCCGGGGATCACGAGCTCGGCGACCTTGCGCGCCCGGTCACGCCCGCGGGCGGACTCGCTATGATCGGCGGTAGCCAGAAGCGACTCGCGAGTGACCAGCGGCTCGCGCCTCCACAGGTCGTGCAGCCTGCCGCCGATGACGCACGGCTCCCAGCCATCACGCTCCCGCACCAACCAGCGGCCGGAGGCGCTGCCCAGGCGCGACTCAAACCAATCGGCGAACGGACGCGGGTTACGGTAGGCCGAGTAGGCGCCGAACAGCTCCGAAGCGATGGCCAGGCAGCGGTTGAGCGGCATCGTGCCCGCGAGCTGCAGCAACGCGAACTCCGGCGTCACGACCGAGATCTCATCGGTGATTGCCACGGTGCTTCCGGGCGGCAAAGGCTTGCTCCACAAACGCGGAGTGATAACACCGCTCCTCTTGCATTCGGCCGCGCTATTCACAAGGATGTCGACCGGGAGGTCCACACATTGTCCAAGAAGCGGCGAAGCTTCCCGGATGTGGCGGGCATGCTCGCCTGCGCTGTTCCAACGTCGGTCGGCAACGCAACACTTCTGGACAAGCGGCGATTCAAGCACCATCTGTTGGCGCACCCGGGCAAACTCCTCGACAGACGAAAAGCCCAGGCTGCGGTATTCCTCCTCGGGCTCGGTCATGATGAGCGAGACCCAGGGAGGCATACGCCAGAAGCGCAACGCCGATATGCCGCAAATAATGGTGTTCATGGGCATTTCATACCCAGCGAAGGCCCCCGGCAGACTACCCAAAATCAAAAATGCGACATCTTGGCCGACAAATTCGATTTCTCCGAGTAGCAAGCCTCGATCAAAAAGGAAAACCGCAGGTCAAAGTTGCGACGCATTCTTCGCTACTCGCTAAGTCGGACTTTGTCGGCCAAGATGTCGCGTTTTTCGAAATCGAGGGAGCAAAACGGCCCCAGAAGGCCCCGCCGCACCCCGAATGTGAAGATTATTCGGTACCTTATAAATATTCGTTAGGTACCTTGCGATTCCACCCCGCGCGGGCATAACCTACCAAAGGCTAAAAGGAACGACCAGCTAGAAAGGAGGGGTTAAGGATTGAGAATCACCGATGAGAAGCTCGCGCAGATCCGCGCCACAGAAAGCGTTGACCAGCAGATCTTGAACCTGTTCGGCTACTTTGGCCATTACATGTTCGTCTACCGCGGCGGCCTCGGCGGCAAGCGCCACGTCCTCAAGATGCTCTACATCAAGGGCGGCAAGGCCTCCCAAAAGGACCTGCAAAACGAGATCCACATCACGCCGGCGTCGCTGTGCGAGGTCCTGGGCAAGCTCGAGCGCGAGGGCCTCGTCGAGCGCAACCGCTCGGCCACCGACAAGCGCCAGGTCGAGATCGACCTCACCGCCCGCGGGACCGAGATTGCCCGCGAGATGCAAAACGAGGAGGCCGACTTCTGCGACCACGCCCTCGAGTTCATGTCGCCAGACGAGAAACGCGAGCTTCTCGCCACATTGGACAACATCTTTAACCACTGGAGAGAAAAAGAGATTTCGGACAAGGAGGACTGTTCGTGCAGCAAGAACTAAACAAGCCTGCCGAGAAGATCGACTACGGCGCCATCATGCGGCGCCTCTCCCGCTCCGCGCGCGAGTACAGCAAGTACACCATCGCCACGCCGCTGCTGGTTTTGGGCGAGGTCGCCTGCGAGATGATGATCCCCTTCGTCACCGCCGACCTCATCGACACCATCAAGCTGGGCGCCACCATCGAGCAGATCCTGCCGACGTCGGGCCTTTTGGTCCTGCTCGCGCTGGTCTCCCTGGCCTTTGGCGCCGCGGCCGGCGTCACCTGCAGCTACGCGAGCTGCGGCTTTGCCAAGAACCTGCGCCGCGACCTTTTCTATAAGATCCAGACGTTCTCGTTCGAGAACATCGACACCTTCTCGAGCTCCTCTTTGGTGACCCGTCTCACGACCGACGTCACCAACGTCCAGCAGGCGTTCATGATGCTCATCCGCATCGCCGTGCGCGCCCCGCTCGTGCTCATCTTCGCCTTCACGATGGCCTTCGTCATGGGCGGCCTGGTCGCCATGGTCTACCTGGTCATCATCCCGATCCTGGGCTTTGGCCTGTTCTACATCATCCACCTCGTGCGCCCGATCTTCACCCGCGTCTTCCACAAGTACGACGCCCTCAACGAGTCGGTCGAGGAAAACGTCAGCGGCATGCGCGTGGTCAAGAGCTTCGTGCGCCAGGACTACGAGAAGGAGAAGTTCGCCACCGCCGCGCGCGACGTCTGCGCCGACTTCACCCGCGCCGAGAAGCTCCTCGCCTTCAACAACCCGATGATGAACATCTGCGTTAACGGCGCCTTCGTCGCGATCATCTACATCGGCTCGAAGGTCATCATCACCAGCCAGGGCCAGGCCTTCGACGTGGGCCAGATGTCGTCGATCTTCACCTACGGCTTCCAGATCCTGATGAGCCTCATGCAGCTGTCGATGATCTTCGTCATGGTCACGATGGCCGACGAGTCCGCCCACCGTATCGACGAGGTCCTGACCGCGACGCCCACCATCTCGAACCCCGAGGACAGCGTGACCGAGGTCAAGGACGGCTCCATCGACTTCGACCACGTGAGCTTCAAGTACTCCAAGACCGCCAAGCGCCAGGCCCTCTCCGACATCGACCTGCACATCAAGAGCGGCGAGACGATCGGCATCATGGGCGGCACGGGCTCGGCCAAGTCCACGCTGGTTAACCTCATCGCGCGCCTCTACGACGCCACCGAGGGCACCGTTCGCGTGGGCGGCGTCGACGTGCGCGACTACGACATCGACACCCTGCGCCACCAGGTCGCCATGGTCCTGCAGAAGAACATCCTGTTCTCGGGCACCATCGCCGAGAACCTGCGCTGGGGCGACGAGAACGCCACCGACGAGGAGGTGCGCGAGGCGGCCCACCTGGCCTGCGCCGACGAGTTCGTCGACACCTTCCCCAAGGGCTACGACACCTGGATCGAGCAGGGCGGCACCAACGTCTCGGGCGGCCAGAAGCAGCGCCTGTGCATCGCGCGCGCCCTCTTGCGCCGTCCCAAGGTCCTGATCCTGGACGACTCGACGTCGGCCGTCGACACCAAGACGGACGCCAAGATCCGCGAGGGCCTGGCCAGCTACCTGCCCGACACGACCAAGATCATCATCGCCCAGCGCGTCTCGAGCGTGCAGGACGCCGACCGCATCATCGTGATGGAGGGCGGGCACATCTCGGCCATCGGCAGCCACGACGAGCTGCTCAAGACCTCCGAGATCTACCGCGAGACCTTCACCTCGCAGAACAAGATGACCGAGGAGGCCACGGCCCCCGCCGCCGCGAGCAACGCCGCCCCGGACACCACCTCGCAGGAAGGAGGCGAGGCGCATGAGTAAGGCAACCACCGCCGAGCGCGCCAAGAACCGCAAGCCCGGAACCATGGGCCGCCTCATCAAGACGCTGTTCTCGTTCTATCCCGTGCTCTTGCCCGCCGTCACCGTGGGCATCATCGCGTGCGCCCTCATCAACTCGATCGGCACGATCTTCCTGCAGAACGCCCTGCAGGTGATCAACGACTCGTGGCAGACCGGCGACTGGTCGGCCGCGCAGCCCAAGATCTTCCAGCTGGCCCTCACGCTGGGCATCGTCGACGCCATCGGCGTGCTCTGCTCGCTGTTCTGGAACCGCTCGATGGCCACCATCACGCAGGGCTCGCTCGAGAAGCTGCGCGAGAAGATGTTCAACCGCATGCAGGACCTGCCGATCCGCTACTTCGACACCCACCAGCACGGCGACATCATGAGCCACTACACCAACGACATCGACACGCTGCGCCAGATGATCAGCCAGTCGCTGCCCAACCTGCTCATGACCTGCATCGTTTTGGTCGCCGTCTTCTGCATCATGCTGTACTACTCGGTGTGGATGTGCCTGGTCATCGTCGTGGGCGTGACCTGCATGACCCTTCTCACCAAGCTTCTGGGCACGAGCTCTGCTCGCTACTTCATCGCGCAGCAGACCGAGCTGGGCGTCGTCGAGGGACACGTCGAGGAGGTCATGGCCGGCCAGAAGGTCGTCAAGGCCTTCTGCCACGAGCGCGCCGCCGAGGCAGACTTTGACGAGAAGAACGACAAGCTCTTCGAGGTCTCCCAGAAGGCCAACATGTACGCCAACGTCCTGATGCCGATCCTCATGAACCTGGGCAACCTCATCTACGTCGTGGTCGCCCTGGCCGGCGGCATCTTCCTGGCGCTGGGCACGCCCAACCTGTCCTTCTCGGGCCTGCCTTTGTCCATCGCCGTCGTCGTGCCCTTCCTCAACATGACCAAGCAGTTCTGCGGCCAGATCGGCCAGATCTCGCAGCAGATCAACGCCGTGGTCATGGGCCTGGCCGGCGCCGAGCGCATCTTCGAGCTCATCGACGAGGAGCCCGAGGTCGACGAGGGCTACGTCACCCTGGTCAACACCAAGTACGACGAGGCCGGCCACCTGGTCGAGTGCTCCGAGCGCACCACCGACTGGGCCTGGAAGCACCCCCACAAGGACGGCACCATCACCTACACCCCGCTGGCCGGCGACGTGCGCATGGTCGATGTCGACTTTGGCTACCGCCCCGACCACACCGTCTTGCACGACGTCTCGGTCTACGCGAAGCCCGGTCAGAAGGTCGCCTTCGTCGGCGCGACGGGCGCAGGCAAGACCACGATCACCAACCTGATCAACCGCTTCTACGACATCGCCGACGGCAAGATCCGCTACGACGGCATCAACGTCAACAAGATCAAGAAGGCCGACCTGCGCCGCTCGCTGGGCATTGTGTTGCAGGACGTCAACCTGTTCACCGGCACCGTCATGGACAACATCCGCTACGGTAAGCTCGACGCCACCGACGACGAGTGCATCGCCGCGGCCAAGCTCGCCGGCGCCGACGACTTCATCTGCCGCCTGCCCGAGGGCTACGACACCATGCTCACCGGCAACGGCGCGCAGCTGTCCCAGGGCCAGCGCCAGCTGATCTCGATCGCGCGCGCCGCCGTGGCCGACCCGCCCGCGATGATCCTCGACGAGGCCACGAGCTCGATCGACACCCGCACCGAGGCCATCGTCCAGCGCGGCATGGACGCCCTGATGACCGGCCGCACGACCTTCGTCATCGCGCACCGACTCTCGACCGTGCGCAACTCCGACGTCATCATCTGCCTGGACCACGGCCGCGTCATCGAGCGCGGCAACCACGACGAGCTCATCGCCAAGAAGGGCTACTACTACCAGCTCTACACCGGCGCCTTCGAGCTCGAGTAAGGCCTCTGGCCAAAAAGCGCGTTTTAGCCGAGAAGGGCCCGGCGGTTTCGACCGCCGGGCCCTTCTTTGCGCGCTGGCTCTGCGAGCTTATTGCGTATCTGCATGTTGGAAGCTTCGCTCTGCGAGCTTATCGCGAATCTGCATGCTCTAAACGCTGTTTTGAGGGGAACCGCAAAAACCTATCCTGGGGTTTTGTCGTCGCGAGGTCGAATAAATCGACTTGAAGGCCGTTTTGAGCATGCAGATTCGCGATAAGCTCGCAGCCAAATCGGTCAAACATGCAGATACGCGATAAGCTCGCAAGGCGATGGGCGCAAGGCCCGCTACAAGACCATCGCGAGGGTGCCGGCGCAGATAAGGGCGCAGCCGATCAAGGACTTCGCGGTGAACTGCTCTCGCAAGAAGACAAAAGCCAAGACCAGCGTGATCACGACGCTCAGTTTGTCGACGGGCACGACCTTAGAGGCCTCCCCTATCTGCAGCGCGTGGTAGTAGCACAGCCACGACGCGCCGGTCGCCAGGCCGCTTAAGACGAGAAACACCCAGCTCTTGGCGCTAATGTCGCCAATCCCCGTCTGCGCCCCGGCGACAAAGACCATCCCCCAGGCCATGACGAGCACGACCACGGTACGAATCGCCGTCGCCAGAGTGGAGTTCACGCCCTCGATGCCAACCTTGGCCAGAATCGACGTCAGCGCCGCGAACACGGCGGACCCCAGAGCAAGAACAAGCCACATAGCAGGTCCTTCTTTACTGTCGATGAGTTTCATG
>CAVAUD010000048.1:0-15184 GCA_963591565.1 bacterium
TGGCTCCCGCCCCGACGTCGAAGAAGGGCAAGGTCAGCAGCGATAGCTCGACGTACTTCATCGCGCACGTCGGAGATACGGACAGCGCTGCATATAGCGCGTACGTCGATTCCTGCATTTCTGCGGGGTTCAACGTTGACTATAAGAAGGGTGAGACGTCGTTCTCCGCTGACAACGCGAACGGCGACCACGTTTCCGTGAGCTACAGGGGCTTCAACAAGATTGAGATCACCGTCGATGTGGCCGATGCAAACGCCTCCGCCGGGGCGACGAACTCGGATTCGAGCGCGTCGGCAGCAGCCGAGACCGAGACGAAGGTCGAGGAGGCTCCCGCGGCGACTTCTGATTCCACGTCGAGCGAGTCTTCCTCCGCGAGCTCCGGCGATTTCCGCCAGTTCATCGACGAGTACGAGGCTTTCATGAACAGCTACTGCGACTTCATGGAGAAGTACAAGAGCTCCTCGAATCCCGTGAGCATGATGCAGGACTACACCAAGATGATGCAGGACTACACTGAGTGGGCTGCGAAGTACGACAGCTACGATACGAGTGGGCTGGGCGCCGATGACCTTGCTTACTATACGGCGGCGCAGGCAAGGGTGCTGGAGCGACTGTCTAAGATCCAGTAACGCGTTATTACTTGCCGCTTAACAACAAATCCGATACTCCGCAGGTGGGCGCACGTTGCCTACCTGCGGTTTTATGTTTTGGGTACTTGTCGCCTTCTTTGACGCGGTTTGGGGGCGGAATTAACCGCATTACCCTCGTTTGCGGCCTGCCAGACGCGCGAGGAGAGCCATGCTCGACCTTTTCCATTTTAAATTTCAACTCGCCGAGTAGCCGAGGCTTTACCGGTCGCGTTTGCCCAGTTGACGGCGATGCGCGAGGCCGGGCTACTCGGGGGTTTCAAATTTAAAATGGAAAAGGTCGCTCGGGATTCAAACAAGGGCCTCGTGGCACAGAAAAACGGGCTTCTCGCCGCGGAAAACCGCTTGGCGAGAAGCCCGTTGGCTTGCTATCGCAGCGCGAGAAGGCGCTAGTCGCTCATGGCCTCCTCGAAGGCGGCGGCAAAGCGCTCGTCGTCCTTGGCCATGCGCGCGTTGGTGGCGATCCAACCGGCGACGGTGCCGGTGTCGTAGCCCTCCTTGGGGTCGATGACCAGGGCGTAGAACTCCTCCTCGGCCAGGCAGCGCTCCATCGCGTCGGTGAGCTGGATCTCGTTGCCGGCGCCGGGCTTCTGGTCCTTGAGCAGCTCCATGACGCGCGGGCTCAGCAGGTAGCGGCCCACGATGAACAGGCGGCTGGGAGCCAGCGCGGCCTTGGGCTTCTCGACCATGCCCGAGAGCTTCCAGACGGCGCCCTCGTCGTTGGGGCCGGCCTCGGGGAACTCGGCGATGGTGCCGGCCTGCTTGCCGGCGATGATGCCGTAGCGCGAGACCTCCTCCTCGGCGCAGGGCGCGACCGCGATGACCGAGCAGCCGCCGTGGGCCTTGGAGACCTCGAGCATGCGGGGCAGGATCTTCTTGTCCGGCACCATGTAGTCGCCGAGAAGAACGAAGAACGGCTCGTTGCCGGTGGCGTAGGAGGCGCAGCGGATGGCGTGGCCCAGGCCGCGCGGCTCGCTCTGGAAGCAGAAGTCGACGGGCAGCGAGCCGGCCTCGGCGATGGCCTCGGCGTAGTTGGCCTTGCCGCGGACGCGCAGCTCGTCCTCAAGCGCCAGGTCGCGCGTGAAGTAGCTCATGATCTGGGGCTTGGCCTGCGAAGAGACGATGATGCACTCGTCGACCTCGGAGGGCGCCAGGGCCTCCTCGACGACGTACTGGATGACGGGCTTGTCCAGGACGGGGAGCATCTCCTTGGGAGTGACCTTCGTGCCCGGGAGGAAGCGGGTGCCAAGACCTGCTGCGGGGATGATTGACTTCATGTCGGGTCCTTTCGTTATCGCGACTCGCCAACTATACGCCAGTTGGCGGCGCGGGGCGAGGGCGATACCCCCTAGCGGCACATATTTACCCTACTGGCGTTTGTCCATCGAGTCCAACAACTTAACGTAAGCGGCATGCAGGCGCTCGGCGACCGAGCCTGCGGCGTCCTCAGCCGCGACGACGCCGTGCTCGTCGGAGACCAGGAAGACCTCGTCGTAGGCGGGGGCGTCCCCGGACGCGGCGTCCGACGAGCTGGCGAGAAGACCTTCGGCCAGGTGCTCGTCGCGGGAGGCCTCCAGGCCAAAGGCGCGCGCCAGGTCGAGGACCAGCGTGGCCGCGCCGCAGACCTTGGCGCCCTGGGCCGCGCCCACGACGAGGCCCTGGCCGCGCACGGCCATCAAAAGCTCGGGCGCGATGCCCGTCTCGCATCCCTCACCTGCGGCTTGTTTGGCACGGGCTGCCAGGGCGGCGGCGGTCTTCTCGCCAAGCTCCTCGTAAGGGCCCACGGACATGGCGGCCTGGCCCTGGTCGTCGACGACCAGCATCAAGACGCCGTCCGGGCAGGTGGCGGAGCCGTCGGTCAAGGTCCACTCGATGTGCTGCTTGGCCCACGCGATCAGTTGGGTCGAGACGGGGCCTCCGTTGACCGCGCGTTGCGAAAGCGCACGTAGATGGCGGTTTTCCAACGGCAGCTTGCCGTAAGCCAGGCGCCAGCGGCACACCAACGTGGGCGTGCCGAGCTTGAAGTCGGCCATCTCGGCCGAACCAGGTTGAATATCCATGCGAACCCTTTCGTCGTTTTTCACGACTTAGGGTACCCCGACTTTCGCGCGCGAAACCAAAGAGCAGAAAGTCTCCCGGCCGCGGGCCGCCAGGACGGCACAGGCGACGCGGGCACACGCGGGGCCCCGCGCCCGTCTCGCCGCCTACTTCTCCAGCTGCTTGGCCAGCATGATGGAGAGGATCGCCTCGTCGGTGGTCGCAAAGCCCTCGCGCACCAGCTTGCCGGTGTGCTGGATGGTCTGCTCGGCGTCCTCGAAGACGATGCCTTCCCTGCTAGAGGGCTGAATGTCGGCCAGGGCAAGGGTCGACGACATGATCGCCGCCGTCGTGCCCGAGGCGATCTTGAGCGCGCAGGTCGCCTTGGCCCCGTCGCAGATCATGCCCTGCAGCGTGGCCAGCATGTTGTTGACGGCGCACTTGATCTCGCGCAGGTTGCCGCCCTGCAGGTAGGTCATGCCGCAGCACGACCCGGCTCCGCCCGCGATGCCGCTGCCGCAGATCGGCGACAGGCGGCCCATGTACTCCTTGATGTGGATGACGATGAGAAACGACATCGCGAGCGCGCGGGCCAGGTCCTCGTCGGTCGAGCCCAGGACGCGCGCGAGCTCGATGATGGGCACCGAGCTGGCGATTCCCTGGTTGCCGCTGCCCGCGCAGGTCATGACCGAGAGCGGGCAGCCGCCCATGCGCGCGTCCGAGCCGGCGGCCGCGGCCGAGATAAGTCGAACGGCCAGGTTGTTGAGAAGAACGCCGCGGGTAGAGGTGGCGGCGCGCATGCGTTTGCCCACCTCAAGGCCATAGTTGTTGGTCAGGCCCTCCTGGCTTATGCGGGTGTTGAGCTCCACGCAGCCAAGAATGAAGGCGATGTCGTCGAAGTCGACGGTGGTCGCGAACTCATAGATGCCGTCGATGGTGAGGCCCGTGCCCGCATCGGCCGCGGCGTCCGCGATCGAGAGCGGCTTGTCTACCAGGACCTCGTTGTTCTTCTCGACACGCACGACGTTGGTGTGGTCGCGGCAAACGACGACGCGGGCGGTGTCCGTGCCGTCGCTGACCTGGGCCTCGATGTAGAGAGTCTCGTCGGTCTGCTTCTGCTCGATGTGGATGACGTGGGCATCTACCAGGGCCTTGGCCTCCTCAAGCTGCTCCGGCGAGAAACCCTGCAGGACCTCGAGCTTCTTGGCCGACTGACGCACGACGCAGCCCAAAGCCGCCGCGATCTCGATGCCCACCATGCCGGTGCCCGGGATGCCCACGCCCAGGGCGTTCTTGATGACGTTGGCAGAAAGGCGCAGGTCAACGCGGGTGGGCGGGGCGGCCAGCTGCTCGGTCGCGAGGCTCGCGGCAAAGGCCACGGCAACGGGCTCGGTGCAGCCCTCGGCGGGCACGATTTCCTTCTTGAGCAGGGCGATGTAGTCGACCATGGTTCTCCGTTCGTCTTTGGTAGGTGCAACTATAACGTGAAGTGGGATACTGGGGCGCGAGAGTATCCGCGCGCGGCGGCGCGCCATTTTGAGGAGACGTCCCTTTGACCAGCAGCTCATTCGATTTAAGCGGCGAGAAGACCCCGGTCGTGTACCGACCTTTTACCGAGGCCGACTTCGATGCCGTGGCGCGCCTATTCCAGGCCCAGTGGTGCGGCGAGATAAGCGAGAAGGCCGGGCGCCTCGCCAGCCAGATCGACCTGTGCGCCTACCTGGCGCAGGCCAATTGGACGCTGGTGGCAGAGAAGCAGCAGGTAAATGGCGGCGTGAGCGACTTGCTGGGCGTGGCGCTTCTCGGCCTCAAGGACCGGGAATGTCCCGGCGCCGCGAACTGGACCGCGCGCCGCGAGGCCCTTCTGGCCCAGGCAGCGGCGGACCCAGCCCTTCTCGCCGAGGTCAAAAGCGACGTCGACCTGCTAAACGAGGAGGCCGAGCTGGCCCGCGAGTACGCAAGGTCTGGCCAGGTAGGGGCAGCGGCCGAGCTCAAGCTTTTGATCGTGAGCCCCGCGGCACAAGGCCTGGGCGTTGGCGGGCGGCTCTTCTCGGCGGCGAGAAAAGCCGCGCATGAGGTGGCCGGCGGCATGTTCCTCATCACCGACGACAGCTGTGACGTGGGGTTTTATGAGCACAAGGGCCTTGCGCGCACGGTTACCCGCCCCGCGCGGGTCGCGCAGCTCGCCACGCCCCACGACCCCGCGACCTTCAACCTCTACGTCTACGCAGAAGAGGCCGCGCAATGACGGCGACAAATGAACCCCAGGTAGTCGGCCGTTTCGCGCCCACGCCCTCGGGCCGCATGCACCTGGGCAACGTCTTCTCGGCCCTGATGGCCTGGCTCGCCGTGCGATCCGCGGACGGGCGGATGGTCCTGCGCATCGAGGACCTGGACACCCGCGCCCAGAACCCTCAGGTCGCCCAAGACCTCATGCGCGACCTCGAGTGGCTTGGCCTCGACTGGGACGAGGGTCCCTACTACCAAAGCCAGCGACGCGACCTCTACCAGGCGGCCGTCGACGACCTTGCCGCGCGCGGCCTCACCTACCCCTGCTTCTGCTCTCGAGCCGACCTCCACGCCGCCTCGGCCCCGCACGCCAGCGACGGCACCTATATCTACCAAGGAACCTGCCGTGGCCTCACCCCCGCCCAGGTGGCCGAGAAGGCCACTGTGCGGCCCCCGGCGACCCGCCTCGTTGTCCCCGCGGCCACAGACCCCGCCGGGGCGATCGCCTTCACCGACGCCGTCTACGGCCCCCAGCGCGAGGTCCTGGCCAGCGAGTGCGGCGACTTCATCATCCGCCGCAGCGACGGCGTCTTTGCCTACCAGCTGGTTGTCGTGGTCGATGACGGCCTTATGGGCATCAACCAGGTCGTTCGCGGGATGGACCTTCTTGGCTCGTGCGCGCGGCAAACCTACCTGGCCCGCCTTTTGGGCTTCCAGCCGCCCGCGTACGCGCACGTCCCGCTGCTCGTCGCCCCCGACGGCCGGCGCCTTGCCAAACGCGAGAAGGACCTCGATTTGGGCGCGCTGCGAGCGGCCGGGGTTTCTCCGCAACAGATCTGCGGAGCACTCGCTGCGGCGGCGGGATTCATTGAACCCGGGCAAAAATCCAGCCCCCAGGAGCTGATCGAGGCCTTCTCATGGGAGAAACTGGCCGCTCATCGCGGGAATATTGTTGTTGACGACGATTTTCTTTCTTCTCTTGTTGGTGATTAGGGCAGTTTTGCGTTATGATGCTCAAGCACAATTTTTGGAGAGCTGACCGAGAGGCCGAAGGTGCTCGCCTGCTAAGCGAGTATGCCCCCTAAGGGCATCTGGGGTTCGAATCCCCAGCTCTCCGCCAGAATGTTCAACCCCGCCCACCCCGGCGGGGTTTTCTTTTGCCGCGATACGGCACCGCACGGTGGCTCCGACCACTTGCCTTCACAGTTCCTACACTTTTCAAACTTTCTCTTGACGCAAGGCGGGTAGGTTGGCATTATAGATAACCGCACGCGGCGTTACCTCAGCTGGATAGAGGACCTGACTACGAATCAGGGCGTCATAGGTTCGAATCCTATACGCCGCACCACTTAAAGCAAGGGGCTTCCACTTGGAAGCCCTTTTTTGTTGCCTATTTTATTCCCAACATAAGACCGGGGCCGCGACTCTACACATCGCGGCCCCGGTCGTTTTGCTACTTGGCACCCATCGCAACCTGGGAATACTCAATCCCGTTGCTGTCGCAAAGATCAACAAGGTCCAAGAGGTCGTGGTCCTCTTTATTGATAAAACGACCCAAGGCGCCGTTGGGGGCAGCTGGGTCCAGCAGACCCTCGAGCTTCCGCGCGGCCTGGGCATCGAGCCTAAGCTGGGTCAATCGCTCCCCCGTCCCAAAGACCTCAACGACCCCGCGGCCGCTGACGACCTGCGTCACGCAGACCTTCCCGTCCTCGCGCACCTCAACGCTCATCTTGCGGGTATCGACCCCATCAAAAAACACCGCCACGCGATCACGCTCCTCTTCCCTCGCGTTATTCCTGCCCCCATTCTAGCGCATTTCCCGCGCATTTAGAACAGCTGTTCTGTAATAGTTTCGCGCGAATCAATCCGCGGGCGCCGGCCGGCCTACGCCTTCGATGCCTCGAATGCCGCGACGTTGTCGGCGATGTGCTTGCAGGTCGCGTGCCAGGACTCGATCTCGCCGTCGCTCAACTCGGGGACAAAGACCTGCTCGACACCCTTTGCGCCCACGACGCACGGCAGCGACGAGAAGATCCCGGACACCCCGTACACATCCTCTACCAGCGTCGACACCGGCGTGACCAGCTTCGTGTCGCCCAAAACGGCCTCGACGATCTTGACCGAGGCGTTGGCCACCGAGTACTCGGTGCAGAACTTGCCCTGCATGGTGATGTAGCCGCCGTGGGTCGCGGCCTCCTCGATCGCGGCGCGGTCCAGCTTGATGCCCGTCTGCGCCTCGACCTCGTCCAGGGTCAGACAGCCGATCATCGCGTGGCTAAAGCAGGCGAACTCAGAGAAGCCGTGCTCGCCCAGCATCCAGGCGTTGATCGACGCCGGGTCGTAGCCCGTCGCGTCAGAAAGCGCGTGGCGCAGGCGAGAAGAATCCAGCGCGGTGCCCGAGCCAATGATCCTGCCCGGCTCCATCCCCGTCTGTTTCCACAGCTCACGGGCCACGACGTCGCAGGGGTTGGCGATGCTTACCCACACACCGTCGAAGCCGGCGGCCATGATGCGCGGCGCGAAGGTGGCGACCTCGGCGGGCGTCAGCAGGTTCTCGGCGTCGCGGTTCTCCTTCGAGGCGGCCACGTGGCCTGCGGCGTTGACGATGACGTCGCAGCCCGCCAGCTCCTCGTAGTCGCAGGCGCAGTCCAGCACGCGGGCGCGGCGCGGGTAGTAGGCCATCGCGTCGTTCATGTCGTTTGCCTGGGCGCGGCTGAGCAGCACGTCCTTGTCGCAAATGCGAATCTCCTCGACCGTGCCGTGGGACAACAGCGCGTCCGCGACGTGCGCTCCCACATGGCTTGCCCCGATGATGCCGACCTTACCCAAGCTTCCCATGTTGTCCTCCTTGTTATTGGTGGAAGAGCCCAAGCCCAGCATAGTCCCGCCAGGTCCTCGTGTATCCTGATTAAGTTAATCGTGACGAGAGGGACACAATGGGTTACAAGACGTTCACCTGCGATATTGCTAAACAATGCGGCGGCTGCGAGTGGCTGAGCGTCCCGTATCCCATACAGCTGCGCCGCAAGCAGGAGGAGTTCGAGAAGCAGCTGGGCGCGCAGGTCGCGGCAGACGGCGGCGAGCTTCTCCCCATCCGCGGCATGGAGGGCGACCCGCTGGCTTATCGCCACAAGGCTGCCACGCCCTACGCCTACGTGGGCGGCCACATCCGCTGCGGCTTTTACGCGGCGGGCACGCACCGCATCGTCCCCTGCAAGAACTGCCTGGTAGAGGACCCGCAGGCCCGCGAGATCCTCAACAACGTGGCGAGAGTGGCCGAGCAGCTGCACATCCCCGCCTACAACGAGGACAAGGGCACCGGCGTCCTGCGCCACGCCGTCGTCCGCTGCGGCTGGGCAACAGACGACGTTCTTCTCACCATCGTGACCAACACGCAGAAGCTGCGCGGCGCGAGCGACCTGGTCGCCGCCTTACGCGAGAAGAACCCGCAGCTCACGAGCATCGTTCAGAACATCAACGACCGCCGCACCAACGCGATTCTGGGCAAGCAGTCGAACGTCCTTTACGGCCCCGGCGTCATTCACGACCGTCTGCTGGGCTGCGAGTTCGAGATCGGCCCCACGACCTTCTACCAGACCAACCCCGCGCAGACCGAGGTCCTCTACCGCCTGGCCATCGAGGCCGCGCAGCTGGGCGGCGGCGGGCGCGTGCTTGACGCCTACTGCGGCTGCGGAACCATCGGTATCTGTGCTGCCGCCGCTTCAAACGAGGTCCAGGTCACAGGTGTCGAGAAGGTCTCGAGCGCCATCAAATCCGCAAAGAAAAACGCGGCCGCCAACAACGTTGCCGACCGCTGCGAGTTTGTCGCCGCCGACGCCACGGCATGGATGCGCCGAGAGGGGCGCGAGCAGGGCTTCGACGTCGTGTTGATGGACCCGCCCCGCGCCGGCAGCACGCCCGAGTTCCTTGACGGTGTGGCCGACCTCGCGCCCAAGCGCGTCGTCTACGTGAGCTGCAACATCGCCACGCAGGCCCGTGACCTGGAGGTTCTGCGCGGCCGCGGCTACAAGATCGAGTCCGCGACCCCCGTTGACATGTTCCCGCACACCAAGCACATCGAGTCCGTGGTGACGCTGGCGCGATAGGGACCCAGACCACGCAAGGGCCGCGGCGGGCGAACCCAGCCGCGGCCAAACCGGCGCGCCCCTACCGCAGGAACACCTCGAGCATGTTCTTGTACTGCGTGAGCTGCTCCTCGTTCCACGAACCCATATCGTCCGAGGTCAGAAGCACGCTGCCGCTGCGCGCGTCGACGCCCAGCATCCGGGCGCGCTGGCCTTCCGTCAGCTCGACGTCCTCGCGCAGGAAGAAGACGTCCGGGTCGCAGCCAAAGGCGCGGCCGTCGAGGTGCCCGCGGCCAAAGGCGTTGGCCAGGCTGTTCTTGGTGCTGATGCGCTCGCGGTGCAGCAGGCGCATGTGCGGCTTGTCGTCCCAGTCAAGGCCCACGTCGCAGCCCACGCGGCAATACTCGCAGGTCCCAAAGGCGCTCATCATCGGCACGCCGCAGAACAAAAGGCGGGTTCCCGGCGCCACGGACTCACGGATAAGCTCGATCGCGTCGGCCATGAGCTGCCCACGGTTCATCCCGTCGTGCGCCACCATGCAAGCGGCAAACAGGAAGTCGAGTTTCAGCAGGTCAAAGCCCCACTCAGCCGTGGCCACGCGCAGGCACTCGGCCACATAGGCGCGCACCTCGGGGTTGCGCGTGTCCAACACCAACGCGCCCGTCCAGTTGAAGTTCGCGCCCTCGGCACCCGGCAGGTCCAAGATCCAGTCGGGGTGCTCGGCGGCGAGACGGGACTTGCGCTCGCAGATGAACGGCGCCTGCCACAGGCCCGCAAGCATGCCCTTCTCGTGCGCGGCGGTGGCCAGCGCGGCCATTCCCTCGGGGAACTTCTCGGCATCGGGGTTGAGCCAGTCGCCCACCTTGGCGTAGCCGTCGTCGACCTGGAAGAGCACGTCGGAGCCCGGGTGAACGATGGTAGCCGTCACCTTCTCCAGCCCCTCGAGGTCGGCCAGCAGCTTATCCTGGTCAATATTCTCGTAGTGGCGATACCAGCTCGTGTAGCCAAAGACCTTGGGCGCGGGCAGGGCCTTGACCTCGGCCGCGGCAAGCCACGCGTCAAGCATCGACGGCAGGTTGCCCTCGCCAACAAAGAGGCCCATGAGCTCGCGCGTCTCGCCGGCCGAAAGGTCGCAAAGCGGCGCTTCCTTCTCAAAAACCAACTGGTTTCGCGGCGCGTCCTCGCGGATCACGGTGAATCCAGAGGCCTCGTCCAACGACCCGGCGAGAAGAACGTGGTCAATAAAGCGCAGGTAGCAATAGCCAAAGCCGTGCTGGTGGCCCGGCAGCGGGTTCTCCGTCACAAAGCGATAGTCGCCGCTCCAGTCCAGGCCGTACTTCTCGACCACAGAGCGCGGCACAAACGAGAGGCCCGGCATGGCGGCCCAAACCGGGCGCTCCACGCTGTCGGTCCAGGACTGGTAGCCGTTGAGGTAAATGGCCTCGGCGCCGCGCACGTCGCACTCAAGTGTGGCAACCACGCTCGTCACGCGCACGGGCGCAGCGGGCGTCACGCGCACGCGCCAGGTGTCCCCGCGGCGCACCGTGGAAAGTCCCAGCTCGGCCACCGCGGCGGCGGGCCAGGCGTCGCCCGCGGCGTTGACGTCGACGCGGACCTTCTCGCCGGCTCGATCGTACTCAACAACCAAAGAGATTCGAGAATCCATCACTACTCGCCGTCCTTCTCTGCAGATGCCTTGATCACGCCAAGGACTCTACCCTCTTTGTAGCGAGAAAATACCACGGCCGCGACCAGGCAGAAGGCGGTGGCGACCAAAGCCGTCGCGCGATACCCCGTCTGACCTGCGGTTGATATAGACGTGAAGAGGATCATCGCCAGGGTCTGGCCCAGCGTCATGCTAAAGGTGCGCGCCGCGTAGAACATGCCCTCGCGGTGCTCGCCGGCCTCGATCGCGTCGGCCTCGGCGATGTCGGCAAGCACTGCCTGCGGCAGGATGCCCAAGACCGCCATGGGGATGGCCGCCAGGACCGCCACCGCGACGCCCCAGGCCATCGCCGGAATGCCAAACTGGCCGCAGACAGACGTCACGGCAAAGGCCACGCAGAAGAAGAAAAACGCGAAGACGACGAGCTTCTTCTTGCCCATGCGCTTGGCCAGGACGTTGACCGGCCCATAGAAGACCAGAGAAACGACGGTCATCAGCGCGAAGAACACGAAGGTCATCGAGTCGTCGAAGCCCATGAGCTCGGTGATGTAGTAGGGCAGGCCCGTCTGGAACATGGTGATCGAGACCCAGTACAGCACGTCGGAGAGCTCGAAGACCTGGAAGTCGCGGTTCTTGAAGGTGCGCACGACGGACTGGCCCATGGGGGTCGTGGAGGGCACGGGCTCGCCGCAGGCCTCGCGCTCGTCGATGCCAAAGGCCGGGACCAACATGCAGATTATTGCGACGACGGCGAGAATACCCACCGTGGCGCGGAAGGACCAGACGGCGCCCAGCGCCGGCTCGAGCAGGCCGTCAATGGCCGTCACAAGGTAGGCCATCGCCGTGCCGATGAAGTACGTCACCGAGATATAGGTTGAAAGATTGATGCGGTCCTCTTGGCTTTTGCCCAGCTCGGGGATCAGCGCGTTGAAGGGCGTGCAGTAGAGCGACAGCGTGATGTAGAAGAGCATCAGGCTCACGAACAGCGCGATGTTGTTGATGGGCGACTCACCGTTGACCGGCGAGACGAACACCAGCACCGTCATGACGCCAAAGGGCACGGCGGCGTAGCGCATGAAGGGAATGCGGCGGCCCAGCGGGTGGCGGCAGGAATCGGACTTCGACGCGATGAAGGGGTCGATGAAGCCGTCGAGCAGGCGGCCGCACGCGGTGATGACGCCGATCACGGTGAGGCCCATGAAGACCACGCCCTGTGTGATGAAGATCTTCATGCCCTGCGAGAGCATCGTCTCGCTCGGCATGTAGTAGTAGACCAGCCAGTTGCTGATCACGCCCGAGAGGATCGCCCAGCCCAGCTGGCCGATTGCGAAAAGCCGCAGGTTGCGCTCGTTGCCGGAGCGAGCCTTCGCGGCGCCCTTCTTGCCCATCGAAACCCCTTTCGTCTTTGTCC
This sequence comes from bacterium, assembly GCA_963591565.1. Lineage (GTDB taxonomy): Bacteria > Actinomycetota > Coriobacteriia > Coriobacteriales > Atopobiaceae > Paratractidigestivibacter. Next base: position 12,076 of record CAVAUD010000048.1, read on the forward strand.
GGTGCGCCATGGCGGCCGGGCTTCTTTCACTTGCGCGCGGGCGGCGCCGGTGTGGCGGCCGTCCGCGATTCCGTCAAATAAACCGCAGGTCAAACGTGGTGCGAAGGAGCCGCCGCGGCTACACCCGGTTAGAAAGCGCGCACTTGGCCATAAAGACCAGGTTGTCGAGCTCGGCAGCGTTTGCCTGGGCGGCAAAGTCGTCCGAAGGGATGACCTCGCCGCGGGCGAGCTTTTGCGCCACGCTGGTCAGGGCGTGCGCCAGCGCGTGGTAGAACACCGGGAAGTCGACCTCGCGCGTGATCGAGCCGTCCATGCGCCCCAGCAGGTACGCGTCGGCAAAGACCAGGTAGAACGAGTCGACCTCGGCGCCGTAGCAGGCCAGGCGCTCCACGGCCGTGTGCTCGGACAAGACCAGGTGGTCGAGCTCGTCCAAGAAGCGCATGAACTCCGCGTGCATCAGATAGGCGTCGCGGTAGGCCGTAAGAAGCGCGTCCAGCCGGTCGAAGCCACCCAGGGCGAGAAACCCGTCGGACTCCACCAGCGCGTGGATCTGCTGGTTGAAGCGGCGCCACAGCAGGGTCGCCGCCAGGACGGCCAGGTCGGTCTTGGTCGAGAAGCGCCGGTACAGGGTAGCGACGCCCACCTCGGCGGCGCGGGCGATGTCGGTCATCTTGACGTCGGCGATGCCGCGGGCGAGAAAGACGTCGGCCGCGGCGGCCACCAGGGCCTCGTCGCGCGGGGTGAGCGCGTCGAGGTCGCAGATCTTCTCGCCGTCATGGCTTGTCTCGGCTGTAATTTTGGCTGCCACTTGAACGTCCTCCTTGGGCGTGATAGCCTGTCTATCATAATGATAGTCAGACTATCACCCACGACACAAGCGGTCAAGGAGGCCACAATGGCAGACGGTCAGGATCGGGCGGCAAGCGTCTTTGGCAACGAGCAGGACCCCAAGGTCTACGAGAAGGCGTGCCGCGGCAAGGAGGGCTTCATCAAGAAGTTCGGCGACGACAGCGCCGCCGTCTACCACCTCCGCGCCGAGGATACCCCCGCCATCGGCGACATCCTGGGCGTGAGGAACCTGGTCATGGCCGAGAAGGGCGCGCGGGGCCTCGACCTCTACGCAGACGCGGCGGTCTGCCCGGCGGCGCCCGCGACCGACCGCGCGCCATCCGGCGCGGCCAATAAACCCCTGGTAGTCGGCAATATTCGCATGGGGTTTGGCCACTACCGCATCTCGATGGCGATGGCCAGCGCCGCCCGTGCGATGGGCTTCACGCCGTACTGGTTCGACCTGGCGAGCTTCTCCGCCTCGACCGGCTCTAAGGTCATCGCGTACCAGAACAAGCTCTACTCCATGGGTTCGCGCATGTCGCAGGCCGTGCCGCCGTTCAACGCGCTGGTCTGGGAGCCGCTGAACTCCGAGGGCTTCAAGAAGCTGTCCTACAACGCCGGCGACCAGAAGAACGCCGAGCTCTGCGTGCCGCTCTTCCGCGACCTGCCCGCCGACGTCCCCTACATCGGCACCCACGCGTGGCCCAGCCAGGCAGCCGTCCACGCGGGCATGACCCACGTCGTCAACGCCATCCCCGACAACTGGCCCATGGCCCTTCACCTGGCCGAAGGCTCCATCCACACCGTTCAGACCCCCGGCGCCTACCTGGGCTACAAGGAGCTGCGCGGCATGTGGCCGGGCCACGCGTTGAAGCCCATGCCCGATAACGCGATCGCCTACACCGGCCACTACATCGACCACGAGCTGGTATCAAACATTGAAGCGGATTGCGCGGCTCGCCGTGACCGCGTGCTGGGCGGCGGCGCGGTGCGCTACCTGCTGTCGGTTGGCGGGGCGGGCGCCCAGAGCGAGCTGTTCTGCGCCATATGCGAGAAGCTCTTGCCGTACGTCCGGCGCGGCGAGGCGACCCTGTTCATCAACGTGGGCGACCACCGCAAGGTGTGGAAGGAGCTCGCCAAGAAGGTCGCGGGGCTCGAGGCGGCCGCGCAGACCCACTTCGACGACTTCGCTGAGGTCCGCGCCTTTGCCGAGGGGGCCCTTACCGGCGAGGTCAGCGGCGTCCACGCCTTCTGCGACGACGACATCTTCGCCGCGGTCTACAGCTCCAACCTGCTCATGCGCTGCTCGGACGTGCTGGTCACCAAGCCGTCTGAGTTCAGCTTCTACCCCGTGCCCAAGCTCATGATCCACCGCGTGGGCGGCCACGAGGCCTGGGGCGCCATCCGCGCGGCCGAGGTCGGCGACGGCACCTACGAGATCGACGACACCGCCGAGGTCCTGGGAATGCTCGACTCCTTCCAGGCCGACCGCGGCCTTATCGCCACCATGTGCGACCGCATCGAGGACGCCAACAAGATCGGCATCTACGACGGCGCCTACAAGTGCGTCGAGCTCGCCGTCAAGGGCTTGGAGGGGTAGGGCGAGAAGGACCCCGGCGGCGATCCAGTGCCGCTCCAGCGCCGGAGCGGCGTCAGTCCAGCGCCAAAAAGGGGCCTCGTCAGTGTTTTGCTCGGGCGCGTGCGCCAGAATTGCCCCTTGTCAGTGTTTTTCGAGCCGCTAAGCTCAATCCGCGTCGAGCGCCATTAGAAAACCCGCAGGTAGACAGCCTGCGGGTTTTTCTCGTCACATTGAAGGCCCCTCAAAGACACTGATAAGGGCCGTTTTTGGCGCACTTCTCAGCGAAAAACACTGACGCGCGGCCATTCTGGCGCACGCGAGCGGCCCGGCGCCCTATCCGCAGTACTTCACGACCGCGTCGATCATGGCCTGGGCCTCGGTCTGGGCCATGATCTCTTTGGTGGCCTCGGCGTCGATGAAAATGCCGAGAAACGCCTGCAGCACGCCCACCTGGTCCTCGTCATGAGCGAGAAGACCCAGGTTGATGACAAGCTCTGCGTCGACGGGGCCGCTACCGGCCATGCCGTCGAAGCGCACGGGCGCCGCCGGCTTCACGATGGCGATGTAGGGCTTTGAAAGATGCGCCGGATCGACGTGCGGCAGCGCGACGCTCACAGACTCGCAGGCCAAGCCGGTGGGATAGGCGTCCTCGCGCTCCAGGATGGCGTCCAGCCAGGTGTCCTTCACGTAGCCCTTCTC
>CAVAUD010000049.1:0-1905 GCA_963591565.1 bacterium
GCGGAGTCGAGGAAAGCCCGGGCGGCGGTGGAGAGAAGGCCGGGGCGGTAGACGGCGGCGATGTCGCGGCGCACACGGGGGCGCAGCGGGCGCGTCACCACGCGATAACTGCAGCGACGGCAAATCAACTCGGGCAGAATCGCCAGGCCAAGGCCACTTTCGACCATCGACATGATCGCGTAGTCGTCCCAGGTCGAGAAGCGCGCGTGCGGTTGCAGGCCCGCGTCCTCGAACAGGGGCGACACCTCGTTGTCGCGGCCGTGCTCGAGCAGGATAAACGGCTCCTCGCACAGGTCCTTCAAGGTCACGCTCTTGGCCGCGGCCAGGCGGTGGCCTTCCGGCACCACGGCGAGAAGCTCGTCTTGCAGCACGACCTCGCGCGCCAGGTCTGCCCGCGCGACCTGCGGCGGGTACGGCAGAAAGCCAAAGTCGACGCGGCCGTCGGCCACCCAGGCCTCGATCTCGGAGTAGTCGCCCATGCGCAGCTCGTAGCCGATGTTGGGGTAGCGCTCCTGGAAGCGCTGGATGGCCGGCGGCAGAATGTGGGTCGCCACGCTCGAGAAGGTCCCGATGACGATCGAGCCCGAGACCACGCCCGCCACCTCGTCCACCCGCGCGAGCAGGCGCCGGTAGTCCTCGCAGATCGCCTCGGCCATGGGCAGGATGGCCGCGCCGTCAGACGTCAGCGCCACGCCCTTGCGCCCGCGCTCCAAGAGGGTAATCCCCCACTCTTGCTCCAAGTCGGCGATCATACGGCTGATACCCGACTGGCTGTACGACAGGTTCCGCGCCGCTCGGGTAATGGTCCCGGCGCGCACCGTCTCGACAAATGCCTGGTATTTGAGGATGTTCGAGTCCATCAGCCCGCCCTTCCGACCGCCTGTAGATTCCATGCGATTCTATCATGCTAGACATGCGAAACATTCGCTTTTATTCTCGCCGGCCCTCTGTCAAAGTCATCTATGCAAACTACGTAGAAAGAAGGCCGCGCGACATGACCAAAGACACCCAGAAGTACCTGCTCTCCCTCGTGCTCTTTGGTACCAACGGCATCGTCGCCAACCTCATCGACCTGCCCAGCACCTTCGTCGTACTCGCCCGCGTCGCCCTCGGCGCGGCGCTTCTCGCGGGCCTCGTCCTGTTCTCCCGCAAGAACCGTAACAGCCTCGCCTCCAAGGCTCATCCCAAGCAAGCTCTCTACCTGGCCCTTTCCGGAGCGGCCCTGGGCGCCGCCTGGCTGTTCCTCTTCGAGTCCTACCACTACATCGGCGTCGGCGTGGCCTCGCTTCTCTTCTACTGCGGCCCCGTCATCGTGATGGCCGTCTCGCCCATCCTCTTCAAGACCCGCCTCACCGCGATCAAGCTCGTCGGCTTCGCGGCCGTGCTCCTGGGCGCCTTCCTGGTCGTGGGCCAGGGCCTGGGCGCGGGCATCGCGCCGGCCGGCCTGGCGCTCGGCGGCATGAGCGCCGTCATGTATGCCCTGATGGTCATCTTCTCCAAGAAGGTCACCGACATCCGCGGCCTCGAGTCCTCGGCCGTCCAGCTCTGCGGCAGCCTCGCGATCGTGGCCGTCTACATGCTGGCCAACGCCGGCCTGGGCACCCTGGCCCTGCCCACCGCCGCCCAGCTCTCCCACCTCAACGTGGCCGCCATCCTGTGCATCGGCCTTCTCAACACCGGCTTTGGCTGCTACCTCTACTTCTCGGCGATGGGCGGCCTGCCCGTCACCCGCGTCGCCGTCCTCGGCTACCTCGAGCCCCTCTCGGCCGTCGTCTTCTCGGCCCTGCTTCTCGGCGAGGCAATGACGCCGGCGAACATCCTGGGCGCGGCCCTGATCCTGGGCGGCGCGATGTACTCCGAGCTTGGCGAGACGATCCGCGACAACCACAGCAACGGCTCCCTCGC
>CAVAUD010000049.1:2064-9382 GCA_963591565.1 bacterium
CCAGAGCGGCCGGGTTATTGTTATCCCGCACCCACCAGGCCCGCGCCTGCGCGGCCGAGGCCCACGCGAGAAGGCGAGAACATCAAATGTCTTACGAACTCATCGCATTCGACATGGACGGCACCCTGCTCGACTCGACCAAGAAGGTCCTCCCCTCCTCGGTCGAGGCCATCGGCGAGGCCCAGGCCGCGGGCAAGCACGTGGCCATCTGCTCGGGCCGCGCGCCCGTCATGATCGACCCGTACAAAGAGATCCTGCCCGCCGGGGTCCAGTACGCCATCTGCGCCTCGGGTGCCTGCCTGTATGACCTGCAGAACCAGCAGGTCGTCGAGGACTTCCCCATCGACCGCGACGCCGTGGCCGCGCTTCTCGACGCCTGTGCCGGCCTCACCGTGGGCATCGAGGGCTTCGTCGGCCGCGCCTTCTTTGCCGACCACGCCTTCGCAGACGACCTCTCTGTCTATGGCCTGGGCGTCTACCAGCCCATGTACGACGCGCTGGCCACCGTGGTCGACGACGTCCGCGACGTCCTGCTCGCGCCCGGCGCCCACGTGACCAAGATCAACTTCCACTTCATGACGACCGCCGACCGCGACGAGCTCGAGGCGCGCGTCAAGGACCTGCCCCTCGAGCTCGCCCACTCCGAGGGCGCGAGCCTCGAGGCCTCCCCCGCCGGCATCGACAAGGGCGTCGGCCTTCTCGCCTTGGCAAAGCGCCTGGGCCTCGACGGCTCGCAGACCATCGGCGTGGGAGACGCCGACAACGACCTGGCCATGCTTCGCGACGCGGGCCTGGGCATCGCCATGGGCAACGCCAACGAAAACGCCGTCGCGGCCGCCGACGTCCAGGTGAACGACAACGACCACGACGGCTGTGCCCAGGCTATCCGGGACTACCTCTTGGCCTAAGGGCTAAAGGGCCAGGCCCAAGACCTGTGCCCCGCCCCTTTAGCTGCGGCGGCGAGAACCACGCGCGGCAACGAGGCTGGCGGCGCCGCCCACGGCGAGAACGGCCGCCCCGGCCAACGTGGCGTCGCCGGTCGCAGGGGTCTTGCCCTCGCCGGACTTCTTAGCGGCGTCGCCGGCGTCCTGCTCGCCGCCCTGGCCGCCCTGCTTCGCCTCGCGCGTGCCCGCGTGGACCTCGAAGCCGAGCGCGGCCGTGGCCTCGTTGACCTCGTCGGGGCTGGGCGTCGTGTTGGCCAGCACCGTGCGGTAGTACGTGCCGCCGGCGGCGTCGAGAAGGGCCTCGCCGTTCTTCACCGCGGCGCTCAGCGCGTCGTGGGCCTCCTGCGTCATCCACGTGGAGCCGGCATCGACGTCCGAGCCGTCCGCGCTGATGACCACAGACGACAGCGCGGCCTTTGCCTTGGCGATCGCGGACTCAAGGGCAGCCAGCTCGTCGACCCCCGCCCAATCGCGCAGCTCGCCGTAGGCCTTGATGGGCAGGTTGTCCACCGCGAGGCCCTTCGACGCGGTCAGCTCAGAAACCGTGGACCAGTCGACCCAGGTCACGCTCTGGTCGTCGTCGAGCTCCATGTTGGTGAAGCTCTCGCCTTCGTTGACCTTGGCCACGAAGTAGGTGTTGACGGCATCGTCGAGCCTCTTCTCGACCTCCTTCTCGATCTGGGCCTGGACGTCGTCCTTCGCGACCTCGGCCTCGGCCGTGGCCTTTGCGGCAGCGGCGGCCTCGGTGCGGCTCATGCCCGACTCGAGGTTCTTGGAGTAGGCGGGGTTGTAGTACTTGCTGTAGTAATCCTGCTTGGTCTCTTTGAGCATACTGGCCTTGAAGTACTCGCGGATCTCTTTCTCGCCTTCCGCGGTGGGTTTGCCGTCGTTGCTGTTAGCCACAACGTAGTACTGGCCGTCGTCTGCGCACTGCTGCGTGGTCACAACGGCGTAGCGCTGTCCCTTGCGCAGGGCGATCCAGTTGCTCTCGTCGAGCTTCAGGCGGTGATAGCCGCCGTACTGGTACTCCTCGCTGGAGATCTCGTACACCAAGGTCGAGTGCGCGGGATCGTCGGGCGTCGTGGCCTCGTCGTCCAGCAGGTAAACCTTGTAGTCGACCGTCGTGTTGGGCTTGGCCGTCATGCACGACAGGGCGCGCACCGCCATGTCCTCCTCGGCCTCGTAGATATTGGCCGAGCTGGACTGCTTCTCGCTGCCCATCGAGAAGATTTGGGTAGATGCCATGTAGTCGTACTGGTCGACGACATAATCCTCGTTATCGGAATACTCGGTGAGGTCGAACTCGAAGGTCTCCAGTTGGCAGATGCTGTGGTCGTAGTAGGACAGCCAGAAGTAGCCGGTGTGCTGGCCGTTCTCCTCGATGCCAAACTCCTTGTCGGTGCCGCCGTTGGGGAACTCCTCGGTGTCCGAGCCCCAGCTGTTCTTGACGAGCCACGCGCCGTTGCCCTCGGGCTTCACGCCCGCCTCGTTCGAGAAGTTGTCGGCCGAGAAGTCGTCGTCCCAGCCCACGATGCACACCGCGTGGTTGGACACGGCGTTGTCGTAGGTGTAGTGGGCCCAGGTCTGGGTGTTCATGTACTTGGACTGGGCCGGGCTCTGGTTGGGGCTGTAGGAGTCGGCGCGGAAGCAGACCGAGACCGCACGTCCCTGGACCAGCTCGCCCTTGACGGCGTTGACGGCAGCCATATCGGTGCTCACGTAGTTGCCCTTGTCATCCTTGACCACGGTGTCGGGCAGGGTGTTGGAGCTGTCGAACTCGTAGCTCGAGGCGTTCCACAGGCTGTCGTTCGCCGACCAATCGGTGTAGACCATGTTGCCGCTGGCGTCGACATAGTTGCCGGCCCAGTTCTTCTTGATGACCTCTTTGACGGTGCTATCGAGCTTGAGCAGCGAGATCTGGTCCTCGGTGAGGTACTGAATCTCGGGGCTGTCCTCGTAGCCCTTGTAGATGACCTTGCACTCCATGATGCCCTCGGCGTTCTTGTACTCGGCAAGGCTCTCGTAAAGCGGGCCGATACCGGCCGCGAAGAGCGACGAGCCGTAGTTGGGCTCGCCGCCCGTCGTGCCGCCGATGTTGGGGTCGCTCGAGTCGCTGTGGAAGCCCTCGCCAGCCTGGGCCGCGCCCACGACGCTCTCGGGCGCGCCGTCGGGACGGAAGGTCGCGGTGACGAGCTGCATCTCGGAGAGATCGAGGTTGTAGTTGGCGTAGGTGGTGTTCATCTCGGTCAAAATGCTCGTCTCGCAGGCGGCGATGGCCGAGAAGCCCCAGCAGGTGCCCCACGGGTGCTGGCGCTTGACCGGGGTCACGACGGAGTCGGCGCGGTCGCCGTCGCCGTTGGGGTCGCGCAGGTCGAAGCTCTTGTCGCTGGACTTGCCGTACTTGCCGGTGATGACGGCGACGGCGCTCGTCTCGGCGTCCTCGGACAAGGCCGCGACCGACGCCTCGCCAGAGACGGCGTAGGACGTGGCCGAGTAGGACGGGTCGGAAAGCGTCGACTCGATGGCGTTGGCCCAGTCCTCGGCCGTGGTGGCCACGGCAAGGGCCGGAACGCCGGCCGTCATGGCTGCGGCGAGAAGGGCCGAGAAGGCCGCGCGGCGGGCGCGGGAAACGACGGGCGGGAGGTTGTCTCTCATAGGGTCTCCAATCTCAGCGAGATAGTTGGCGAGAAGAGCGCGGGGGGTCGGGACGGGCCCGCGCGCTTAGCGGGGCATGCGGTCGTGGTTGATCTCCTGGTAGAAGAGCCTCTGGACCTCGGCGGGCTCGCGCGTCTGGCCGAGGACCCACATGGTCTTGGCGACAAGGGCCTCGGTCGTCATGTCGTCGCCCTTTAAGATGCCGGGGTTCTCGGCATAGGCGCGGCCGACCTCATAGACGCCCAGGTCAAGGCCCTCCTCGGGCACCTGCGTCGTCACGACCAGCGTGCGGCCGGAGCCCACCCAGTCAAGGATGGCCTCCTCAAAGCCGCCGTCGGCGCTCGGGATGCCGCCGATGCCGAAGGTCTCCAGGATCACGGCGTCGTAGTCGCGCTTGAGCAGGTCGAAGATCGACGGCTTGAGCTCGGGCGTGAGCTTGAGCACGATCACGCGCTCGTTCAGCCCGTCGAAGACGCGCGGAGCCGAGCCGGTCTTCTCGGCCGCAACCGCCGTGCCCGCCCCCGCGTGGACCACGCGGTTGTTGCGGATATAGGCCAGCGAAGGGTAGTTCATGCTGGTAAACGCGTTGAAGCTCATGGTGCGCTGCTTGTGGGCGCGTGTGCCGGCGATGACCTTGCCCGAGAAGACCACGGCCACGTCGCGGCTCGCGTCGTCGGACGCGTAGAGGACCGACTGGTACAGGTTGAGCTTGGCGTCGGTGAAGGGGCTCGCCATGGGCTGCTGCGAGCCGGTGAGCACGATGGGCTTCTCGCTGTCCTGGATGAGGTAGGACAGGGCCGCGGCGGTATAGGCCATGGTATCGGTGCCGTGCAGCACGACGAAGCCGTCGTAGTTGTCGTAGGCGTCGACGATGACGTCGCGGATGGCCAGCCAGTCGCGCGGGCGCATGTTGGTGCTGTCGATGTTCATGGGCTGAACGAAGTCCAGCTCGGCCAGGGTATCGAGCAGGGGCACCTTCTCGGCAAGCTCGCGGCCGGTGGCGGTGGGGGTCAGGCCCGCCCCGTCCGAGGTCGAGGCGATGGTGCCGCCCGTCGCGATGATAAGAACACGTTTCACTCGAGTCTCCAGTCTCGTTTTGGTCAACGTTCAGTTTATGTCACAGGGGGATGGCCGAAGGGCGGTTTTAAGGCTCGATAACAGCAAGTTTACGCACGCAGGGGCCAAAGGTCACCGCGGCGATGCCGGCCAGCTCAAGGGCGCAAACCACCACGGCCGCGACGGAGCTCCACGCGCCCACCTCGATCTCGAGCAAAAGCGGCGCCACGTAGCACAGCGCCGGCAGCACCATGACGAGCACCGAGACCGCGATGCAGGCCACGATGGCGCCAAAGGCCTCGTTGCCCTTGGCCAGCTGCGACTCGCTCTCCCAATCGAGCTTGGGCGACTGCATGCCCACGGCCAGGCTCGCCAGGTCGGCGCAGGCCACGGCCAGCACAAAGATCGCGAGGCAAGCGAGCGACGTCGCGACCGGCAGGCCCACGACCAGCATGCCCACGAGCAGCACGACCGCGGCGGGCGTGCGGCCCACCAGCTCGTTTGCCAGGAACTTGGCCTTGGCATAGGCGCGCAGGTCGACGGGCATGGTGCGGAAGTAGAAGAAATCCTGCCCGTCGCGCGCCACGGCCTGGCCGCAGGCGTAGGACTGGATCCCCGTGAAGACGGAGAGAAGGACGGTGCCGACCAGCGGCATAAGCCCCATCTTGGTGTCGATCTGGCAGGCGCCGGCCATCTCGCGCAGCTGCATGAGGGACGTGACGTCGCTCTCCCTCAGCAGCGAGAAGCCCAGCACCGCCAGCAAAATGATCGGCACGAGCCACTGAGACAAGACGAACTGGTTGAAGAAGTACGGCACGCGAAAGAGAGAGGCCACGTCGACGGCGACAAAGGCGCGCAGCTGGCTGCGGCCGCTCACCTTGGCGCCCAGCTCAGAGGCATCGTAGCGCTTGTTCGAGCGCGCGCCCGCGCCGCCCGCCAGGCCTCGCACGGCCTCGAAGTACCACTTGCCGGCGCACCAGTTGAGAAGTCCCGCGTAGACGCCGAGAAGCACCGCCATGCCGAGCAGGCCGCCCAGCGCCGCCAGCCCTTCTCCGCCAAAAGCAACCCCGCCCAGCGCGAACGGCGGGCAGAGAACCGTGAGGATGACGCGCACGACCGGCGCCGCGGCGACGCCCTCGGCGACCGTCGCGAGCATGCCCGCGGCAGCGCCCGCGGCGCCCGACTGCTTGGCGATGGAGAAGGCCACCGAGATGCCCACGACCAGCAAGGTGATCACGGCGCCCAGCGCGCGCGAGAAGCGGTCCTTGTCGACGGCCACCTTGGAGAAGCGCATGAGCGGAAGCACGAGAAGCACCATGGCGACGTTGACCGCCACCGCGCACAGGATAAAGGCGACGATCAACGCGACCCAGGTCAGAGGCCCTTCTCCGCGCGCAAAGAGCAGGCCCAGGCCAAGCGGCAGGATCGCCGCGTCCATAAGCACGGCGTTCATGAAGTAGCTGGCCAGCTTGGCCCACATGATCGTCTGGCCCGAGACGGGCAGCGCCACGTAAAACGCCAGGTCGCTCACCAAGAACAGGCTGCTCACGGCCGTGTAGAAGCCCATCGTGATGGACAGCAGCGCCAGCACCACGACGCTCATGTTGAAGCCCGAGACAACAGACGCGCCGTCCGCGCCCATCGTGAGGCCGACGATGAACATCAGGGCCGCGATCACGACGAACGAGACGACCATGCCCACCATGCGCATGGCCCCTTTGCCGCCGTCGTCGCCCAGGCCCAAGATCTCGTCGTCGGACTCCTCGCCCTTGCGGATGGCGCCGAGCAGGGCCTTGAACTGCGCCCAGTTGAAGCTATCGGCGCCCACGCTACATCTCCTCCGGGGCATCCGTGCCGGCCAGCGGCGAGTTCTCGCCCGTGAGCTCGAGGAACATCTCCTCGAGCGACGTGTTGTTGCGGAAGTGCTCGCGCATCTCGTCGACGGTGCCGACAAACAGCAGCTTGCCGTGGGCGATGATGCCCACGCGGTCGACGACCTTCTCGGCCACATCAAGGACGTGGGTCGAGAAGAGCACGGTCTTGCCCTCGTCGGCGTGGCGACGCATGGACTTCTTGAGAAGCCACGCGGCCTTGGGGTCGAGGCCGGTCATGGGCTCGTCCAGAATCCAGAGGTCGGGGTTGGGCAGAAGCGCGCCCATGATCATCATCTTCTGGCGCATGCCGTGCGAATAGGACTTGATCTGGTTGTCGAGCTCTGCGGCCATGCCGTAGCCCTCGGCCAGCTCGGCGATGCGGCTTGCGCGCACGTCGGCGGGCACGCCGTAGATATCGGCAATGAAGCGCAGGTACTCGCGGCCGCGAAGGCGCAGCAGGTGGTCGGGGGTGTCCGAGACGTAGCACAGGCGGCGCTTGGCCTCGACGGGATTCTGCGTCACGTCGATGCCGTCGATCTTGACGGTACCCTTGGTGGGGGCCAGGGTTCCCACCAGCATGTTCAAGGTCGTCGACTTGCCCGCGCCGTTGGGGCCCAGGATGCCAAAGATCTCGCCGTCGCGGACCTCGAGGGACAAATCGTCGACCGAGAAGGTCTTGCCGCCGTCGTAGGACTTGCTCACGTGGTCGATGTTGATCACGGTTCTCTCCAATCGTCAGGCCGGGCCACGATGGCCCGACTTGACGATTATAGGCCGAGAAAAGCGCAG
>CAVAUD010000049.1:9536-15115 GCA_963591565.1 bacterium
ACGTAGTCGCGGATGATCGCGCACGAGTCGCGCATGGCGCGGCGCTCGTCGTAGGACAGGTCGATCTCGAGGACCGTCTCGACGCCCTGGTCAGACAGGACGCACGGCACGCCGACCGAGATCCCGCTCTCGCCGTACTCGCCGTCGAGGTGGACCGAGAGGGGCATGACCACGTGGTCGTTGTGCAGGATGGCGGCCACGATGCTCGCCACGACAGAGGCGATGCCGAACTCGGTGCAGCCCTTGCCCGAGACAATGGCCCCGCCGCTCTTGCGCACACGGTCCATGACCTCGCCAAAGTCGACGTCGCGCACGCTCGAGTGCTGCAGCGACATGTACTCGCGCAGGGGGATGCCCTGAACCGCGATGTGGGAGGTGGGGATGAAGGTCGAGTCGCCGTGCTCGCCCATGCAGATGGCCTGGATCTGCTTGGAGTTCACGCCGATGATCTCGGACAGCGCGCGGCGCAGGCGGGCGCTGTCAAGCAGCGTGCCGGTGCCAAAGACCTGGCTGCGCGGCAGCCCCATGTTGCGGTAGAGGTACTCGGTCACGACGTCGCAGGGGTTCGAGACGCTGATCAAGATGCCGTGGAAGCCGCTCTCGCGAAGCGGGGTCACGACGCCCTCGAGCACCTTCAAGGTGCCGTCGAGCATCTGCAGGCGCGTCTCGCCGGGGCGGCGGGAGCGGCCGGCCGTCAGGATGCAGAAGTGGGCATCGGCGCAATCGGCGTAGTCGCCCACGCGAATGACGAAGTTGTCGCCCAGGCCAGAGGCCAGATCCTCGAGGTCAAGGGCCTGCGCGGTGGCGGCCTCTTTGTTGACGTCGACAAAGACGATCTCGTTCACCAGGTGCTGGAACATGAGGCACAGCGCGCTGTGCGAGCCCACGCGCCCCGCGCCGATGATGACCGCCTTACGGGTCCTGATCTTGTCGTGCATAAAAAACCTCCTATGGCTAACGTCCTGTGCGCCTGCGTTGCGAATACGTCAAACAAGGGCACATGTTAGCCATAGGAGGCGAGAAGTTCGCGAGAAATCGCTAGTCGCGCGTCAGCTTTCGGTGAAGGCGGTGCGGCTTGGAGGCCTCGGCGCCCAGGCGACGCTCACGGTCGGCCTGATAGGACTCGAAGTTGCCCTCGAACCAGTGCCAGCGGCCGGGGTTCTCGTCGTCGCCCTCCCACGCCAGGATGTGGGTCGCCACGCGGTCGAGGAACCAGCGGTCGTGGGAGATGACCACCGAGCAGCCGGGGAACTTCTCGAGGGCCTCCTCCAGAGACTCCAGGGTCTCGACGTCCAGGTCGTTGGTGGGCTCGTCGAGAAGCAGCAGGTTGCCGCCCTGCTTGAGCGTGAGAGCCAGGTTCAGGCGGTTCCTCTCGCCGCCAGAAAGGACGCCCGCGCGCTTTTGCTGGTCCTTGCCCTTGAAGCCGAAGGCCGCCACATAGGCGCGCGACGGGATCTCCTGGTCGCCCACCTGGATGTAGTCGTTGCCGCCCGAGACGACCTCCCACAGGGTCTTGTCGGCATCGATGCCCTCGCGCATCTGGTCGACGTAGGAGAGCTTGACCGACTCGCCCACCTCGAGGGTGCCCGCCGTGGGCTGCTCCAGGCCGACGATGGTCTTGAACAGGGTCGACTTACCCACGCCGTTGGGGCCGATGATGCCCACGATGCCGTTGCGCGGCAGGTCGAACGAGAGGTTCTCGATCAGGACGCGGTCGCCAAAGGACTTGCACAGACCGTCCGCGACCAGCACCTTGTTGCCCAGGCGCGGGCCCACGGGAATCTGGATGTCGGTGAAGTCGACCTTCTTGGACTGGCGGGCCTCGGCCTCCATCTGCTCATAGCGCTCGAGACGGGCGCGGTTCTTGGCCTGGCGGGCCTTGGGGCTCGAGCGCACCCACTCGAGCTCGGCCTTCATCTTCTTGGCACGGCGGGCGTCCTGCTGGTTTTGGGCCTCAAGACGGGCGGCCTTCTTCTCCAGGTAGGTGGAGTAGTTGCCCTCGTAGGGGTAGAGCTGCCCGCGGTCGACCTCGCAGATCCACTCGGCGACGTCGTCCAGGAAGTAGCGGTCGTGGGTGACGGCCATGACGGCGCCGGGGTAGCGGTGCAGGAACTGCTCGAGCCAAAGGACGCTCTCGGCGTCGAGGTGGTTGGTCGGCTCGTCAAGAAGGAGCAGGTCGGGGGCCTCAAGCAGCAGCTTGCACAGGGCCACGCGGCGACGCTCGCCGCCGGAGAGGTGGGTCACCGGCTCGTCGGGGTCGGGGCACTGCAGGGCGTCCATCGCCTGCGAGAGCTGCGAGTCCAAATCCCAGCCGTTGGCGGCGTCGATCTCGTCCTGGAGCTGGCCCATCTCGGCCATAAGCGCGTCGAAATCGGCGTCGGGGTCGGCCATCTCCTCGCCGATCTTGTTGAAGCGGTCGATCTTGGCGAGAAGGTCGCCGAAGGCCATCTCGATGTTCTCCTTGACGGTCTTCGACTCGTCCAGGGGCGGCTCCTGCTGCAGGATGCCCACGGTGTAGCCCGGCGTGAGCTTGGCCTCGCCGTTGGAGACGTCCTCGAGCCCGGCCATGACCTTGAGCAGGGTGGACTTGCCGGCGCCGTTAGGGCCCACGACGCCGATCTTGGCGCCGGGGTAGACGCCCACGGTCACGTCGTCCAAGATCACCTTGTCGTTGACGGCCTTGCGGGCCTTATAGAAGTTGTACACGAACTCGGCCACGGGGAGCCCCTTTCTGGTCGTAAGACTTTAAGCCTGTCTTCATCGAGCATCCATGTTATCAGGGTGTGGGCACAAAAACGGGCCGGTCCGTGGCACAATGCACCCTAGCCGCATAAACTCTCGACGAAACACAAGGAGCACTTAATGTCCGAGGCAATCCGCAAGGTCAACGTAATCGGCCACCTCAACCCCGACACCGACAGCATCTGCTCGGCGATCGCGTACGCCTACCTCAAGAACAAGGCCGGCGACACCAACATCTACGAGGCCCGCCGCGCCGGTTCGATCAACCGCGAGACCGCGTTTGCCTTGAAGCACTTCGGCTTCGACGAGCCCCAGCTCATCACCACCGTCACGCCCCAGATCAAGGACTGCGAGATCCAGCACCAGGCCGGCATCGACGCCGACATGAGCCTGTTCGCCGCCTGGTCGCTCATGCGCGAGACCAAGACCGACACCTTGTGCATCACCAACGAGAAAAACGACCTCAACGGCCTTATCGCCGTCAAGGACATCGCCAACGCCAACCTCGACATCTTTGACACCGAGGTCATCGCCGAGGCCCACACCTCCTACGCCAACATCGTCTCGACCCTGAACGGCGAGATGCTTCTGGGCGACGAGACGAGCACCGTCGAGACCGGCAGCGTGCGCGTGGGCACCACCCCCGAGATGATGGAGGACACCATCAAGCCGGGCGACGTCGTCTTGGTCACCAACCGCTACGAGACCCAGCAGTTCGCCGTCGAGTGCGAGGCCGGCTGCATCGTCGTCTGCTGCGGCGCGAGCGTGTCTCCGCAGGTCATGGCCTCGGCCGAGCGCCACGGCTGCTCCATCATCACCACCCCCTACGACACCTACGCCGCTTCTCGCCTGATCTGCATGTCCATCCCCGTCTCGGCCAAGATGCACCCCGAGGGCATCGTGAAGTTCTCGGTCAACACCGCCGTCGACGACGCCAAGAAGGTCATCGCCAGCTCCAAGCACCGCTTCTTCCCCGTCATCGACGAGGCGGGCGCCTACGTGGGCCTCGTCAACGCCACGAGCCTGCTTTCCGCCAAGAAGAAGCACGTCATCCTGGTTGACCACAACGAGAAGAGCCAGGCCGTCGAGGGCCTCGACCAGGCCGAGATCATGGAGATCGTCGACCACCACCGCATCGGCTCCATCGAGACCGCCGCTCCCGCCCTCTTCCGCAACCAGCCCGTGGGCTGCACCTCGACCATCCTGTGGCAGATGTACCAGGAGCAGGGCATCGAGATCCCCAAGGACATCGCCGGCCTGATGCTTTCGGCCATCATGTCCGACACCCTGGCCTTCCGCTCCCCCACCTGCACCCCGCTCGACGTCCGCGCCGGCGAGGATTTGGCCGCCATCTGCGGCGAGGACATCCCCACCTACTCCGACGCCATGTTCGAGGCCGGCGCCGACCTCACCGGTCGCACCGCCGACGAGGTCTTCCACCAGGACTTCAAGGTCTTCTCCCGTGGCAACGCCAAGTTCGGCGTGGGCCAGGGCTCCTTCATGACCGAGAACAGCCGCAAGGCCGCCGAGAAGCTCGTCGGGCCCTACCTCGCCGAGGCCGCGGCCGAC
This sequence comes from bacterium, assembly GCA_963591565.1. Lineage (GTDB taxonomy): Bacteria > Actinomycetota > Coriobacteriia > Coriobacteriales > Atopobiaceae > Paratractidigestivibacter. Next base: position 13,848 of record CAVAUD010000049.1, read on the forward strand.
GAGGAGCTGCCGATGGTGTTCTACATGTTCACCGACGTCAAGAGCTCCACGACCGAGCTGCTCTACTTTGGCGAGGGCGCCGAGGACGTCATCCGCCAGACCTGGGGCGTCGACGTGGTCGACGGCATCGCGGTGCTTGAGGGCGTCGTCTCGCGCAAGAAGCAGATCGTGCCGCCGCTGATGGCGACGTTCCAGAAGATCCAGGACGAGCAGGACTAGGCGAGAAGGGCTGACCTGCGAGGGGGTTGGGCCCAGGTTTTTGTTTCATGCTCAAACAGTCCTGTTCGCACGAAGGCCACATTAAGTGGCCTTCGGCTCATGCGGAACTGCGCGTGGAACTAAAACCTGGGCCCTTCCCTGTTGATGGTCGCCATCTGCGGCGGCGACGGAGAAGGAGAAAAAAGAAGTTGCACGGGATGCATGCTAGGCTGCCGAAGAACTTTGTGTTGGAGGAGCGGCTGGAGAAGTACGGGCGGGTTATTGAGGCCGATCCGTACTCGTGGCGGGGGAAGTGGGCGCAGGCTTGCGCGCCGGCCGGGGGCGAGGCGTTTCGCGAGGTGAGGCTCGACCTGGGATGCGGCAAGGGGTCGTTCACGGTGGAGGCGGCCAGGCGCGAGCCCGACGTGCTTTTCATCGGGATGGACTCGGAGCCGGTCTGCATCGCGTACGCGGCGCAGCGCGGGTGCGAGAGCGGGCTTGCCAACGTGGTGTTCGTGCCCGGCAGCGGGATGCGCATCAAAGAGATGTTTGCCCCCTCTGAGCTGGGGCGCATTTACCTCAACTTCCCCACACCCTTCCCGCGCAAGCGCGAGAGCCACCTGCGCCTGGTCAACATGGAGCGCCTTCTCGACTACCGCGAGGTGCTGGCGCCGGGCGCCGAGGTGTGCCTGCGCACCGACAGCCTGCCCTTGCGCGAGTTCGCCAAGACCCAGCTGCCGCTGGCCGGCTACGCCAAGACCTGGGAGAGCAACGACGCGCGCGGCGAGCACCCCGATGACCCCACCAGCGAGTACGAGATCCGCCTGGGTGCGCAGGGCGCCAAGGTCTTCTCGCTGTATTCAAAGCCCGAGGGAGAGGCGCCGGCAAACCCCGTGCAGACGGCGGAGATGAGCCTCGTCGCGTACATCCCCCAGGACCTCTCGGCCTTCGACGACTACGCGCCGCACGGCATGCAGGCCACGATGCAGAACCTGCGCAACCGCGCCGCCCGCTCCGGCGGCGACTGGAGCCAGGGCATCACGCTCTAGCGGCACAGCGCCAAACGGCGC
>CAVAUD010000050.1:0-15037 GCA_963591565.1 bacterium
CACCGACCTCCAGGTCGTCTTCGCCAAGGCCACCCGCGAGTACATCGAGGCCGGCAAGGACCTCGAGGGCAAGGGCTACGACCCCCGCAAGCTCCTCAAGCCTGGTCGCGAGGCCATCGTCACCCGCACCAAGGAGCTCATCTGCGAGTTCGGCTCCGACGGCAAGGGTTGGAACTAGTTTCCCGCTAGCCGCATAGAAGCGCGCAAGGCCCGCCCGGCATCGTCCGGGCGGGTTTTTCATGCTCGATCGGGCCAAATCGCCCGATGAAAAGAAGGTGTTTTCGAAAAGCGGACGCAAAAAGCTCGAATCCCAAGTAGCCAAGCGTTTTGGTAGACTCCCAACTGGGCTTTTATCAACTTGGATTAGTTGGCTACTGAGGCGTCCGGCTTTTTGCGTCCGCTTTTCGAAAATAGGTTGATCACAAGGTGCGGTTGCGCCCCGCCGGCCTAATGAGCGCGGAGCTTTTTGCCGGCCGAGAGGGTCTTGGCGGGCTGAACGAGCAGCGCGGCGAGCACGGTCACCGCGGCGCAGGTGCCCAGGCTCACGGGGTAGACGGCCATGATGTTGGCAAACGTCGGGTCCTGCGGGAAGACCGCGGCCACCCAGAAGAAGCGGATGCCGCAGATGACGACCGTCGTGATGATTGCAGGCAACGTCGAGATGCCAAAGCCGCGCATGTAGCCGCTCACGTTCTCGTAGGTCATGCTAAAGACGTACGACGGGATGATCGAGCACACGCGAATGTAGCCGATCGAAACCACGTTGGGGTCGGGGTTGAACAGCGACAAGAGGCCGCGCCCCAGGCCCACGGCCAGGGCGATGAACGTGATGACGACCAGACCGTCCTCGACCAGGCATACCTTGAGCGTCTGCTTGCAGCGCGCGATCTTGCGGGCACCAAAGTTCTGCCCCACAAACGTCGTGCACGCCTGGCTAAACGAGTTCATCGTGACGTAGCACACGCACTCGATCGACAGCGCGGCCGAGCTCGCGGCGATGACCTCGGACCCCAAGCTGTTGATCGCGGTCTGGATGATGATGTTTGCCAGGGCAAAGACCGCGCTCTGGATGCCGGCGGGCAGGCCGATCCGCACGATGCGCACAAGCAGCGGACGGTCGAAGCCGATCTTCGACGGCGTCACGCGTACGGGCGCATCGGTGTGCGTGAGGCGCCAAAATAGCATCGCCGAGCTGGTGATATAGCAAAACGTTGTTCCAACCGCGCACCCGCCCACGCCCAGGTGCAGGACCGGCAGCAAGATGAGGTCGAGGCCCACGTTAAGGACGGACGAGACGAGAAGGGCCTGAAGCGGCGGCCGCGTCTGCCCCGCGCTTCGCAGGATGGCCGCCTCGAAGTTGTACAGCAAGATGAACGGCAGGCCAATGAGGTAGATCCGCAGGAAGGTCAGCGCCTCGGGCATGGTGTCTGCGGGGACGTTGAGAAGGACGAGCAGCGGCTCGGCCAGAAGCTCCATCACCAGCGCGGCCACGACGCCCAGCCCCGCGATCGCGATCGAGGTGTGCGTCGCCCGCGTCACCGTCTCTTGGTCGCCCTTGCCGATCGCGTGCGCGATGACGACGTTGGCGCCCAGCGAGATGCCCACAAACAGGTTAATGACCAGCTGCATAATGGGGGTGTTGGCGCCCACGGCGGCCATGCCCGTCTCGCTGGCGAAGTTGCCGATCATGACGACGTCGATGACGCTGCTGAGCTGCTCCAAGATGCTCGTCAGCGCGACGGGGACGGCAAAAAGAAGGACGGCGCGCCAAAGCGAGCCCTCGAGAATCTGCGATTTGTCTTGCATGCGTGCGGCTTTCTACGTGCGGAACCTTCGCAACCCTACTCCTTTCGCGCGGCCGCGGCGCCAGTTGTCACAGCTCCGTCACATGTTTCGGAAATCCGATGGGCTAAGATGGCGGGTGGCCGGCCCTCATCGTCGGCAAATGTGGCGAGAAGACCGCGGCGAGAAGGCCGTGGCGAGAAGACCGCGCGCCGCGAGGTTCGTGCAAAAGAGCTGGGAGGCCCCTATGAACGTTTTGGTTATGCTGCCGGTAGCCGAGAAGCACCAGGAGCTGCTCGAGGCCGCATTGCCGGGCGCGAGCTTCACCTACGTCGCGCCGCGCCAGGCGGTGGGGGAGCAGACGACGCTCGCGGCCGGCACGGCAGCCGTGACGGACGAGCAGCTGGCCGAGGCCGACGTCGTCATCGGCAACCTGCCTCCCGAGCGCGTGGCCGCAGCGCCCCGCCTTAAGCTGCTGCAGCTCAACTCGGCGGGCTACGACAACTACCTGGCCGCGGGAACCGTGCCGGCGCAGGTCGCCCTGTGCTGCGCTTCCGGGGCATACGGCCAGGCGGTGAGCGAGCACCTCTTCGCGATGCTGCTGGCCCTCATGAAGCGCCTGCCGGGCTACGTCGACCTGCAGCGTAACCACGCCTGGGGCGACCTGGGCCCCGTCACGAGCCTCGTGGGGGCCCACGTGCTGGTTCTGGGCGCCGGAGACATCGGGGCGCACTTCGCGGGCCTCTGTCGCGCCATGGGAGCCCACGTCGAGGGCGTGAAGCGAAACGTGGCCGCCTGCGACCCGGTGTTCGAGAAGGTCCACGCGATGGACGAGCTGCCGGCCGTCCTGCCCGACGCCGACGTCGTGGCGAGCTTCCTGCCCAGCACGCCGGCGACCCGCGGCCTGGCAAACGCGGCGTTCTTCTCCGCCTGTCGTCCCGGAGCCTTCTTCGTGAACGGCGGCCGCGGCGACCTGGTTGACCAAGACGCCCTGGTTGCCGCGCTTGAGTCGGGCCACCTCGCCGGCGCGGCGCTCGACGTCTGCGTGCCGGAGCCCCTGCCGGCCGAGAGTCCCCTCTGGGACGCGCCCAACCTGCTGCTCACGCCGCATGTCTCGGGCAATTTCCACTTGGAGGCCACGCTCGACAACATCGTCGCCATCGCGGCCGATAACCTGCGGCGCTTTGCCGCCGGCGAGCCCCTGCGCAACGCCGTCGCGCACTAAACGAGAACCCCGCCTCGGCGCCTTGCCGCTGCGGGGTTCTCGCTAAAGTTCAAACTTTGATGGGGCAGGTCGCTGGCCGCCCTGGGCGCGCCGCCCGCTACTGCACGGCGTGGGGGAGGGCCGATTGCAGGGCCTCGACGACGTTCCAGCTGTCGCCCGAGGACGAGAGCGTCAACCGCATCTCCTTGGCCTGGGGCTCGGCGTTGGCGATGGCGTCGAGAAGGGCCTGCTTGCCCGTCTCGCCGTCGCCCACGTGCCCGCTCGTGAGGTAGCTCTTGACGATCGTAAGGATCGAGGGGCGCGTCAGGGTCACCTTGGCCTGCGCCGTCGTGCCCGTCATCTCGACCGTGTCGACCGTGAAGTCGAAGTGGGCGAGATAAGCCTTGACGAGCTCCTCGTCGGTCATGTTGATCGCGGAGAGGTAGTCCTCGATGTTGGCGGCCGCCACGGCGTCGAGCACCAGCTGGTACGGCTCGCCCTCGCAGTTCTTGACCTGGTCCAACGTGGTCGAGAGCTGCTCTTTGACCGCGTCGACCTTCTCGCCGGAGGAAGTCGCGGAGCCGCCGCCGCACGCGAAAAGCGGCAGGCAGACGGCCACGGCGAGCAGCGCGCAGACGATGCGCAAGAGGTTCTTCTTCATGTCAGGGCGCCTCGTTCCTACTTATCCGAGAAGGTCACCGAGCAGGCCGCGTCGCCGTCTTGGGGCACGAGGTCTGCCAGCGTCTTGCTGTCGAGGTAGCTCGACGTGACGCGGCCCAGGTCGCGCCAGACGTCCACCGTGCTGCAAGAGCCGATCTGCGGGCAGATGGTGCCGTTCGAGCAGTCCAGGCAGTTCACGGGCGCGAGCGACCCCTCGGCCGCGCGCAGGATCTCTCCCAGCGTGTACTCGTTGGCGGGGCGCTTGAGCTTGTAGCCGCCGCCCTTGCCGCGCTGGCTCTCGACGTAGCCGGCCTTGTGCATGAGCGAGATGACCTGCTCAAGGTACTTGCGCGAGATCTTCTGCCGCTTGGACACGTCGCCCAGCGAGACCCACCCCTCGTGCGAGGCGAGGTCCGCCATGGCGCGCAGGGCGTACATCCCCTTTGTCGAGAACATTCCCATGTGGGTCTCCTATCGTCAATCAAAGGCCGCGCGGGCGGTCGGGCCGCCGCACGGGGGTCAGGGTTGGGGTGCCAGCTGCCTCGTGGGCCGCGGCGCCGCAGCGTGCCTAGCGGTTCTCGAGCATCTCCTGCAGGGTGCGCCACGCGAGCTCGGCGCACTTCACGCGCGCGGGCATGTGGGCGATGTCCTTCAGGATGCCTGCGTCCTCAAGCGCGTCCAAGGCCGGGTCGTCCTCGGCCACCTCGCCGCGCACCATCTGCATGAACAGGCCGCAGAGCTCGATGGCCTGCTCAGGGGTCTTGTCGATCATGAGGTCGCTCATGATGTCGGCCGAGGCCTGGCTGATCGCGCAGCCGTGGCCGGTGAAGGCGGCCTCCTCGATGGTGCCGTCCTCGGCGAAGCGCACCGAGAAGGTGAGCTCGTCTCCGCAGGAAGGGTTCACGCCCTCGTGGGTGCAGTCGGCGTCGTCCATCTGGTACTTGTAGTCCGGGTGGGTGACGTGGTCCATGAACTCGGCGTTGTAGAGGTCAGTTACAGCCATTGAATACCTGCCAAACTTGGGTGAGGCCGGCGACCAGGCGGTCGACGTCGGACTTGTCGTTGTAGAAGGCGAGAGACGCGCGGCAGCACGCGAGGTTCTCGACGCCCAGCCAGGTGAGGAGGGGCTGGGCGCAGTGGTGGCCGGCGCGGATGCAGACGCCGGACATGTCGAGGATGCTGGCCACGTCGTGGGGGTGGACGCCGCGGACGTTGAAGCTCACGACGCCGTGGTGGCGGGCCGGGTCCGCGCTGCCGATAAGGTCAATAAAGCCCAGGTCAGCGAGCTGCTCCATCGCGTAGGCGACAAGGGCTGCCTCGCGGGCGGCCACGGCGTCGATGCCCACGGTTTGCGTGAGGTAGGTGATCGCGGCGCCGGTCGCGTAGATGCCGGCGGCGTCCTGGGTGCCGGCCTCGAACTTCTCGGGCACGGGCGCCCACGTGGCGTCCTGCTCGCTCACCGAGTCGATCATCTCGCCGCCGGTGAGCATCGGGGGCATGGAGGCGAGAAGCTCGTGCTTGCCCCACAAAACGCCGATGCCCATGGGGCCCAGGCACTTGTGGGCCGAGAAGGCCAGGAAGTCGGCGCCCAGCTCGGCCACGTCGACGGCCAGGTGGGGCGTCGACTGCGCGGCGTCGACCACGAGGTAGCCGCCGTGCGCGTGGACGGCGCGGCCGAGCTCGGCCACGGGAAGCTCGCAGCCCATGACGTTGGAGACGTGCGCGCAGGCGACGATGCGGGTGCGCGGGCCCACGCAGCGCTCGATCTCTGCGCTGGTCAGGGTGCCGTCCTTCTCGGGGTGCATGACCACCAGGGTCGCCCCGGCCGCGCGGCAGGCCTGCTGCCAGGGGATGAGGTTGGAGTGGTGCTCCATCACGGTCACGGCCACCTCGTCGCCCGGCTCAAGGACCGTGGGCGCGAAGGACTTGGCCACGAGGTTCAAGGCCTCGGAGGCGTTGCGGGTAAAGACGATGTCCGTCGCGGCGGGCTTGCCCGCGGCGTCGACGGCGCCGATGAAGCCGGCGACCTGCTTGCGGACGGCCTCGATCTCTGCGGTGGCGGCGACGGAAAGCCCGTAGAGGCCGCGCAGGGGGTTGGCGTTCATCGTCTCGTAGAAGCGGCGCTGGGCGCCCAGCACGCTCGCCGGGCGCTGAGCGGTGGCCGCCGAGTCAAGGAAGGCCAGCTCAGGGTGGTCGGCGAGCAGCGGGAAGTCTGCCTTGTAGGGGTTGTTCTCGATGTCGAGCATTACTCGGCCGCTCCCTCGTTGAAGTCGTGGGCGATCTCGGGGCCAAGGACCTTCTCGGCAAAAGAGACGGCGGCGGCGCGCGAGGCGTCCTCGGGGGCGTTGATGATGGCGTCCTCGAAGATGGCGCGAACAAAGAGCTGCTCGGCCTGGTCGCGGGAAAGGCCGCGGCCCATCAGGTAGTCGATCTGCTCGGGCGAGACGCTGCCGATGGTGGCGCCGTGGTTGCCGGCCACGTCGTCCTCGTCGCACAGGATGACGGGCATGGTCTTGTTGACCACGTCGTCGCCCAGGACCAGGACGTTCTCGGCCTCGTTGCCCTTGGAGCCGCGGGCGCCGTGGATGAGGTCGATCGTGGCGCGCAGGGACTTGCGCGCGGCGTCGTCAAGGGCGCCGGACTCGTGGACCTCGGCGCGGGTGTTGCGGCCGCGCTGGCGCACGACGTGGTTGATGTCCAGCATGTCGCGGTTGTGCGCATAGTAGCGGCAGGTGAGGTCCACGCGGGAGTTGTCGCCGAGAAGGTCGCAGGCAAAGCCGGCCGCCACGGTGCCGCCGCCCAGGGCGTACTGGCGCACCTCGACGCGGGCGTCCTTCTCGCATACGACGCCCACGCTCTCGAGGTGCTGGGCGCCCTCGGAGCAGCCCATGACCTCGACGATCTGGACCTGGGCGCCGGGGCCCGCGTAGACGCGCAGGAGCGAGGCGGTGGTCGCCGCGGCCTCGGCCGAGACCTTGGCGGCCTCGCCGGTGACGGCCACGACGATGGTGCAGCTCGCGCCCTCGCGGACCATGACGCCGGTATCGGCCACGGCGGCCGCGTCGCCGCCGACCTCGATCACGACGGGCTCTTCGCGCACGGTGTTTCTCGGCACCTCGACGTAGCGGGCGCCGGCGGCCTGAGAGACGGCCCAGGCGCTGACCTTCTCGCCCATGCCGCACTCGATCTTGGAGAAGAGGCGGGGCAGGGCGAAGTAGACGTCGCCCTTGCGGGAGGTGTTGGGGACGGTGAGCGTGACGTCGTTGGCGCGCAGGCGGTTCCAGGTCTGGGCGGGGGCGACGTTGACGCGCTCCAGCGTGGTGGCCGGGGCCTCGGGGGCCTGGGCGGCGACGGGGGCCGCGCTGGCCTGCTCGGCCTCGACGGCGGCGGTTGCGTTGTCTGCCATTAGCCGATCGCCCCTTCCATCTCGAGTTTGATCAAGTTGTTCATCTCCACGGCGTACTCCATGGGGAGCTCCTTGGACACGGGGTTGGCGAAGCCGTTGACGACAAGGGTGCGCGCCTCGGCCTCGGAGCAGCCGCGGCTCATGAGGTACATGATGGTGTCGTCGCCGATGCGGCCGATCGTGGCCTCGTGGCCCACGTTGGCGGTCGCGTTGCGCACGTCCATCGCCGGGATGGTGTCCGAGCGGCTGATGTCGTCCAGCATCAGGGACTGGCAGGAGACCGAGCAGCGCGCGCGGTCGGCGCGGCGGCCCACCACGACGGAGCTGCGGAAGGTGTTCACGCCGCCGTCCTTAGAGATGGACTTCGTGTTGATCGAGGCCGTGGTGTCGGCCCCGTTCATGATGACCTTGCAGCCGGTGTCGAGGTCCTGCGTGGCGCCGGCGAAGGTGATGCCGGTGAACTCGCAGCTCGAGCGGGCGCCCTCCATGACGGTGGTGGGGTACAGGTACGAGACGTGACTGCCGAAGGAGCCGGAGACCCACTCCATCTTTGCGTCGGCGCCGATCCTCGCGCGCTTGGTGTTGAGGTTGTACATGTTCTTCGACCAGTTCTCGATGGTCGAGTAGCGAAGGCGCGCGCCGTCCTTGACAAACAGCTCGACCGCGCCCGCGTGCAGGTTGGCCTCGAAGTACTTAGGGGCCGAGCAGCCCTCAATAAAGTGCAGGTCAGCGCCGGGCTCCACGATGATCAAGGTGTGCTCGAACTGGCCGGCGCCGGCGGCGTTCAAGCGGAAGTAGCTCTGCAGCGGGTAGTCCAGGGTGACGCCGGCGGGCACGTAGACAAACGAGCCGCCGCTCCACACCGCGTAGTGCAGGGCCGCGAACTTGTGGTCCGTCGGCGGGATCAAGGTGCCAAAGTACTCGTGGACGACGGGCTCCCACTCGGGGTCGTGCAGCGCGTCCTCGATGGTGGTGTAGATGACGCCCTGCTTGGCGACGTCCTCGCGCATGTTGTGGTAGACGATCTCGGAGTCGTACTGGGCGCCCACGCCGGCCAGGCTCTCGCGCTCGGCCTCGGGGATGCCCAGGCGGTCGAAGGTGTCCTTGATGTCGGCGGGCACGTCGTCCCAGCTCTTGGCCTGCTTGGTCTTAGGCGAGACGTACGCCGAGATGTGGTCGAGGTTGAGCCCGGCGATGGAGGGTCCCCAGTTGTCCGCCATGTCGCGGGCGTGGTACTTCTCCAGCGCGTCGAGGCGCATCTCGAGCATCCAGGCGGGCTCGTTCTTCTTGGCACTGATGGCGCGCACGATGTCGGGGGTCAGGCCGTCGGCGTAGCGCTCGTAGCCCTCCTCGGACTTGGTGAAGTCGTAGAGGGAGCGGTCGACGTCTGCTACCTGCGTGCGCTTCTTCTCGCGCTCGTCTGCCACTAGTTTGCCGCCCCCTCGGTCTTCTCGGCCGCCGCCTTGGCCTCGAAGCGCTCGAAGCCGTTGCGGTCGATCTCGTCGATGAGGGAGGAGGGGCCCTCCTCGACCACGCGGCCCTTGATCATGACGTGGGCCTGGTCGACGTCGAGGCGCTCGAGGATGCGGGTGTTGTGGGTGATGACCAGCACGGCGCCGTCGCACTGCTCGCGGTAGGCCGCGATGCCGCGCGAGACCACGCCCAGGGCGTCGACGTCGAGGCCCGAGTCCGTCTCGTCGAGAATGGCCAGCTTGGGCTGGAGAAGCAGCAGCTGGAGCATCTCGATCTTTTTCTTCTCGCCGCCGGAGAAGCCCACGTTGAGCTCGCGCATGAGGAAGGACTGGTCGAGGTCGAGCTGGTCCGCGATCTCTCCCACGCGCTGGCGGAACTTGCGCGCGGTGGTCTTGAGCTCGGGGCGCATCTGGCAGATCGTGCGCAGGAAGCTGTAGAGGGGCACGCCGGGGACCTCGACGGGGGCCTGGTAGGACAAGAAGATGCCCGCGAGGCTGCGCTTGTCGGGGGTGGCCTCGGTGATGTCCTGGCCGTCGAAGCAGATGGAGCCCTGGGTCACCTTGTAGGTGGGATCGCCCATGACGACGTGGCCCAGCGTGGACTTGCCCGCGCCGTTGGGGCCCATCAGGACGTGGCACTCGCCCTCGTTGACGGAAAGGTCGACGCCGCGCAGGATGCGCTTGGTCTCGATGCCCGCGCAGAGGCTCTCCACGCGAAGAAGGGGTTCTGACATGGTCTCTCCTTATTGTCGGCGCGGCCGGGGCGAGGGCATGGGGCCTCGCGGGTCGCGCGCGTGCTTGCTAATTCACACCAGCGAGAGGGGATTATACGCCCGTCGCCGGCGGTTGATTGCTGTAAATACCCCCAAATCGGGGGGAATTACACAAGAGCGGCGAGAAGGGCCCGGCGGGAGGGGGCCGTGGCGCCGGCGGGAGGGGACCGTGGCGTCGGCCGGCGGGTTTTTACCGGGGCGAAACACGGCGGGTGGTAGGGTAGGAGCTGTTGGCTCCGTCCGAGGAGGTTGGCATATGCTTTACATGTTCGAGAGCGGCGTGTACCTGCCGCATTAGGTGCTTGCGGGCCTGCTGGCGCGCGGGCCGTGCACGGGTCGCTGGTGCTGCGGCCCATTTGCCAAACCTCACTAGAACTCTGACTTTTGGAGCTGTTTCATGTCTTTGTTGAAATCGCCCTTTGGGCGAATCGTGGGCATCAATCTTTTTCTGATGATCGCCCTGCAGTCCACGTATTTCGTGGGCATCATCGGCTGCGCAACGTATGACCTGGGCGCGGGCGCGCTTGAGGTCTCGGTTTTGACCTTTGCCCTCAACGCCATGCTGGTCGTGGGCAACCTGGCGAGCGGTCCCGTCATCGATTGGATCGGGCCGCGCAAGACCCTGCTCGCGCTGCTGGCCGCCACGGCGCTGACCGGCCTTTTCGAGTGGCTGTCTCCGGTGAGCTACCCCTCGCTGTTTTTTGCGGCGGTCGCCAACGGGTTTTTCTTTGGCGCGTCGTCGACGGCGGTCGACGCCTACCCGCGTTTCTTCACCGAGAACGCGCGCGAGCTGTCGCGCACGAACTCGCTGAGCCAGGTGGCGACCGGTGTTTCGGTTATCTTGGGGCCGGCCTTGGCGGCTTGGATCTGCACCTGGGCGCCCAACCGCTGCGTCTTCTCGATCATGGCGCTGGCGCCCTTCCCGGCGCTGGCCCTGGCGTGGGCGACCCGCGAGGAGAAGCCGGTGGGCAAGCAGGTGCACGAGGCGGCCGCGGCCGAAGGCGCGGGCCCGGTCGAGAAGCCGAGCTTCTTTGCCGAGGTCCTCGAGGGCGTGCGGATCGTCCTTACCAAGGATGACCTGCGGATCTTGTTCATCATCAGTTTCCTGGGCTTTTTTGCCTACGGGGCCTTTGACTCGCTGGAGTCGCTGTTCTACCGCGACGTCCTGTGCGTCGACTCCGATTGGATGGGGTGGCTGTCCTCGGCCTCCGGCCTGGGCGGAACGCTGGGTTCGCTTCTCGTCCTGCGGATCGACCACAAGAAGCTGTCGACCTGGCTTTTGGCGATGGTGCTGGTTTTGGTCGGCGTCGGTTCGATGATCTATACCGGGACGCCGTTTGTGCTGGTGGCGGCCGTGGGCCAGGTTGTCTGCGGCGTGGGTTTCGGCATGCTGGCGCCTATCCGCAGCACGCTTATGCAGATGCGTAGCGACCCGGCGACGATCGGGCGCGTGGCCTCGGTCATGCGCGTGGCGATGAACTCGGCCGGCGCGTTGCCGCTGCTCGCGGCCCCGGCGCTCTCGGCCGCCTTTGGCCCGCAGGCCGTTTTGTTCGGCGCGTCGACCTTCGCCGCGCTTGTCGGCGTGGTTTGCGCCTTCGTCTACCGCGGGACGCGCGTGCGATAAGGGGCGCGGCGGGGTTTGAACCGCTTCAAACCCCGCCTTTTGTAATCCCGAGCGACCTTTTCCATTTTAAATTCGGAATCGTCGAGTAGCCGGCCCTGGGACGTCGACGTTTGCCCAGTTGGCAGAACCGCCGAGCAGCTGTCTACTCGGCGGTTCTCAGTTTAAAATGGAAAATCTCGCTCGGGCGTTCGTGCGGCCCGGTTTTGGGTCCCCAAGGCGACTCGATCTGGCCCACCCGGACCTACGCCGCGTCCTTCTCCGCCGCCGCATCCTCGCGCGCGAGCAGCCACTTCATGAAGTTGCCAAAGCACGCGGCCAGGACCTGCTGGAACAGCGTGCCCACGATGACCGGGAACATGACCTCGCCGGGGAAGTACTGCGCGGCCAGCACCGCTCCGGCCGAGATGTTGCGCATGCCCGTCTGGAACGTCATCGTGACCTGCGTCTTTCGGTCGCGGCGCCACAGGCGCGAGATGCCCAGGCCCCAGAAATACCCCGTTGCCGCAAAGAGGCCGATGAACACGATGACGCCCACGAGCTGCGGCGTCAGGTTGCGCATGTACGGAGAAACGCCGGTCGAGTTGGCCAGGATCACCAGCACGAGGGCGATCTTGGCGGCCGGGGCCAGGACGGGGGAGAGCTCGGCCTTGCCTCGGCCGTGGGTGAGGTCGTTGACCAGCATGCCCGCCAGCGCCGGCAGGGCGATCTGGACCAGCATGCTCTGCATCATCGAGGCGGCGTCGACCTCGACGGTCTGGCCCAGGAGAAGCTGCAGGGTAAGCGGGATCGTCACGGGCGCCAGGACGGTCGAGACCAGCAGCGTGGCCAGGCCCTGCGAGAGGTCGCCGTCGAACATGTTGATCCACATGGCCGAGACGACGGCCACGGGCACGCTGTACTCAAGGACGATTCCGCAGACGATGTTGAGGTTGTCGCCAAAGAAGAGCAGGCCCAGGGCGTACGCGACGACCGGCATCACGACGGCCGAGATGAGAAGGGTCACGAGCATCGGCGCCGGGTGGCGGAAGGCGTGAAGGAGGTGCCTCAAGTTGTTGCCCAGCGCGCCTTGGAAGGTCATGAAGGCAAACAGGGTCGTTACCCAGGGCTTTAGCGGCGCGAGCTCTTGCGGGAAGAGGACTCCCAGCGCGACGCAGATGGGGGCGATAAAGGCCAAGTGGCTCCCGATGAACGAACCCAGCGACTTCCAAGCCTGCAAAACAAAAACCTCCCGAAGGTCGAAAACGGCCCTCATGATACGACCGCGTGGGGCGAGAACCCCGGGCGTCCCTGGATTGCCGGGATTAATTAAACCGTGCGTTACGTTATGGAACAGGGCGCGTTGGCGTGGCCGGTGCTGCGAGGTTATTGCGTATCTGCATGTTCGGGGCAATGCGTTGCGAGGTTATTGCGTATCTGCATGCTCTAAACGGCGTTTTTGGCGAATCGAGTAAAACCTATCCTGGGGTTTTGTCGGCGCGGCAACGTAAAAGGCGCTTCAAGGAGCATTTTGAGCATGCATTTACGCAATAACCTCGCAGCGAAAGTCGCCGAGCATGCAGATATCGAATAAGCTCGCACAGGAGGGGCCTTGGCGGCGCCGAGCGCAGCCTCCGCGTTGGCTGCATCACGTCCGCGAGAACCGCGCGAAGCTCGCCTGGCCGTAGCGGCGCGTGCGCCGAGCGCCTATACTGTAGGGACGGCGCCGCCGCCTGCGCGACGCCCGCAGCCACATGATTTGCCCGGAGGTGCCATATGCCCAATAAAGCCCAGCTCATGGTAGTCGAGCTCATCGAATCGGGAAAGCTCGGCCGTATGAGCGAGCTGCCTTCCGAAGCCCGTTTAGACGATCTGCGCGAGGTCGACCCCGGCGACGCGCCCGTGATCGGCGAGGGCCGCACCTCGGTGGTCTATGACCTTGGCGAGAAGGTCCTCAAGCTGTTCCGCCCCCAGGTCCCGCAGCTGCTCGTGTGCCAGGAGTTCTTCTTCACGTGCGCCGCTCACGACGACGGCCTGCCGGTCCCGCGTGCCTACGAGATTGTTCACCACGGCTGTGACCTGGGCATCCTTATGGAGAAGGTCGGCGGCACCACGCTCGATGCGCTGATGGCCGAGCACCCCGATCAAAACGGCGAGCTTCTCGCCGCCTTCACCGAGGCTGTGCGCGATTTCCGTCGCACCCGCCTGGCCGATGACCGCCTGCCGGACATCAAGCAACTCTGCATCGCGCTGTGCGACGGCCTTGACCCCGAGTTCTTCTCGGCCGAGGAAGCGGCAGCCCTGCGCGCGGCCTTCGAGGCCATCCCTGATGCGGCGACCTTCGTTCAGGGCGACTGCCAGCCCGGCAACGCGATCCTGAGCGCCGACGGCAAGGTCACCTTCATCGACCTCATGCTTTGCGGGCGCGGCCACTTTGTCTTCGACCTCATGAGCATGTACTCGCACTGCGTCTTTCTGCCCTCGCAGGCGGCCGCGGGCGAGCTGGGCGACGGCCTTCTGGGCACGCGCCTTGGCGCCGAGGAGGGCGAGGCCCTGTTCGACGCGTTTTTGGCCGAGCTGTGCCCCGGCATGGAAGCCGACGAAATCGCGGAGACAAAAGCCCAGGTCCGCGGCCTGCACGCGGCGAGGATGTGCGCGTCGACGGCGCTGTTGCCCGGGATTTACTCCGAGGCTGCCCTCGAGGAGGCCAAGCACCGCGCCCTCGACTTCTCGCGCCGTTTCTGCTCCGGCGACGAGGTAGAGCCGTACCTGCTGTAACGGTCGGCGCCCCGCTGGGATTCCAAGTTGCAGCTTAAAGGGCTCTGTCACTGGACAGGGCCCTTTTTCGTGAACGGGTGGCGGAACGGGGAGTAGCCCTGTTCACGATGTCGTTGGGCTCCCTACGGGTTGCAGTTCTTGCAGGGCTCGAAGCCGCGGGCGATGACCTCGTCGCGGGTGCCGGTGAAGTCCTCGCGGTTCTTGGCCTTGATCTTCTTCGCGGAACCGCAGCCGGTGCGGTGGAACTTGCGCGTGTTGGTGTTGAGGATGTAGCTCTGCTCGGTGGCCTCGCTCGAGGTCGAAGCGTCGCTTTCGCCAGACGCGGCCTCGGCCGACTCCGCCGCTCCTTCGTCCGCCGTGGTCGTTGCCCCTTCGGCAAGCGCGCTGTCCCCGGTCGCGTAATCGATGCTCACGCCCGGCTGCACGTTGTAGCACCAGACGTTGAAGCTCACGCCGGCGCCCGCGTCCTCGACCGACCAGGCCTCCATCTGCACACCGGTCGCCACGAGGTTGCTGCCCTCGAACCACGGCGTGACGCGGTAGAGCACGTGGTTGCCGGTGCGCTCCACGTAGTCGGCGACCTCGTTCTCGTAGGGAAGCATGCCGTCGACGTTGAGGTAGCGCGTGCCCGTGATGAGGTTCTTGGTGTTGGCGTTCTCGCCGGCCAGCTGGTAGCCGATCAGGTGGCAGCGGTTGTACAGGTAGTTGCCGTCGACCAGGCCGTCGTAGCGCACGGTGTGCCAGCCCGAGGGCTTGATCATGCCGATGCTGCCGCGCTCGGCGGTGGGCATGGTCTCGGTGCCGATAAGCGCGAAGGCGACGCCGCAGCGCCCGAGCGTGTCGAGCGCGGAGTACTCCTCGAAGCTCCCGCGCGTCTTGTCTGCGTCGCTGAACTGGGGCGCGTTGCCCAGGACGGGCGTCGAGGCCGAGCCGGAGTAAGCCGGGATGGCCGACAGATCCAACGTTGTACTAGCGGGCTCCTCGGCAGGGGAGGCGGCAGGTTCGCCGCTGGCGTCCTGCGTGTCGGCCGAGACGGACTTCTCCTCTTGGACCTGCTCGACGGCCGTCGTTTCCTGAGACTGCGTGGTCTCGGCCTGCCGCGAGTTGGTGCCCGACCCCGAGCACCCCGTCGCCAACACGCAGGCCAACAGGATGGCGAGAAGCCCCTGGAGCCGCCCGCGGATCTTGTCGCTCATTTCACTGTGCACCATGTCGCATCGCCGTCCCGAATGTTTGCAGCCACAAGCCTAAGACGATGATACGCCGGGCTGCGGCAGCGAACGGGGAACGTGGCCTGTTCAGCTTGATCTAGCGCCCAGTCATCGCCCTCATCAGCAGCGGATTCCCGTTCTTTGCCATGGG